>JAVXFZ010000039.1:0-24515 GCA_036657595.1 Odoribacter sp. | reverse complement strand
ACAAATAAAAAGTCCGTCAGCCACAAGGCTGAAAACAATTCATTTCAAAGAAAATTTGAAATGTTAAATAAGTCGATCAACTTAAATAACATTTCACAAACCATCTGCCACTATCGCATTATATCCTCAATCTCCCGAATCGTCACAGGCGTACGCTTGTCTCCCAAAAAGCGGGAACCGCCGGGAATAATCAAAATATCATCCTCAATACGAATACCGCCAAAATCCTTAAACGTTTCAATCTTATCATAATTCAGGAAATCCTTGTGCATTCCCTGCTCTCTCCATTGATCTATCAGGGCAGGAATAAAATAACATCCCGGTTCATCCGTAATCACAAACCCTTCCTCCAGCCGGCGTCCCATCCGCAAAGAAGAAGTACCGAACTGATTGATCGGACGGGTGACATCGTCATATCCCACATAAATCTGTCCCAAATCCTCCATATCGTGCACATCCAATCCCATCATGTGACCCAATCCGTGAGGCATAAACAGAGCGTGAGCCCCGGCAGCCACCGCTTCATCGACATTTCCTTTCATCAACCCCAGATCTTTCAATCCCTGCGCCAACACCTTGCAAACCTCCAAATGGACAGATTGATAAGTCACTCCCGGACGGGCAATTTCTATCGCTTTGTTATTACAAGCCAATACCACGCTATACACCTCTCTCTGTCGTTCCGAAAACCGACCGCCCACCGGAACCGTACGGGTGAAATCCGAACAATAATTGGAAACCTCCTCCGCCCCGGCATCCGTCAACATCATCCGCCCCAACTGCAAAAACTGACTATGATCGTGATTATGCAACGTTTCTCCGTGCTGCGAAAGGATCACCGGAAAAGAAACCATACTGCCATACGAGGCAGCGATACCTTCCAAAATCCCGGCTATATATTGCTCTTTCACTCCCGGTTTGCCATTGCGCATAGCAGCCGTGTGCATCTCGTAACCAATATTACAAGCCTTCGTAATCTCCTCTATCTCGCAAGCCTCTTTTACCGAACGGAGCGAAATAACCGCTTTGATCAACTCCAACGAAGCATACTCTTTTTGAATAGAATGGTGAACACCCAAAATGTCTTCCAACAAAACAATATTCCGATACCGGTAAGGCGGCAAAAAATGAATCCGCCGACCTTGAGCGACAGCCTTCCGAAGACAATCGGATAACTTGGAAAAAGATGCCGTATGAGTGATCCCAACGGAAGCACCCAACTCCTTCACGCTGGGTTGTGGTCCCATCCAAATAATATCATCCATATCCACGTCATTCCCGAAAAGATACTCCTCTCCCGAATCAACGTCCAACACTCCGGCAAATCCGGGTAAATTCAAACCGAAAAAATACAGGAACGAACTATCCTGACGAAATTTATAAGTATTATCCTTATAATTGGCAGCCGCTTCTTCATTTCCTAAAATCAGCACCAAACCACCACTCATTTTTTCTTTCAGACGTAAACGTCTATTTTTGTAAATACTTGTCTCAAACATATCTTTCAATTTTAATAAGTTCATCTATCCCTCTTCAAGGCGGTCTATACAGCCTTAAAAGTGTCACAAGATAGATAAAAAATAAAAAAAAACAAAGCGAATCCTTTGTTTTTCATAAAAAGTCCACACACAAGGCTCCCGTACACCCCTCTCCTAAGACCGTCGGAAAGTCTTATCCCGAAATAAATACGCGGCAAACGGGACACAAATCCCGGCAATCACAACGATCCAAGCCCCATAAGCAATCGAAACCTCGTTTCCCAAAAGCCCCGTCATCCTTCCCCCCAAACTAAACATTCCTTCATCAGCAAACCAAACATCAATCATTCTCCACAACACAACAAACGAAACCAGTAAACTGCAAATAGTCATCATCCAAGAGATCCCCATCGTCAGATTTTCCTGTAAATTCTTACGCAATGCCAATATGATAATGATCACAAACATCAGCAAGGTAAACCACCCCGAAGACATCACTCCGGATAACGTATCGGTTGGTGCAATCCGATACCAAGGGAAAAAAGTCGCTATCATCCCGATCAGCGAAATAATAATCACAACAAATCTCTGTTTATTCATACATTCAAAATTTATAGGTTTGTTCAACATTCATTGACTTTTCAAACTCCACCTCCCCATATTATACTCCTCCCCATTTTACAAGAAACAATTTCAATCTTAAAAAAACAATCCCTCCCCTCTACCGTTTATCTATACGTTATTTCACATTTAAAGTTTCCAATCCTCTACAATTCTCCCACTTATAGACATATAACGACATCACTATCTTTTAGTTACAGTCGTATTCCCAATGTAGTCTCTTTGCCCCCTCTTCGTTTCGCGACGACGAGAATACGAAGGGACAACGACGAGAATACGAAGGGAAGGTAGCGATACCCAAACCATTCTCAAACGATTGGGTAGCGATTGGGTGGGAGATGAACGAATGTATGATACCTATATAATACCGGATAAATAGACTTTAACAAGAAAAAGCAGATGCCGGTGGAAGAATTTTCATTTTCACTTGCCAATATTGATTTATTTTAGCATATAATTTTGTATCTCAAAAATATATAGTACTTTTGCACCACAAAATTTTCCTAAGGGGTATAATAAGTGGAAAAACTCCCACCTCGTGGTACAAACATTAAAACAATAAAAAATGTACGCTATTGTTGAAATTGCAGGACAGCAATTTAAAGTAGAGAACGATCGTAAGGTCTATGTTCACAGATTGGCAGCCGAAGAAGGTTCACAAGTTGAATTTGAAAATGTACTTCTTATAGACAACGACGGTCAAATTAAAATCGGTACACCGGTAGTCGCAGGTGCTAAAGTTACCGCAAAAGTATTAGCACACGTGAAAGCAGATAAAGTGATTATCTTCAAAAAGAAAAGAAGAAAAACTTTTGAAAGAAAGAATGGTCACCGTCAATGCTTGACTCAGATTCTGATTGAATCTATCAATGCTTAATTTTATTTGTAACTTCTAAAAAAATTATACGATATGGCACACAAGAAAGGGGTCGGAAGTTCTAAGAACGGCCGTGAATCAGAAAGCAAACGATTAGGAGTAAAAATCTGGGGAGGACAAGTTGTCAAAGCAGGAAATATCCTGGTTCGCCAGAGAGGAACCGTACACAATCCGGGTGAAAATGTTGGGATCGGAAGAGATCACACTTTATTTGCCTTGACAGACGGAATTGTTACTTTTAAAAAGAAAAGAAATAACAAATCGTTCGTTTCAGTAGAAGCTGCCGCAGAATAAACTGAAAAGAAATGAAATATTAAACTCCTGTATTCTGTGTGAATACAGGAGTTTTTTTATAATTTTACCACATCATAAAATGAGCGGCGATCAACGGGGAAAGAGCAACGAGGGAATCAATCGCCGACACAAGCATAAGTACAAAGAAATGTTTATAAGTCAATGGACTGAAATCTAAAATCATATATATGTTGAATCTGAAATTTATCCAGGAAAATAAAGAAATCGTTATTGAACGACTGGGTGTAAAGAATTTTGATGCCCGGGAACCTATTGAAAAAATCATAGAACTCGATCAGCTGCGGAAATCCATTCAACAGGAAGCCGAAGCAAATCAGGCAGAGATGAATATTATTGCCAAACAAATCGGTCAACTGATACAATCCGGCAAAAAAGAGGAGGCAGAAAAAGCCCGTCAGGAAACCTCTGATTTGAAAACCGCCATTGTCAATCTGAATAACCGTCGAAATGAACTCGAAACGGAATTGAATAGTCTTCTGCTCCGTCTGCCGAATATGCCACACGCATCCGTACCCAGAGGGAAATCGGAAGCTAATAATGAAATTATCAAGATCGTAGACAATGTGCCGCAAAAGCAGGCAAGTGATCTTCCGCACTGGGAGTTAACCAAGAAATATGATTTAATCGACTTTGAAACCGGCGTGAAAATTACAGGAGCAGGCTTTCCGGTGTATAAAGGCTTGGGTGCCCGTTTGCAACGTGCCTTGATTAATTTTTTCCTTGACGAGAATATCAAAGCCGGCTATCAGGAGGTGCAGCCACCCCTAATGGTGAACGCCGATTCAGGGTATGGAACCGGACAGTTGCCTGATAAAGACGGTCAGATGTATTATGTGAACGAAGATCATCTTTATCTGATCCCTACGGCAGAAGTACCCGTGACCAATATTTACCGGGATATGATCTTGGACGGCGATCAATTGCCGGTGAAAAATACGGCTTACTCTGCTTGTTTTCGCCGGGAAGCGGGATCGTACGGAAAAGATGTACGCGGCTTGAACCGTCTGCACCAATTCGACAAGGTGGAGATTGTACAAATTTCCCGCCCGGAAGTTTCTTATGAAGCATTGGAGGTGATGGTGAAGCACGTTGAAGGGCTGTTGATTCAATTAGGTTTGCCTTATCGGATCGTCCGCCTATGCGGTGGAGATATTAGTTTTACCTCTGCCCTGACTTTTGATTTTGAGGTCTATTCCAAAGCGCAAGAGAAATGGCTGGAAGTCAGTTCTGTTTCTAATTTTGAAGAGTTTCAAGCCAATCGTCTAAAGCTTCGCTTTAAGGATAAAGGTGATAAAAAAACAACCATCTGCCACACACTGAACGGTAGTTCACTGGCTCTTCCGCGGGTCGTAGCGGCACTCCTTGAAAATAACCAATGTGCCGAAGGCATACGCTTGCCGAAGGTGCTTCAAGCATTTATGGGAACCGACTTGATTAAGTAAGCGGCATCTCAGATAAAATTGTTTATTCGTTGGATCGTATATTTGTTGATACACAGATACAAATATACGATTCAACAAATAAACGAATAAACATATTTTACCGCTATGAAAATTGTCTATATCCTCCTTTTATTCCTACTCCCCTGCTTTGTTTTTGGACAAGGGAATGATTCGCAGTTGGCATATACTTATTATCAGAATAAAGAATATGACAAGGCAGCGGATCTGTTCCTGAAACTCTATGAGCGTACACGTTCGTCCGATTTTTTAGATTACCACATCATTTGTCTGATCAACGGAAAGGAATACGATCAGGCAGAAGAGGTGTTAAAGAAATTCCTGAAAGCAGATGACAGCAACAAGGATTTCTTAGTCAATTTGGGCTACATCTATGAGCAACAGGGAAAAATAAAGAAATCCGAAGAGTATTATGATAAAGCGATTAAAAAGCTGATTCCTCAATCCGGAGATATTAATAACTTGGCGTACAAGTTTAGAAATATAAGGGCATACGGATGGGCGATCCAAACCTATCAACGGGGAAAAGAACTCTTGAAACAGCCGGATGCTTTTATGAGCGAATTGGGCGATAATTATATGATGGAACGGGATTATGAGAGTATGATCGCTCTTTTTATCCGAGCGTTGGAACTGAAGCCGATGGAAATTAATAATATCACTTCAAAACTCAGTTTTGCCCGATCGTATGACATTGTTAACAGTGTGGATGTCGTCATCGAAAAAAATCTGAATGCGGTATTGAAAAAAGCAGATTATGCTCCTGTATTCGATGAATTGGGCGTATGGTATTATCTGCAAACAAAAAACTATCCGAAAGCTTTGGAACACGCAACATTGTTAAATCAAAAGGCTACGGATAAATTATATATTTTTCTGAATATTGCGCAGAGTGCTGCCGAAGGAGAAGAGTATGACATTGCGGCAAATGCTTACGGGAAGATTATAGAAAAAGGAAAAGAGAAGAATCCTTACTATGTTTCGGCACGCAAAGAGCTCCTGAATTGTAGATACGAGAAGTGTCGAAAGCAAGCGTGTGAGGTAATACAATACAAGCGAATTGCGGAGGATTGTGCCACTTATATGCAGGAATACGGCTATACACCGGAGAATGTCGATGTGGTCGTGTTGTTGTCCGATTTATATGCCTATCAATTGCAACAACCCGACTCGGCAAATCGGGTATTAGAGAGGGGTGCATCCATCCGAAGGATAAATAGTATGGCATTGAGTATGCTGAAATCAAAGCGTGCCGATTTGTTGACTTATATGGACAATCCGTGGGAAGCGACGATTCTTTATACGCAAGTTGAAAAGGAGAATCCGAATAATGATATTGGTTATGAGGCGAAGTTGAAAAAAGCGTGGTTGGCTTATTATGCCGGCGATTTGTTGTGGGCACGGGCACAATTTGATGTGTTAAAGGGTGCGACCACGAAAATGATTGCCAATGATGCGATCAAGATGTCGCACTTTATTGATATGAATTATGAAGAGGGAGAAGATAACAGTGCCTTGGAAAAGATGGCACGAACGGAGTATTTGATTTATAAGAAACAAGATCAAGCGGCATTACTGATGCTCGATAGTCTAATTGGGAACAGTAGTGGGGATATTGCCGATTATGCTACCTTGGAGAAAGCCGAACTTTTCAGCCGAAGTTTCCGATATACAGAAGCGGCGGAATTGTTTACCCGTTTGAAAAATGAATCGGAACAGAGCTATATCCGTGCCGAAGCTATTTTTGAATTGGCGGGTTTGAAAGTGAAAACGAAGGATGTTCCGGGAGCGCAGGAGTTATATAAAATGTTGGTTTCGGACTACTCCGGAAGCGTGTACAGCATTGAGGCGGGAAGGTTATATCGAGAGATAGCAAAGTCATTATAGACGATGGGAAGAAGAAATGAAGCGGCAGCAGGTAATTATTTGAAATCATTTGAAAAAGATGCGAACAATTTATAACACCAGTTTTATCATTGATGAAGCGATGGAAAGCGAATGGATCACGTTTGTAAAAGAGCAGTATCTCCAAACATTACGGGAAAATCAGCTTTGTGAAGATGTGATTTTTACGAAGGTATCTATTGATCAAGCAGAGGGGAAAACTTATTCTTTGCAAGTGGTATTTAATTCAATAGAACAGGAAGAGCATTTTTTGAAAGATTGGTTGCCCGGTATAGAGGCTAAAATCTCAGAACATTATGCCGGACGCTATCTCTATTTCAGTAGTGTCTTGACGGAAATATGAAGATATGGAAAAGTTAATTATGGGTATTGATCCGGGTACTAATTTTATGGGTTACGCGGTTATTAAAACATCTGGCAAGACCGTAAAACCTGAGTTAGTCGTTTCGGGTATTGTGGATATGAAGAAAATGACGGACCCTTATTTGAAGTTGCAACGGATTTTTCGCAGAACCTTGGAAGTGATTGACAGTTATCGCCCGGATGAATTGGCGATAGAGTCGCAATTTTTCGGCAAGAATGTACAATCAATGTTGAAATTAGGAAGAGCGCAGGGAGTGGCTATTGCAGCAGCCCTGCAAAGGAATATACCTATATTTGAATATGCGCCACGGAAGATTAAGATGAGCGTGACAGGTAGCGGTACGGCTTCTAAAGAGCAAATCGCGTTGTTGTTAAGTAAGTTTATGAAGATTGAAACGACTTCAAATCAATTTGATGAAACAGATGCCATTGCCATTGCTTATTGTCATTATTTACAAAGTTGCAGTCCGTTAGCTTCGGAGGGGAGCGTAACAAGATCTTGGGGTGATTTTATCAAAAAAAATCCGGATAAAATAGTATAAACCGATCACACGGTCGGGTGAGTCAATCGTTATGAGAAAGGATGGTTCGTCATTTATAGGTTTATCGCCTGAATTGAAAGCATTTATACGGATGCATTTTGCAGATGATCCGGAAAGATTGTTATTATCGGCTTCCCGCTATCCGGAAATGGACGTTCCATTTGCTATTGATCAGATCATTGCCCGGCGGCAGATACGGGAAAAATTGCCCGTGTGGTTTGCCGAGGAGGAGATAGTGTTTCCATCGCGTTTATCGACAGAACAGTGTTCGTCGGAAAATACAGCCCGTTATAAGCAAGGGCTATTGCGGGGAGAATGTTTTTGTGATTTGACGGGCGGATTAGGTGTGGATACGTTTTATTTGGCACAAAAAGCAAAGAAGGGAATTTATGTGGAGCGGTTTACGGAGTATTGTGCGGCGGCAGAACATAATTTCAAAGTGCTGGGTGCGGGCAACATTCAGGTGATGCAAGGAAATGCGGAGGAATTGGCGGGACATCTGTCAGCAGATACTTTTTATTTAGATCCGGCACGACGGGCAAAAGATAACAAGCGGGTATTCGCTTTGACGGATTGTGAACCGGATGTTGTTCAATTGAAGTCTTTGTTATTGGAGCGTTGCCGTCGGATGATTGTAAAGGTATCCCCGATGGCTGATGTGGAAGAAACGCTCCGTTTATTGCCGGAAACGAGTGAAGTACACGTCGTTTCAGTGAGAAATGAGTGTAAAGAATTATTGTTCGTTTTAGATCCGGCAATCCGGCGATTGGATGACGGAGAGGTGAGAATATGTGCGGTCAATCTTCGCCCGGAGGAAACAGAGCAATGTTTTTCGTTTATCCGAAAGGAAGAAAAGGCAGCAAAATTGCAGACGGCAACAGAAGTGAAAAGGTTTTTGTATGAACCTCACGCAGCACTTTTGAAGAGCGGAGCCTTTAAGTTGATCGCCTGCCGACTGGGAATAGAGAAATTGCATCAACACAGTCATTTGTACACCTCAGACCGGTATTGCGCAGATTTTCCGGGACGCAGTTTTACGGTAGATCGAACGGTAGACTTTTCGGGACGGTTATTGAAGGAGTTGAAAAAGGAGATTCCGCAAGCCAATCTCTCTACCCGTAATTTCCCCATAACGGTGGCTGAATTTCGCAAACGCAGTGGTATAAAAGATGGGGGTGCGGTTTATTTATTTGCCACTACCCTTTCCTGTGAACGACGGGTTGTGATAGAATGTCATAAAGCAGAGAGAACAGCTGAAATCCGCTAACCTTTTTTTCCCGGTTACGTTATAAAATAAAAAAACGGACGGATGAAAATAAAGACAGGACAAGCGGATATTACACTACAAACGTTGGTTGCTATTTATTCTATATCTATGGTTACGTCATTACCCGGCTTGGCTATCTCTCCTATTTTGGGTAAGTTAGAAACAATTTTTCGGGGAGCAAGTGAGTTGGAATTACAATTGTTGGAATCATTACCTTCTTTTGTTATCATCCCATTTATTTTGTTAGCCGGGCGATTGTCGCTGAAGATGAATAAGAAACAGTTGCTCATCATCGGATTGGCCATTTTTTTTGCGTGTAGTGTGATCTATCCATTGGTCGGGAGTTTATCGTTATTGCTGGTGGTAAGCGGATTACTGGGTATTGGAGCCGGATTGGTGATCCCCTTTTCTACGGGGCTGGTGGCGGATTATTTCAGCGGACACTACCGGACCCAACAATTGGGTTTTGTTTCGGCGATTACAAATTTTACGCTGGTGATCGTCACCTTATTTGCCGGTTTTTTAGCCGGTATCAACTGGCATTTGTCATTTCTGGTTTACTGTGTTTCGGGAGTTTCGTTGCTCTTTGCATTCTTTCTGAAGCGCAGAGAAGGAGAAGAAGGAGAGGCAGCAAACGACGAATTGGCGATTAAGCAGGCACAACCGGCAGAAAAAGGTTGCTTTCACTTGCCGATAGGATTGATGTTATTTTATTATCTAATTACCTTGGCAGCATTAGCCATTCCTTTGAATTTGTCACTTTATATGCAAAATTTAGGAATTGGGAATTATGCTACTTCCGGCACTTTGATTTCTGTATTTTTCTTAGCGATCACGCTACCCGGTTTATTTATCAACCGAATACTTTGCCGATTAAAGGAGTATAGCCGATTTGTTTCTTTGATATTGTTGTCTGTTGGTTTACTGTTATTTATAGTGAAAGCAGGAATTGTATGGCTGACAGCGGGTGTTGTTTTGATTGGAGTAGGCTACGGGGTGATGCAGCCGCTGATTTATGATCGGACGGTAGCAGGGGTATCCCCTACTCACGCAACGTATGCTTTGTCGTTGGTGATGGTGATGAATTATGTGGCTATCATTACTTATCCTTTTATTTTAAAGGTTTTAGGATATATATTTTCAACTACTTCTGATTATTTCCCTTTCATTTTTGCATGGGTGATTGCTGTCTGTTTAGCAGTGGTTAGTTTTTTCCGCCGGCCGGCAAATGTTGCGGTCGGTAAATGTACAATGCCTTGAGTTTATTTATATCGCGGATTATTTTATTGTTCTCTGTTTCTCTAAAATGTGAGAAGCAATGGATTTCTTTGGGCATTTCATAAGGCTCAAGTAAAGAACGGAGATGATTAGCCAAGAGTGTTATACTGAATGGATCGGGATCGGAAATTTCGATGGCAAGAATAAGGCGTTCTCCGAGTCGCAAATCGGGCAGCGTGGTGAGAAAGAAACGAGAAGTGATGAAAGGAGCCATTTTATGCTCTATGATTTCCGGAAATAGTTTGATACTACCGGAATTAATTACGTTATCGAACCGTCCAAACCACTCAAAATGACGAGAATCAACAAGGGAAACAAGGTCGTTGGTGACGAAATAAGGGGTACTAAGGTGGGGGGTATGGATAATAAGACATCCCCGATTGTCAGTTGTGAAATGGATGTTCGCCAACGCGGTGTAGAGAGGTGTGTCGTTCAATTTTCTCAGGGCGACGTGTGATACGGTTTCAGTCATACCATAGGTAGCATAACAGCTGGTGGAAATGGTTTTTAGACAGTGTTCGACAGTTGGAGGAAGAGGCGCTCCACCAATTAAAAGTTGACGGACAGCAGAGATACAACCCGGTTCTTGATGGAGTGTTTCTTCTACTTGAAGGGGAACCATTGCAGCAAGGTCGATGGGACGCTTATTGTCGTGCAGGGGATGTGAAGACGGATTGACGGTAATGAGTTCAGCTCCTGCTTGCAGGGCACGAACAACCATCATTTTCCCGGCAATATAGTCGACAGAGAGGCACAGCAGAAGGACGGAGCGAGTGTTGATACCAAAGAAAGCATTTGTAATGTCGGCAGAGGCACGCATATCGGCTTTAGAGAGATGGATTTCTTTGGGTATACCGGTTGATCCGGAAGTGTGAGCAATGACATAGGGTTTGTCGTCGAACCATTCACGGAGGAAGGCTTGAAGTTGTTCATCGACTTTGGGCGAAAGGGGCGATGGAGCAGAGATGAAAGTTTTGTCGGGTATCAGCATTACAGTGTCTGTTTGGGGAGGTTTAAGGGTTTGAAATCCCAATCGGCAGCCGTATCGAATTGAAGTTTTTCACCATAACAGCGGAGGGGAGATGGGATATTATTGGTATATAGTTGCCCGGTACCCAGTCCCTGCGGTAGCAAATTATTCAAGGTCGCTGTCCATTGTGCGATGGCGTTTAATCCGATATTTGATTCAAGCGCAGAGGTGATCCACCACCCGATATGTGTCTTTTCGGCGAGTTGAATCCATTCGAGCGCACCGTGAAATCCGCCGCAGAGAGCAGGCTTGAGGACGATATATGCAGGACGGATCGTGGCAAGAAGTTCTTGTTTCTGTTCTGCATCATTGATGCCGATGAGTTCTTCGTCTAAAGCAATGGGAATAGGCGAAACGGCAGAAAGACGTGACATTTGTAATGGTTGTCCCTGTCGGATAGGTTGTTCGATGGAATGGAGGTGGTAATGTGCGAGTGCCTCTATACGCGAAAGAGCATTTTCAGGAGTGAAAGCACCATTGGCATCAACACGCAATTGGAGATCGTGGAAAGAAAATTGTTGACGGATAGATTTTAAAAGATTTAGTTCGCTTTCAAAATCAATAGCTCCGATTTTCAATTTCAGGCAATGAAATCCGGCATCAATTTTCTCGCGGATGCGTTGTTGCATTGTATCTCTGTCACCCATCCAAATAAGTCCGTTTATTTCGATGGACTGCTCTCCTTGTGTGAAAGGCGAAGGGAAGCAAATGTGTCGTCCACCGTGGCGGAGATCTGCCAAGGCAGTTTCTACACCAAAGCGGATGGAACTCCACGCTTGGAGCTGTTTGAGAGAGATGACATCAATGTGGCGACAAACGTATTGTAATTCTTGTTCATATCCGGGAAGATCGTCGGAACTGAGTCCGCGAAAAAGGGCACACTCCCCTATTCCCCAAACGTTGGGATGATGTTCTTCCCAAATGCGGATGAAGAAGGTTTGTTTATCAGTCAATATTCCTCGTGATGTGCCGGAGGGCTGCTTAAAATGCAGAAGATAGGGCATATAATCAGCACAAAGCATCGCCTAAGGAAATTTGGTGAATTGTTCAAAATTGGGATCTCTTTTCTCAAGGAAAGCATTTTTACCTTCCTGAGCCTCTTCCATCAGGTAATACATCAAAGTTGCATCGCCTGCAAATTCCATTAAGCCCTGCTGTCCGTCGAGTTCAGCATTTAGTGCACGTTTAATCATCCGTATCGCCATTGGGCTTCGGCTGAGGATGGTTTTGCACCAATCAACCGTTTCATCTTCGAGTTGTTCAAAAGAAACCACTTTATTGACCATCCCCATTGCTTCCGCCTCGTGTGCAGAATATTGGCGACAAAGGAACCATATTTCACGGGCTTTTTTCTGTCCGACACAACGGGCAAGATAGGATGATCCGAATCCTCCGTCGAAGCTACCCACTTTTGGACCGGTCTGTCCGAAGCGGGCATTTTCGGATGCAATGGTGAGATCGCAAATGATGTGAAGGACGTGTCCACCGCCAATAGCATATCCATTGACCATTGCAATGACCGGTTTTGGGAGAGAGCGGATAGCTTTGTGAAGGTCGAGAACGTTCAGACGAGGGGTGCCATCAGCATCAATGTATCCGCCCAGTCCTTTTACGTGCTGATCACCTCCTGAACAGAAGGCTTTATCGCCTGCACCGGTGAATATAACAACGCCTATATCATTACGCTCGCGGCAGATGGTCATAGCATCCAGCATTTCACGATTGGTTTGCGGACGGAAGGCATTGTATACCTGTGGACGGTTGATGGTGATGCGGGCAATGCCCTCAAAGAAATCGAAGAGGATATCTTCATAATGTTTAATGGGTCTCCATTCTCGTGTCATAGTATTTTGAATTATTGATTGGTTGATTGGTTCATTTTTTGATTTATGTATTGCTCGCCGGCGAGTGAAGGTGTCGGAAATAGTCTTTCAGCACTTCGCTATTTTGAAAACGCGGCGTTGTGATTTCAAGGATTGCGGAACGTTCAGCAGGTGCAAAAAAGACAGGCAGTAGTTCTTGTAATTCGTCAGCAGAAGTGGCACAGTAGTAAAGAAAATGATGTAGGGCAGCAAATCCGTTTACATCGACTTGCTGTGCGGTTTCAAAACAGGTATCCAGTTCATCAAGGGTAGATGGACCGGGAATAAAACGGAATATACCTCCTCCTCCATTACGGATGACAATGATTTTTAAGCGGGAGGAAATGTATGGATTCCAAAGGGCATTCGAATCGTAGAGAAATGCCATATCGCCGGTGATAAGGGTGGTGAGTCCATTATTTAAACGGGCTGCACCAACAGCCGTAGAGGTTGATCCGTCAATGCCACTCGTACCACGATTGGCATCGACACGGACAACTTGACGGGTTTCAAAGAGTTGGGCGTAGCGCACAGGAGTGCTGTTTGCCAATTGTAGTGCCGATCCGGTTGGTAAAGCAGGCAGAATGAGAGAAAAGGCTTTCCAATCTGACCAAGAGGCTTGCCGGAGAAATTCATTGTGACGGTGTTCTGCAATCCGTTTTTTGTTTTTCCAAAGGGCTGCGTAGTCGGATTCAACAATAGGTATATGAGGAACAATGAGGGGAAAGAATGCTCCCGCCTCAAGATTAATCTGGGTGGTGAGTCCGCCAAAAGTATCGGCAGGATGTTCGGAACGATCAATGCTCCAATGTTCTAACGGACGATGGACACGCAAGAATTTTTTAATATTTTTAGATATAAGGGGACCTCCGAAAGTGATGAGGAGGTCGGGTGCAAAATCAGGCATTTCCCGTTCATCAAGGGTCGCCAATACACGGTCGATGGTTGCAATGTGCCGTTCAGAGGAAACATTGGCAGGGGTTTCGGTGAGAATAATCACATTATCGCCGGCAGCCAATCTATGAAGGGCTGTGGACAATCGTTCGTCAGGAAGATGACAACCGGCAAGGATCATCACACGACGACAAGCAGCGAATCGGACGGCAAGATATTCGAGAGCATCAGGAGCGAGTGTTTCCACCGTATCAATAAATTCTA
The DNA here is from genome assembly GCA_036657595.1 of Odoribacter sp. Lineage (GTDB taxonomy): Bacteria > Bacteroidota > Bacteroidia > Bacteroidales > Marinifilaceae > Odoribacter. Next base: position 10,359 of record JAVXFZ010000039.1, on the reverse strand, counting down.
CTGTCCTCGCCTGTTCTCTGCCAATTTTTTTCATTCCATAGAGAGGTTCGCGAAGGGGAACATTCAGATGCACAGGTCCCCGTCTGCCTTTGAGAGCACAATTAACAGCATCGTTTGTCAAGCGATTGACATACCAACGTTCATCATCGGAAGTGGGCTCCGCCGGCAGTTGGTAAGAAGCTTTGACGATGGGCGCAAGAATCCCCGTTTGGCGGATGGTCTGACTGTCGTCCTGATCAATCCATTCGATCGGTCGATCGGCAGAAATGACAATCAGGGGTAGACGCTGATAGTAAGCTTCAGCAACGGCTGGCGCATAGTTTAAAAGGGCTGTGCCAGAGGTACAAACGATGGCAACGGGCTCGCCGGAATGTTGTGCCATCCCAAGAGCAAAGAATGCTGCGCTTCGTTCATCAAGGATGATGTAATGTTCAAGGCTACTTTCCCGAGCAAATGCAACAAGAAGTGGCGCATTGCGTGAACCGGGCGACAAGACAACGTGTTTTATTCCTTTCTGTATCAATATTTCGGTGAGTATCCGAACGCTTGTTTTATCTGTGGTTGTATTCTCCATTTTTTACCCAATGATTAAAATTTACCTGATTCAGCGTAAGTGCAAAGTTACAAAGTTTCCTGCCACGCGGAACAGAATGAGCAAGATTTTAGTAAATCGTGATGGAAATAGTGATGGTGTACGACTTTTTCATTTTTATACACCAATGTGCAGTAAAAATTATTTATAGCACGTATATTTGTGGCATTAAACAATGATTATAAATTTAACAGTATTATGATAAGGCATATTGTACTCTTTAAATTGAAGGCTTTTGCTTCAGATGCAGAAAAGCAGGTTGTATTAACCGAATTGAAATATAAATTGGAAAAGCTGATTCATATTATTCCGGAATTGAAAAAGATTGAGGTAGGATTGAATGTTAATTCAATAGAAAAATGGGATATTGCTCTTGATGTGGAAGTTGAAAACAAACAAGATTTAAATATTTATGCGAATCATCCTGCCCACCAGCAGATTGTCAAAACGATGATTGCTCCGATAAAGGAAGATAGAGCCTGTGTTGATTTCATTATTTAAAAAAAATCAGGTGGTTATATGATCTCCGTGTGCTTGATAAACCACGTAAAAAACAAGAAATATGCAAAAAACAGTTACGCTCTCATTTATGTTGCTGGGGATATTATTCAATGTATGCCTCGTTGCATCTAATTTATTGGAAACGAAAGTGATTCAAATTGGTCCCATCACAGCTACCGCCGGTTTGATCGTTTTTCCCATTTCATATATTCTTAACGACTGTATTGCAGAGATTTGGGGTTTTAAAAAAGCCCGTCTGATCATTTGGAGCGGTTTTGCAATGAATTTCCTCACTATTGGCTTTGCACGATTAGCGATTGCCTTGCCTGCCGCTTCTTTCTGGCAAGGAGAAGAGAGTTTTAATTTCGTATTTGGACTTGCCCCACGAATTGCCATAGCCAGTCTATTTGCTTTTTTAGTAGGCTCTTTTCTAAATGCTTATATTATGAGCAAAATGAAGATAGCTTACAATGGAAAAAAATTCTCTTTACGAGCGATTGTATCTACACTCGTCGGTGAAAGCGCAGATTCTCTCCTTTTTTTTCCCATAGCTTTTGGAGGATTGATTCCAATAAATGAATTATTAATTATGATTGCGACACAGGCATTTTTGAAATCCCTTTATGAAGTAATTATTCTCCCCATCACGATCCGTGTCGTCCGTTATATTAAAAAGATGGATAAGACGGATGTATATGATCACAGTATTTCATACAACGTCATAAAAATAAAAGATTTTTAAGTTGATCTGTTTGTTTTTTGTCATCTTACAATACTGTTATCTTTGTTTTCATTTCCATACAAAATCATAATTTTAAAAAGATGGGGTATTCTTTTAAGGATAACGTAAAAAATCACAGCACACTCCTACCAACATCTGTATTCCTATGGGTATTGCCCTTTCATCAGGAGCCATTCGTGAATTATGCAGGGGTGGCATACTTTCTATTTCCGAAGGACATACTCCGAGTGTCCAAAAAGCACCGGGCAAGTGTTCTAAATAAATAGCAAAATCTTCACCCAAGGTAAGTGGTTCGGAATCAATTATGTTTTCAACCAAAGGTGATTTATGAGCCACCGTCTTCACTCTTTCTGTCAAAATCCGGTCATTCACTAAAGGAGGTAAACCATTCCAAGTCATATCAGGTAAAAATCGACAACCGTATAAATCACAAATGGACGGAGATTTTTCATTGATCAATTCAAATATCCGATGGCGCAATTCATTGTTATGGGTTCTTACCGTACCCAATACTTCCACCCGATCGGGTATTATGTTATTGGCAGTTCCTCCGTGAATGGAAGTGATCGACAAGACCGCCGGAATCAATGGATTTCTAAATTTTGTAATAATCGTTTGATAAAATTGAATTAATGCAACTGTTGCTAATATCGGATCTGCTCCTAATTGGGGCATAGCTGCGTGTGTACCTTTCCCTTCCACTGCAAAGATTATATTATCAGAAGAAGCAAAAAAAGCTCCCGCACGAATCCCTACTGTCCCCACCGGTAAGTCAGGAAATATATGTTGTCCGAAAATAGCCTGTGGTTTAGGAAATTCCATTAAATGAGGCAATAGAAGACGGGCTCCCCCCGGACGCTTTTCCTCACTGGGTTGAAATATTAATTTCACCGTACCCCCCAATTCTTTTTCCCGGCTTTTAAGTATCAAAGCAGCCCCTAACAACATCGCTGTATGCATATCGTGTCCACAAGCGTGCATTATGCCGGGATGTTCCGAACTGTATTCCAATCCGGTTTCCTCATTTACCCGCAATGCATCTATATCCGCCCGCAAAGCCACACATCTTTCCCCTTCACCAATTCGAGCTATCACTCCCGTACCGACCAACTGATAAACGATTTGGTGTTCTTCTAATATTCCTACAATGTATGCCTGCGTTTCAAATTCTTGAGTAGATATTTCCGGTCGACGGTGAATGTGTCGCCGAAATTTAATGGCAAGTTTAAATACTTCCTCTTCTTCCATATTCTTCCATTGAGTATTATTAAAAACAATTGCAATATTTTTAAAATATAAGTTACTTATTTCAAGAAACTTATAAAATATAAAATAAAGTTTATACATAAATAAACTGTGACCACGAAATTAGTATTATCTGCTTCAAATATCATTATTTGTATATATAAATTTCTCAATATGCTTTGTAAGGATAATTTTTATCAAATATTCTTAATAATAGATAGAAAACAAAAAGATTAGCACGGAAAATGTATAGTGAGGATGCAGAAAATTCAATACATTAAAAAATAAAAAATATGAAAATCCAAAAATTTATGATGATCCTATCTCGTAAATTATTTTTAATTACCGTGTGTGCAACCTTATTCGCGTGTGGCAATAAGCAAAAAACAGGACAAGGCGGTGTACCCGATTATGCTGTTATTACAATACAGCCGTCACAAGTCACATTAAATTCTTCTTATCCCGCAAGCATTCGAGGGAAACAAGACGTAGAAATCCGTCCCAATGTTAGCGGATTTATCACAAAATTATGTGTAGATGAAGGAGCTACCGTACGTAAAGGTCAAACACTTTTTCTGATTGATCCAGTGCAATATGAAGAAGCTGTTAACGTTGCCAACGCTGCTGTTAACGTTGCCAATGCCAGTGTAGCAACAGCTCAATTAACAGCCGAAAATAAACGCGAATTGGCAAAGAAGAATATTATCAGTCAATATGATTTACAAATGGCTGAAAACTCTTTGACTTCACAAAAAGCAGTACTCGCGCAAGCACAGGCTCAACTTACAAATGCACAAAAGAATCTTTCTTATACCCGTGTCGTTAGTCCGTCCGATGGTATTGTCGGTACAATGCCTTTTCGTGTTGGAAGCCTTGTCAGTCCAAGTTCCTCTACCCCTCTGACCAGTGTATCCGATATTTCAGAAATGTATGTTTACTTTTCTATGAACGAAAAAGATATTCTTTATTTAATCCGACAGGGCAATGGATCAAGCAACAGTGCTATCGAAGGACTTCCGGAAGTGGAACTACGCCTTGTGGATGGAAGTATATACCCCGAAAAAGGAAAAATATCAACTCTTAGCGGTATGATTGATCGCTCTACCGGAGCTGCCAGCATCCGTGCCATATTCAATAACAGCGGGAAAATATTACGTAGTGGAGGAAGCGGTAATGTGATGATCCCTACAAAAAGTGATTCAGCGATCATCATCCCGCAAAAAGCTACCTATGAAATACAAAACAAAAGATTTGCTTTCATCGTAACAGACAGTTCTACCGTAAAATCAACAGAAATCATCGTATTACCCCAAAATGACGGACAACAATATATGGTCATTGAAGGCTTAAAAATAGGTGATCGCATCGTTACAGAAGGCGTAGGTACTTCTGTCAAAGACGGAATGAAAATCAATCCAATTACCCCAGAACAAGCTGCCGATAATATCAAAAAAGCTACACAACATAATGCAGATATGGGAACTGCCAAAAAATAAAGCGGCAAATAAATGACAAGTGTCATACGATCTAAGCACTCATAGCGAAATATATCAAATCGAATGAAGGCTGTTGACGACCGCTAACAATAAAATCATAAACGTATGAAATTAGATAAATTCATAAATCGTCCGGTACTGTCTACGGTTATATCTATTATAATCGTAATTCTTGGAATTCTTGGATTAATATCATTGCCTGTAACGCAATATCCGGATATCGCACCTCCTACTGTCCACGTTTCTGCCTCCTACACTGGAGCCAACGCCCAGACTGTATTAAATAGTGTCATTGCTCCATTGGAAGAACAAATTAATGGAGTTGAAAATATGATGTATATGAGCTCAACAGCTGCTAATAACGGCGATGCCAGTATTGAAATATTTTTCAAACAAGGCACTGATCCGGATATGGCAGCCGTGAACGTTCAAAATCGTGTCACTAAAGCCCAAGGACTATTACCCGCCGAAGTAACAAAAGTCGGTGTCATCACTAGTAAACGTCAGACAAGTATGTTGCTCGGATTTTCTCTATACAGCTCTAATGATCAATACGATGAGACATTTCTTGCTAACTATATGAAGATCAACATCATTCCGCAGATACAACGTGTCGCAGGTGTAGGTGATGTTATGATTATGGGTGCTGATTATGCCATTCGTATTTGGCTAAAACCTGACATTATGGCACAATATAAACTAATGCCTGAAGATGTATCAAGAGCTCTTGCCGAACAAAACATTGAAGCAGCACCCGGACAATTCGGCGAAAGCGGCGATCAATCCTTCCAATATATTATGAAATATAAAGGAAGACTGCAAACAGAAGAAGAATTTGAAAATATCATTCTCCGTGCCACCCCCGATGGAGAGATTCTTCGTTTGAAAGATATTGCCCGTATTGAATTGGGAGGTATTAGCTATGGATATAGTAACAAAGCAAATTCACATCCCGGCATCACTAGTATTATTTTCCAAACGGCAGGTTCAAATGCCACGGAGATTATTAATAATATTAAAACCATTATGGAAGATGCCTCTAAGGATTTTCCTCCAGGAGTAAAATACGATATATTATTGGATGCTAACGACTTCTTGTTTGCTTCTATCCAAGAAGTACTCAAAACATTACTTGAAGCCTTTATTTTAGTATTTATCGTCGTCTTCATCTTCTTACAAGATTTCCGTTCAACGCTTATCCCTGCTATCGCTATACCGGTTGCACTGATCGGAACTTTCTTTGTCCTCTATCTGATTGGTTTCAGTTTAAACTTATTGACTCTTTGCGCTCTTGTTTTAGCCATAGCGATCGTCGTCGATGATGCGATTATAGTTGTCGAGGCTGTCCACGCAAAACTTGATCAGGGATACACTTCTGCTCTCAAAGCATCTGTTGACGCAATGAACGAAATTTCCGGTGCTATTGTTTCCATTACTTTAGTTATGATGGCTGTATTTATTCCGGTGAGCTTTATGACCGGTACATCGGGAACATTTTACCGCCAATTCGGTCTGACTATGGCAATAGCAATTGGTCTATCAGCCCTGAATGCTCTTACATTAAGTCCTGCCCTATGTGCTATCTTCTTGAAACCTCACGACAAAAAAGGAACAAACAGTAAACGCATCAGCCCACTACAACGTTTTCATATAGCTTTCAATACGGCGTATGAAATGACTCTCAATAAATACAAAAAAGGAGTTTCACTACTCATTAAACGCAGATGGCTTGCCTTTGGAGGTGTCATTGCCTCAATTGTTATCCTGATGCTGTTAATGAAAACTACCCCGACCGGAATGGTCCCCAATGAAGACACCGGCACCTTCTTCGTCATCGTAGATATGCCACCAGCCACATCTTTGGAAAATACTAAAAAAGCACTATCCAAAGTTGACAGCCTAATCGCTTCTAACCCTGCTGTCAAGAGTCGTACTGAAATTGCCGGTTATAGTTTCATCGCCGGACAAGGAAATTCTTACGGTACATTTATCTGTAAATTAACAAATTGGGACGAACGTAGCAAAGGACAAGATGTAAACTCCATCGTCGGACAATTATACGTACAAGCAAAAACACTAATTAAAGACGGTAGAGTATTAGCATTTGCACCCCCTATGATCCCCGGTTACAGTATGACCAATGGATTTGAATTTAATATGCAGGATAAAACCGGTGGTAATCTGAATAATTTCTTTGAAGTGACACAAAATTTCTTAACAAAACTAAAAGAACGACCGGAAATTGCTACCGCACAGACTTCATTCAACCCGAATTTCCCGCAATATATGGTAGACATTGACGTCGCCAAATGTAAACGCGCCGGTATTACTCCAAATTCACTACTAACCACCCTTCAAGGTTACTATGGTGGTATCTATGCCTCTAACTTCAACCGCTTCGGAAAGCTCTATCGGGTGATGATTCAGGCTGATGCCAATTTCCGTCTAAATCCGGAAACTCTCAACAGCATAATGGTACGTAATGGAAACGAAATGGCACCAATCACCCAATTTATTACTTTAAAGAAAATATACGGACCTGACAACATCAAACGTTTCAATATGTTCACGGCGATCCCGATTAATGGTTCGCCAGCCGACGGATACAGTTCGGGGCAAGCGATTCGAGCTATTGAGGAAGTTGCAGCAGAAACACTTCCCACAGGATTCGGATACGAATTTTCAGGAATGACACGAGAAGAACAAAGCAGCAGTAGCAGCACTACCGCTATGATTTTCCTCCTCTGTCTGCTATTTGTCTACCTATTGTTAAGTGCACAGTATGAAAGCTACATTTTACCTTTAGGAGTTATTCTATCCGTACCAGCAGGATTAATGGGTAGTTTCATTTTTGCTCAATTTATGGGAGTTGAAAACAACATCTATATGCAAATCGCTCTAATTATGCTAATCGGCTTACTGGCAAAGAACGCTATCCTAATCACGGAATTTGCCCTCGACCGCCGCAAAACAGGTATGAGCCTCACAGAAGCTGCCATATCCGGTGCTGCTGCCCGTCTACGTCCGATTCTGATGACCTCTCTTGCGATGGTCATCGGTCTATTGCCCTTGATGTTCGCACAAGGAGTTGGTGCCAACGGTAACAGCACTTTGGGTACCGGTGCCATCGGAGGTATGTTTATCGGTATGATCTGTCAAATATTTATCGTACCTGCCCTATTTGTTTCCTTTCAATATCTACAAGAAAAATTAAAACCAATAGAATGGCACGACACTGACAATAAAGATATTGAATCAGAAATTGAACAATACACAAAATAAAATGAAGAAACAAGTCATTATATACACCTTATGTGCAACTGCTTTAGTGAGCAGTTGCCATATCTACAAACCGTATAGCCGACCGGAAATAGAAACAAAAGGACTCTATCGCGATCCCGTTTCCGTAAACGATACGTTACCATCCGACACCACCAATATGGCTAATCTGCCGTGGGAACAGGTTTTTACTGATCCTCAACTACAATCACTGATTCGTTTGGGATTAGAGAAGAACAGCGATTTACAAACCGCTATTCTTCGGGTAAAAGAAGCAGAAGCCAGTTTAATGTCTTCCCGTCTTGCTTATGCCCCCTCTCTCGGATTATCCCCGCAAGGAAATATTAGTAGTTTTGATAAAATGGCTGCCACTTTCAGTTACAGCCTACCGGTTGTAGCCAGTTGGGAAGTAGATCTTTTCGGACGTCTGCTCAATTCCAAACGAGCAGCTAAAGCAACTCTTATACAAAGCGAAGATTACCGTCAAGCTGTACAAACACAAGTAATAGCTTCCATTGCCAATTGTTACTATACTCTTCTAATGCTCGACAAACAGTTGTCTATCACAGAAGAAACAGCTATTCTTTGGCAAAAAAACGTAGCCACAATGAAATCTATGAAAGAAGCTGGTATGGTCAACGAAGCAGCCGTTGTACAAAGCGAAGCCAATAGTTATATGATTGCAGCCTCTATTCCGGACATCAAAAATAACATCCGAACAAACGAGAACACTCTATCATTGCTCTTGCGCAAAGCTCCACAAGCAATTTCCAGAGGAAAACTTGACAATCAAAATCTGCCCTCACTTCTCAACGCAGGAATACCTGTTCAATTATTATCCCATCGTCCCGACGTGAAAGCAGCAGAAATGGCTCTTGCAAAAACATTCTACAACACGAATCAAGCCCGTTCCGCATTCTACCCGCAACTAACCATCAACGGTTCGCTCGGATGGACCAATCAGGCAGGAAGTATGATCTTAAACCCCGGTAAATTGATTGCTTCGGCGGTAGGTTCACTAACTCAACCTCTATTTAATCGCGGTGTCAACATTGCCCGCCTAAAAATAGCAAAAGCACAACAAGAGGAAGCTCTCTTAGGATTCGAACAATCCTTACTGAATGCAGGTAGTGAAGTCAGCAATGCTCTTAACCTTTACCAAACAGCTCAGGATAAACTGATCGAACGGCAAAAACAAATAAATTCTTTAGAGAAATCTGTTGATTATACACAACAATTACTAACTTTAGGAACCTCAACCTATTTGGAAGTGCTTACAGCACAACAATCCCTGCTGAGTGCACAAATATCGGGCATATCCGATCAATTTCAGCGCATTCGGGCTATTGTTAACCTGTATCACGCTTTAGGCGGAGGAGTTCAATAATAACCTTAATATTCAATGCTATGATTAGTCCATTAGCTTATATCGATGCAGAAGCGAAAATAGGAAAAAATGTCACCATTCACCCATTTGCATACATTGATAAAAACGTAGAGATCGGTGACAATTGCACCATTATGCCCTATGTCAGTATTCTTAGCGGTACTCGAATGGGAACCGGAAATATAGTCTACCAAGGAGCCATTATTGGTGCCACACCGCAAGACTTCAAATTTAAAGGAGATGATACACTCCTGCAAATCGGCAATAATAATACAATCCGTGAGAAAGTAATCATCAACCGAGCCACTTATAAAGGTGACAGTACCATTATCGGAAATGGCAATTTTTTCTTAGAAGGCGTTCATATTGCCCACGACACCAATGTCGGGAATTACTGTGTTTTCGGAAATGGCACAAAAACTGCCGGCAATTGTCGAATGGATGATTACTCCATATTAGGGAGTGGTGTCATCTTGAAACACGGATGTCACATCGGAAGTTGGGCATTTCTAAAAGACGGATGCCGTGCCAACAAAGATGTACCACCTTTTATTGTCACTGCCCATAATCCCATTACATATTATGGCATTAATGCAGCGGTACTGGCTAGAAATGGACATTTAAAGGAAGAAGTCATTGACAATATAGCTAAGGCCTATCGCCAAATTTACCAATGTGCCACCAGTCTTGAAAATGCACTGCTCCGAATCAAAGAAATCGTACCAATCAGTCCAGAAATCAACTATCTGCTGGATTTTATAGAACATTCAGAAAAAGGTATCATTGGAATAAACAAATAACAATCGATCATTCAGAAAAAAATGCCAAACAAAACGAAAGACTTTTCATCCTCTTTTTCAGAAATATTTCGCTCTTGTTTGGCATTGATTTTTTAATTATTCATTGAAATAATTCCTCCATCTTTTTTACCACTTGTTTTTCCCATATCTTCTTTATAGCCGGAAACAATCAAGCGAATCACATAATCTTCATCAAGTAGAAAAAGTCGTGGGTAAAGCATTTCCCACACCATATTGTTCCGCAATCAAAGCATCATCTTTCTCCGATTATCCTATCCACACCAGGTACAGGAGATCCTAAATAAATATCCATCCTC
>JAVXFZ010000038.1:21385-24617 GCA_036657595.1 Odoribacter sp. | reverse complement strand
CAAATTGACGTTGCTTTTCAAAAAGGAAGCATTACAGTCAATCGGGTAAAACAAAACATCCTTGATTTGCGTGAAAAAGTATTGAAAATATATTATCACGAAATTATCGCTCCTAATTTAAGACGTGCGTTCAATGATGACGATTTCAATAAATGCACAAAGATGTATCTTGTGGGAGGTGGTGCACTATATCCGGAATTAGTTGAATGTTTCAAAGAAGAATTTGAAGATATTATTTCAGTTGCCGTATATCCGGAACCAGAAAAATGTGCTTCACAAGGCTATTGTTTGAATTCTAAAATCAAATCAAATGCTTCCCATTCTAATATTCCAAATAATGTAGAAGCAGAAGAAATCAAGATTTTCAGAAATCCACAGTTGTCTGTTGGCATTGATATAGGTAATGCTAACACCTGTGTCACCATCTACAAAGACGGAGAATAAGTATCACAAGAATCAGAATAAAAAAAGAGTTGTCCCTTTTAGGTACAACTCTTTTTTCTTTTTAGGTATTTTCTTCTTACTTTTGTGACATATAAAGAACGTCAAATCATTACTGTGCATTTAAGCTTTTTGAAAGTTTATTTCTGCCTACAAAGCATAAATGCCATAATAAATACATCAGTCTTTAAATTTTAAAATTATCTGATTCAAAAAATAAAATACAATGGAACTCTTAGAACAAATCAAAGCAAACGCAAAAAAGCAAAGTAAAACAATTGTACTTCCTGAAGGGACTGAGGAGCGTACAATTCAAGCTGCCGATCAAATCATTGGTGAAGGCATCGCTAAAATAATACTAATCGGCGATCCGTCAGAAATTAAAGCTTTAGCTGAAAAATATCAGTTAAAGAATATTTGTAAAGCTACAATCATAAATCCACTCTCCCATCCGAAAAAAGAACAATATGCCGATCTATTGGTGGAGCTTCGTAAGAGTAAAGGGATGACAAAAGAACAGGCGATAAAACTCACTGAAGATCCACTTTACTTAGCAACACTAATGATCAAAAGTGGCGATGCAGATGGAGAAGTTGCCGGTGCTAAAAATGCAACAGGAGACGTCTTACGTCCAGCTTTCCAAATTGTAAAAACACAACCGGGAATATCTGTCGTATCCGGAGCCTTCTTGATGCTGACTAATAATCCGGCTTTTGGAGAAAACGGTTTAATCGTATTTGCAGACTGTGCCGTACATCCTAATCCTACCGCCTCAGAATTAGCGGAAATAGCAGTGGCAACAGCTCGTACAGCAAGAACGATTGCAAAAATAGAACCACGGGTAGCTATGCTTAGTTTCTCAACAAAAGGATCAGCGAAAAATGAATTGGTCGACAAAGTGATAGAAGCGACTAAATTAGCCCAGCAAATGGCGCCGGATGTAATGATTGATGGTGAAATGCAAGCTGATGCAGCAATTATACCTTCTGTGGGAACAAGTAAAGCACCGGGAAGTCCGGTAGCGGGAAGAGCAAATGTTTTAGTATTCCCTACATTGGAAGTTGGAAACATCAGCTACAAACTGGTACAACGTATTGCCGGAATTGAAGCCGTTGGTCCTATTTTACAGGGAATGGCTGCACCTATCAACGACCTTTCCAGAGGTTGTTCGGTCAGCGACATTGTCAATTTAGTTGCCATCACTGTAAATCAGGCAGCAGGATTATAATCAAATCATTAATCATTGTAATAGCCTTAAAAAGGCTATTACTCTAAACAATAAAAAAATGAACGTTTTAGTATTAAACTGCGGAAGCTCCTCTATCAAGTATCAATTACTCAATATGGACGGAGAACCGTTAGTATTAGCCAAAGGCATTGTAGAAAAGATCGGATTGACATACGGTAGTTTTACTTACAAACCGGAAGGCAAAGAAAAACTAATAATCGAACAGCCCATTATCAACCATAGCGCGGGAATGGATTTAATCCTAAAAGCATTGGTAGATAAGGAACGTGGTGTATTAAAATCACTGAATGAGATCAATGCCGTAGGACACCGTGTCGCTCACGGCGGAGAATATTTTTCAGAAAGTGTCAGAATTGATGAAGATATTAAAGAGAAAATTAAAGCTTTAGGAGAAATTGCTCCCCTGCATAATCCGGCTAACCTAAAAGGCATTGAAACGATGGAAAAATTGCTGCCGTCAGTTCCTCAAGTAGCTGTTTTTGACACCTCATTCCATCAAACATTACCTAAGAAAGCGTATGTATATGGTATACCTTATGAGTATTACGAGGAATATGGTGTTAGAAGATATGGTTTTCACGGTACCTCTCATCAATTTGTTGCAGAGAAAGCCTGCCATATTTTAGGTTGGAATATAGCAGAAAAGAAAATTATCACCTGCCATTTAGGTAACGGTGCATCAATCACTGCTATAAACAAGGGGAAATCAGTAGATACTTCTATGGGATTCACTCCGGTTGCAGGCTTAGTAATGGGCACTCGCGCCGGTGATCTTGATTTAGGTGCGCTACTTTATATTTGTGAAAAAGAAGGTTTAAACCTGAAACAAGCCAATACTCTTGTCAACAAGCAATCCGGAGTACAAGGCATTTCCGGTGTATCTTCAGACTTCCGGGAATTATGGGCAGCTGTTGAAAAAGGAAATGAAAGAGCAAAATTAGCCGTAGATGTATTTTGTTACAATGTAAAGAAATACATTGGTGCATACGCAGCCGTATTAAATGGTGTTGATTTAATCATTTTCACCGGAGGTATTGGCGAAAATGACACAGACGTACGTGAAAGAAGTTGTCAAGATCTAACCTATCTGGGCATCCAGCTTGATATAAAGAAAAATCAGTCGATGCGCGGAAAAGATGCTATCATCAGTACTGAAAATTCTACCACCAAAGTGATGTCCATCACCACAGATGAAGAATTAGTGATTGCAATGGATACGATGAGATTATCTCATTAATTGATTCCAGTCTATAAAAGTTCCCGCGCAAACAGCTATTTTGTGCGGGAACTTAAATATTCTTATGAAGCGATCATAAAATCATCGACATTAAAATACATTTTTTTCTCCCCCTACCCGCATTTCATTCTTCCTATAAAATTGAGGACAAGGTATTGGTTTACGGGCTTGTCGTCTACCCCGATTTTCCCGTTCGCCCATCAAAAAGATCAAAGAAACCTCGTGTGAACCATTTCCCACACTATTCAATTTAGACAGCGTCCAGTCAAAAGAATAGGCAATACGAAACATATTACAATCATACC
>JAVXFZ010000038.1:0-21285 GCA_036657595.1 Odoribacter sp. | reverse complement strand
TTCCTTTTACATTGTCAAATATACGAATAACATTGCGATATCAAAATAATCAATTATATTTCCTTTATATAGCAAGGTATTTCAGGATTTTTCATAGATATTTTAATGTATATATAAAAGAAAAGCTACACTTTGCAGTGTAGCTTTTCTTATTGCGAGTAAATTATTACTTCGCCCACGTGACAGAAAATTTATTCTCTGAGGTGGGTACTAATTTTATTTTTATCCGATTGGCTTCGATATTATAAGCAACCAATTCAAATTTATATTCTTTTCCGCTTTCCACTCCAAGTTTTGAAGCATCATAATTGTCAAAAGTAAACTCTTTTTTATCAGTAGTATTTTTTATAGCAACTTTTCTTGGATTTGACATTGCCGGATCCCAAATAGACAACTCATAATAATTAGCATTTTTGACAGGTGTCCATTTCACCGTCAGCCCTTTGGAGGAATCGTAAGAAAATACCGATTTCAAAACGCCTATGGCTTTATCCTTTTTCACCCCTATCTGAAAAGAAAAAGTAGCCATTTCTCCTGCTGCATTATAAGCAGCAATTTTATAGGTTTCTTCTAACAATTCCGGTTTATAGGACAGATAACTTGTATTAGATTCCCAATAACTTCCGGTAATTTTTCCGGCAATACCACCTAATTCGACCGGAAAAGATTGACTTGAAACCGTTGCTTTTGCCAAAGATTCATTAACAGAAAATATAATATAAGGAGCAAATTCAGGAGTTGTATCTGTTCCTACTATTTCATTTTGCTGCAATACATACCAATTTCCACCGCTTATACCAAAATCCGGATCGGAAGTTTTTAAACACGAAGTCATACCTACAAAGATAAAAGCAGATAAAACCAATAATTTTAATTTTCCTAATGTTCTCATTCTTACTTGTTTTTGTTGTTATAATAATAAATTTCCCTTCATTTAAATTGCTTGCAAATATCCGCATTTTTTTCAAAAACTACAAGAAAAAATACACATATCTATGTGACAGTGAAACATTTTTCATTTTTTATCTGTACAACTCAAATAGAAATAAAAAACAATATATGCTATTACAATTTGCTTTTGTCTTAACAGCTATCATCGTCGGAGCCCGATTAGGGGGCATTGGTTTGGGAGTGATGGGAGGCATAGGATTAGGTATCCTAACTTTTATCTTTGGCTTACAACCTACCGCTCCTCCGATCGACGTAATGTTGATGATTGTTGCCGTGATTACAGCAGCCGCTTGTATGCAGGCGGCTGGAGGTCTTGATTTAATGGTAAAAGCTGCTGAACATTTACTCCGGAAACGCCCCTCACAAATCACCCTCTTAAGTCCTTTAGTCACTTATTTATTCTCTTTTGTTGCCGGTACCGGTCACGTTGCTTACTCTGTGTTGCCCGTCATTGCGGAAGTTGCCCGAGAAACGAAGATCAGACCGGAACGTCCGCTCGGTATAGCCGTGATTGCTTCCCAACAGGCAATCACCGCCAGTCCTATTTCTGCTGCGACTGTTGCTCTGTTGGGATTACTGACCGGATTCAACATTTCTTTATTGGATATTTTGATGGTCACGATCCCCTCCACCTTGTTAGGTGTATTTTTGGGAGCGCTTTATTCTCTGCGGGTAGGTAAAAACTTAGTGGACGATCCCGAGTATCAACGGCGTTTACAAGAAGGCTTATTGGATACCACTCATTACAAACTGAAAGACATTACAAACACACGTCACGCCCTTTTCTCTGTGATTATTTTCATCGTAGCCACTATTTTTATTGTCCTATTTGGCTCATTTGACCATCTTCGTCCCACCCATCTGATTGATGGGCAAATTATTTCTGTAAACATGGCAACCATTATAGAAATACTAATGCTATCGGCTGCCGCCCTAATGTTGTTATTCACCAAAGCAAACGGCATCAAAGCAGCACAAGGAACGGTTTTCTCCGCCGGTATGCAGGCTGTTGTTGCCATATTTGGTATTGCTTGGATGGGAGATACTTTTTTACAAGGCAATATGCCTGCGCTCAAAGGTTCGATAGAAGGCATTGTGACACAAATGCCGTGGTTGTTCGGAATCGCCCTATTCATTATGTCCATTCTCTTATATAGTCAGGCTGCCACCGTACGTGCTTTTGTACCCTTAGGCATCGCCCTCGGCATCTCTCCTTATTTACTCATTGCGATGTTTCCTGCCGTAAACGGCTATTTCTTCATTCCCAACTACCCGACAGTGGTCGCTGCAATCAATTTTGACCGGACAGGGACCACGCGCATAGGCAAATATGTATTAAACCACTCATTTATGATGCCCGGTTTAATTGCTACCCTCACCTCCGTAGTAACCGGAATTATCTTGGTTCAATTCCTATTTTAGCACATTACTCACTCCAAAATATCATTCGTTATTACTAATTTAAAATGTTCAATTATGAAAACCATTAAATTTATTCTGCTACTCGTTGGAATTATTCTATTCTCATTCACAGAAGGAATGACACAAAAATTACCCAACATTCATATCCTTGCCACAGGGGGAACCATTGCCGGAGCAGGCTCGACAACTACCGGAAGTTCTTACACTGCCGGACAGGTAGCTATCAACGAATTAATCTCTGCCGTACCTGAATTGCGAGAGATTGCTCACGTGACGGGCGAACAAATCGTAAAAATCGGCTCACAAGATATGTCCGATGATGTTTGGCTAAAATTAGCTCATTACTTGAATACATTACTTAAACGTGAAGATGTTGACGGCGTTGTCATCACACACGGAACGGATACGATGGAAGAAACAGCCTATTTCCTGAACCTGACGGTAAAAAGCAATAAGCCCGTTGTACTTGTCGGAGCAATGCGACCTGCCACTTCTTTAAGTGCTGACGGACCATTGAATCTTTACAATGCAGTAGTCACCGCAGGAGCACAAGCATCCATCGGACGAGGGGTTTTAATCGTTATGAATGCCAGTATATTAAGTGCACACGCAGCGATCAAAATGAATACTATTGATGTACAAGCTTTTCAAGCACCCAATTCAGGCGCATTGGGGTATGTTTTTAACGGTAAAGCACATTACAACCAGACAAGCGACAAACGACATACCACCCAATCCGTATTTGACGTCACCAACCTCGACAAACTCCCCAAAGTAGGCATTATATACAGCTATTCCAACGTAGAAGATGAAGCATTAGAGGCACTAATCGACCATCATTATCAGGGAATTGTTCACGCAGGAGTGGGGAACGGAAATATTCATCAAAACCTTTTTGACGAATTGGTAGAAGCCAGCAAAAAAGGAATCTTAATTGTCCGTTCCAGTCGTGTTCCGACCGGTCCTACTACCCTTGATGCTGAAATTGATGACACAAAATACGGTTTCGTCGCTTCGCAAGAATTAAATCCTCAAAAAGCACGAATATTATTAATGCTCGCCCTCACTAAAACTCAGAATTATCAAACAATACAAACCTATTTCAACCAATACTAAGCGACATCATCAACCAAACTGTAAACAAACCAACGGACTTAAAACTAAACCAAATATGAAAAAACTAATACTGTCCTGTACCCTTATATTCGCCGTCACTCCCTTTCTATTTGCTCAGCATTTAGATTTTCAGTCCAATCCCAATCTCACGGCAACCTCCTTATTTGAGAAAATAACAAAATTGGAGAAAAAAACAGATCGGTTCAACCTATATATGAATATGCAGGGAAGTTTTAACACCTATTTTTCGGACAATAATGTCAACGAAACTGCTTTCCGAATGAACCAATTGCGTTTAGAAATAAAAGGCAATATCACCGATCGTATATACTACCGTTACCGTCAACGATTAAATCGCAGCAATTCAGCACAAAGTCTTGATAATCTACCCACTTCCATTGACTACGCAGCCGTTGGCTTTCATATCACCCATCAATTGGCAGTTTTTGCCGGGAAACAATGTACCGCCTTCGGAGGATTTGAATTTGATCTAAATCCCATTGAAGTCTATCAATATTGCGATATGCTTGAATATATGAGCAATTTCCTAACTGGTATTGACTTCTCGTATCTATTCACACCTCAACAGGAATTACGTTTTCAAATTCTTGATTCCCGCAACGGATCCTTTGAAAGCCTTTACGGAACCGTACCCGACCATATAAAACGAGCCAAAACTCCCTTAGGCTACACACTCAATTGGAATGGAAACTTTTGGGACAATCAATTAAAAACTCGTTGGTCTGCTTCTATTTTTCACGAAGCAAAGAAACAAAACTGGTATTACTACGCACTGGGAACAGAAGTTTCACTTTCTAAATTTATAGGCTTTTTTGATTTTATGTATTCCAATGAAGACATAGACCGCACCGGAATTATTTCTGAAATCATAGCCACCGATGATTACGACACACGAGCTTTAAACACCCGTTATATGAGTTGTGTATTGCATTTAAATTATCGGATACTCCCTAAACTAAACCTCTTTGCCAAAGGAATGTATGAAACTGCCTCCGTCCGGAAAGCCAATCAAGTATTGGAAAAAGGGAAATACAGGACTTCGTGGGGATATATCGCCGGATGTGAATACTATCCGATGAAAGAAAACCTCCACTTCTTCCTAAATTATATCGGACGCTCGTATGATTACACCAAACGCGCAAAAGTATTCGGTGTAGGCAACAGCAATCCCCAACGGGTTGAATTAGGATTAGTCTACCAGCTACCTATGTTCTAATTCTTCCACGTTCAAAACAATATTTGCTCTAAAATACTTCAATACCTCAGATACACCACCTATTATTTCAGATACAGGTCGTATATTTGAGGTAATTTATATATTTTTACTATTTTTGCAACATAATTACAACAGAACAAATATTTGAATATGAAATTTTTCTCACAACAACTACTATTATTGACTTTACTAACTTCCGGATTCCATTTACGGGCGACAACAACCGTTCATCCTGATTCCAAAACCCTTTTTGAAGTAGCTACAAAAACGACAAAACAAAACAACCTCCTAAATATAGCTCTCAACACCCGTCTTTCTTTTCATACCCTTCTGTCCGGTGCAGACAAAGAACAATCGGCATTTCGCTTAGATTATCTACGGATGCAAGTCGAAGGAGACATCACCGACCGTATTTATTATAAATGGATGCAACACTTAAATCGTAGCAACAAATCCGGGAAATTGGACAATATGCCCTCCTCAATTGATTGTCTCGGTGTAGGATTCCGCTTGACCCCCTCCCTATCTGTCTTTGCCGGTAAACAATATGCCGACTTCGGAGGATTTGAATACGATGCCAATCCGGCGGAAATATATGAATATTCAGATATGGGCGAATACATCACTTGCTTTCTGGTAGGCGTAAACCTGAGCTGGTGGTTCACCCCTTCACAAGAAATTCGCTTTCAAATCGTGGACGGACATTCAGAATCAGCCGAAGACACCTATGGCACTTTACCCAGCGGCATCAAATCCGCCAAAGCACCTTTGGGATATACCCTCAATTGGAACGGTGATTTCCTAAACAAACGTCTTTTCACCCGCTGCTCCTTTTCTCTTTTTCACGAAGGACAAAAACAAAATGTATATTTTCTTGCCCTTGCAGCAGCGTGGGTACAAGACAACTTCAATCTATACATTGATGCCCTCTATTCGGCGGAAGACATCGACAAATTAGGTCTTCTTTCCGAATCTACCGCCCGTGTAGAAAATCCTGTTAGAGCCACCCACAGCGGTTATTTTTCATTAGTCAGCCGCATCAACTATCGGGTGCTTCCTAAGTGGAACCTCTTTGTAAAAGGGATGTACGAAACAACAGCCGCCCGCAAAAACACCCCCTTGCAGGAAAAAGGAAAATACCGCACCTCCTACGGTTATCAGGGAGGCATCGAATATTTCCCCCAGAAAGAAAATCTTCACTTTTTTGCAATGTACCGTGGTCGACAAATCCACTACACCGATCGCGCAAAAATACTTGGAAATGAAAATGAAAATCCGCAGCGAATATCTCTCGGATTCATCTACAAAATCCCTATCTATTGAGTCATTTATACCCAAAAAGCAAGATCAGGATTCATCCGGTGAGAATATTTACATACAACCGATAAAAACAAATGAAACATTTTTTCCCTTATCAGACTTCAATCGGTCAATTATATATTTATGAACACAACAGCCATATTACTGCTATTTCATTCTCAGAAAAGCCCGACGAGGGGAAATACAAAAAACAAGAAACACCTGCCATCCGACAGACTTTTGAACAAATAGACGAATACCTTCTGGGAAAAAGAAAAGTATTTAATGTGGCGATAGAACCGCAGGGGACACTTTTCCAAAAAAAAGTATGGGACGTATTAAAAAACATTCCTTATGGGGAAACGCGAAGCTATAAACAAATAGCAGAGGCGGTAGGGAACTCAAAAGCATACAGGGCAGTGGGTATGGCAAACAACCGCAATCCGCTTCCCATCCTTGTTCCTTGCCATCGGGTCATCGGCACAAACGGAAAACTGATCGGTTATGCAGGAGGTTTAAATAGAAAAGAACAACTCCTTACATTAGAAAAAAACCATAAAAACTTTGATTAATAGGGAGTGTTTAAACCCACACACAAACAAACACATTATTTATTACTTCAACCATCAACGGTCTACCTTAGAAATAAAACAAAATGCAAGCCTGAACGTTAACTTTAAACACCCAACAAAACAAAACATCAACAAAATTACAATTTTGCCTTAATCGCTTTAGAGGCCTCCTCATAGCCGGGCTTATCGAGCAAAGCAAACATATTATTCTTATACGCCTCCACTCCCGGTTGATCAAATGGATTCACACCCAACATACGACCTGAAATGCCGCAAGCCAATTCAAAAAAATAAAACAATTGCCCTATATACAACTCATTCAAGGCAGGCATCACAACGCGCATATTAGGAACCCCTCCATCAATATGTGCAATCTGCGTACCTAATTCAGCCATTTGATTCACTTCATTCACCCGTTTACCGGCAAGAAAATTCAATTTATCCAAATTAGCGACATCCGAAGGGATAACAACCCGATCATTCGGTTTTTCCACCGAAATCACCGTTTCCATCAACATCCGCACACCTTCCTGAATATACTGTCCCATTGAATGCAAATCAGTTGTAAAATCAGCTCCTGCCGGGAAAATTCCTTTATGCTCCTTCCCTTCACTCTCGCCGAACAATTGTTTCCACCATTCGGTGATATAATGTAACTTCGGATTAAAATTTGCCAATAATTCAACCGCATAGCCCTTTCGATAAAGTGCCGTACGTGCTGATGCATATTCCACCGCCATACACCGATCGTCATCAAAACACTCTTTTCGCATATCCACTGCCCCTTTCACCAATGCCCGCACATCAAATCCGGCAATCGCAATCGGAAGCAAACCAACAGGTGTCAACACAGAAAAACGTCCCCCCACATTATCGGGAATAATAAACGTCTTATACCCCTCCCGCTCTGCCAACGTACGAAGCGCACCTTTCGCCGCATCTGTAATAGCAACAATCCGTTTCCCCGCCTCCACTCTTCCTACCTTCTTTTCCAACAACTCCTTCAATAACCGGAAAGCAATAGCAGGCTCCGTCGTTGTTCCGGACTTAGAGATCACACAGATCCCAAATTCTTTATCTTTTAAATAATGCTGTAATTCATAATAATAATCCTCGCCGATATTATGACCGGCAAAAATAACTTTCATCTCCGCTGGATCATACGAATGAAAACTACCGGAAAGGGCTTCAATCACCGCACGTGCTCCTAAATAAGAGCCTCCTATCCCGATCACCACAACCACCTGCGTACGGGCACGAAGATCCGCTGCCGTTTTTTCTACATCCGCTAAATGTGCCAAACTTATATCTATCGGTAAATCCAACCATCCTAAAAAATCATTGCCTTTGCCTGTTCCATCCTTTAAACTCTTCAAAGCCTCTCCAGCCAGAGGAAGCAATGCATCCACTTCGTCTTTACAAACGAAATGACAGATCTTACTGTAATCAAATTTTATACTATTCATAATCAAAACATTAAGTAATATCAAAGAATTCTTATGACATTTTCATCTTAAAAAGAAACAGTGACAGACTTATTTCTTCTTCATTTTTAATAGATCCCTGATTTTTGAAGCCTTTTCATATTCTTCTTTCTGCACCGCTTCATCCAACATCTCAGTAAGATCGCGTGCGGAATATCTACGGATGATCTCTTCATCCGATTTTAACAAACAAAGATTTAGCGTATCTTCATGCAACCTATTTCTCTCCTGTCTGACTAATATCCCGGCTTTCTCAATAATTTCCGGTGTTGAAAAGATGGGACAATCATAACGCAAAGCAAGCGCAATCGCATCCGATGTGCGGGAATCTATTTTAAATAATTTTTTCTCCGTTTCAAATAACAACTCCGAATAAAAAATACCGGCATCCAAACGATATATATACACTTCCTTCAATTTTGCCACCAACGCATCCGCCAATTTTTTAATTAAATCGTGTGTTAAAGGACGTTGCGTTTTCATCTTTTCAAGCTGAATTGCTATCGACTGCGCTTCCGACATACCGATGACAATAGGTATACGATGCACATCCTGCTCGTCAGCCAAAATCAGAGCATAAGCACCTGTTTGCGACATACTGTATGACAGTCCCAAAACCTTCAGCTTTATCCGATCCATCCCCTTTATTTTAAATTAAACAACGTTCATTCTACGAACCGTTACCCTTTATTTCACCTCATCAACTTTTACTTCCATCCTTCCCTCTTATTTCTATACTCATTTAAAAGATTAACGTCGAACAACTATTTTAGTTGCATTATAAGCCTCATTTTAATAAACAACGACCGAACCTTCCCCTCAACAGCTTTTTTCCGATTCATTACCCAGCTTTCTGAGACAAACACAAGCCAACCCCCCCAGACTCGTTTCCCTGTATTTCGATTGCATATCCCGTCCTGTTTGCATCATCGTTTTCACCACCTCATCAAACGAAACCATGTGACGTCCGTCAGAAAACAACGCATACAAAGCTGCTTCACGGGCTTTTTGTGCCACAAAAGCATTTCGTTCAATACAGGGAATCTGCACATACCCCATAACAGGATCACACGTTAAACCCAAATTATGTTCAAAACCCATCTCTGCCGCATATTCAATTTGGCGAGGAGTGCCACCCCAAATCTGCGTTGCACCACCGGCAGCCATCGCACAAGCCGTACCCAATTCTCCCTGACATCCAACCTCTGCGCCTGAAATAGAACCATTACTCTTTACAATATTTCCAATCAATCCGGCAGTTGCCAAGCCTCTGATAATCCGGTAATCCGGCATCTTTTGATCGTGTTTCAAAAAATACATCACAGCAGGCAACACTCCTGACGCTCCGCAAGTAGGTGCCGTAACAACCATTCCTCCTCCGGCATTCTCCTCCGACACCGCCAAAGCGGCAGCAAACAACATCCCCATCGACCGTGACGATCCTGCGGCTTGCATCGCCTTTATATTATAAGAACTTGCCTTTCGGGCTAATTTCAACGCTCCCGGCAACACGCCTTCCGTTTCCAATCCTTTTTCTACCGTTTCCTGCATCTGCCGCCACACCTCTTCCAAATAGGTAAATATCCCTGCGTCTTCGTATTTTTCAACATATTCGACAAAAGTACAGCCT
Source organism: Odoribacter sp. (assembly GCA_036657595.1). Taxonomy (GTDB): domain Bacteria; phylum Bacteroidota; class Bacteroidia; order Bacteroidales; family Marinifilaceae; genus Odoribacter. Next base: position 11,574 of record JAVXFZ010000038.1, on the reverse strand, counting down.
TCATCCAGACACCATTTCATCACTTCAGCCATCGTCGTATTCGGATACAATTCACCACCGTCAAAAGTGCCAAGTTCATCCCATAAAGCTCCTCCTCCTACACTATATACCGTCCAACTATCAATCACCCTTCCATCCCGTATCGCCTCAAACAACATCCCATTCGGATGTTTCGGCAACGCAACGTCCTGCTTCCAAATAATCTCAATATCCTCCTCCGCACGATGTATCACCTTAAAAATAGCTACATCCGTACCGTGTCCCTTCCCCGTCAATGCCAAACTTCCATACAAAGTAATTCTAAACTTTTCGGCATCCGGATGTTTCTCAGAAAAAAAACCGGCAGCCCTACTCGGACCCATCGTATGACTCGAAGACGGTCCGTAACCAATATTATAAATTTCTTTAATTGACTTCATAAATGTAATGTATTTCCCCGTGTTTTAATAGATTCATTGTTTTTGAGTCCGTTGATTGACTCATCATTTCATTCCTCTTTTTGAATTTTCATTCAATTAAATAAAAAAAATAGCAGGTCTGTAAGCCGGGTTCTGTACCTTTCGGTTTCTATCATTTATCTAATTTGCAGATCACTCTGCAACTTGAGCAGCCTACCCCCCGGCATTGGTCGGGCAGACCAAAAAAACCGGTATACATGGCCTTGCAACTCGTCAGACGTACGGCTGCCACGATTACCCGCAGCACCGGTGGGCTCTTACCCCACCTTTTCACCCTTATTCCACGAAAATAAATTCTCGCAAAACGGTTCTTTTCTGTTACGTTACTATGCCCTCACGAACATCTTCCCGTTAGGAAGCACGATGCCCTGTGTTGCCCGGACTTTCCTCTCTCCTTTTCAGGACAGCGATAGAACGACCTGCTATTTATATCTTACAACAAACAGACAAACTGTCTGCTAATTCATAATCGGATCTTTCGGGAAATTAGCCCAAATGCGATAACGTCCCCCCAGCTCGCTCATTGAAGTTTCCCACATTTGCTCATTCGGCAATTCAAACATCTTCTCACGGCTCATACCTCCCACCATCCACGTATTCTCTTCCAACTCCTGTTTCAGTTGATCTCCCTCCCAACCACTGTATCCCGCAAAAAAACGAATTTGCGATACCGAAATCTTCCCTTCCCGCAGCTTTCGGGTTAAAGCAGCAAAATCTCCTCCCCAATAAATCCCGTCCGAAATAGCCAGCGAATCCTCCAACTCAGGATAAGTATGAATATAATACAATTGATCCTGCTCCACCGGACCGCCGATATATACCGGAAAATCTATCCCTGCAAGTTCCGACACCAAATCAGATGTCGAATAAGCCATCGGTTTATTTAAAACAAAACCTATACTTCCCTTTTTATTGTGCTCCACCAGATAAATAACGGAACGGGAAAAATATTTCCCTTCTAAAAAAGGTTCGGCAATTAAAATACTGCCCATTTCCACTTTTTTGCGGTTTCTTTCTATTTTAAATAAATCTTGAAACTGTTCGTCCACAAATATTCGTATTTTTACGCGTCAAAAATAGCAAAATATTTCGGGATGTCGAGGATAATTATTATCATACTTTTTTTATTTTGTGCGGTCGATTTATCCGCACAACACAGGGAGATTGTACACGCTATCATCCAAAAGGGCGACACGATTCCCCACGTATGGCTCGAAGAAGTAATTGTCCGAGCCAAATCTCATCGCGCCAATTGGTATCGTCGTTACAACAATAGAAACACACGATTAGAATATAATGTTCGAAAAGTATATCCATACGCTCGCACTGCTGCCGGAAAAATCAACGAAATTGAACAAAAACTCTCACGGGTGCACAAAGAATCAGAACGAAAGAAGGTCATCAAAGAAGAATATTCACAATTAATGGCAACCTTCAAAGCACCATTAATGAAACTCAGTATCACACAAGGCAAAATATTAATCCGATTAATCTACCGAGAAACCAATCACACCTCCTTTGCCCACATCCGAGAATACAAAGGCTACATCAACGCCTACTTCTGGCAATCCGTCGCGCTCATTTTTGGCAACAATCTAAAAGCAGCCTACGATCCTCAAGGAGAAGATGCCGACATCGAACAAATAATTCAACAAATACTCCAAGAAGAAAAAGGTCTGTAAACACCCCCGTACCTCCAAAAATCAATCATCTCACAAATCCAACAGACTCACAACACACATTCTCAATATTTCTCCTGAATTTTTTAGCTCCTTCTTACTTTTCTCACCGGCTTTTTACTAATTTTGTCCATAGATAATGTTCCACATAGAATCAGGCAAAATGACATTTGACGAAATCAAAAAAGAGATCAAAGCAAAAAAATATAAACCCATCTACTTCCTAAATGGTGAAGAACCCTTTTTCATTGATTGCCTGACCAACCTGATAGAAGAAACGGCACTAACGGCAGACGAAAAAGTATTCAACCAAACCATCTTATACGGAAACGATACCACAATGAGTACAGTCACCGATACCGCGCGCCGATTTCCAATGATGTCCGAACGTCAGGTTGTCATCGTACGGGAAGCGCAAAACATCAAAGATTTCGATAATCTGCTTCCCTACATCGATCATTTTCAACCTTCCACCCTACTCGTACTGGCTTATAAAAACAAAAAAGCCGACAAACGAAAAGCCGTCTTTAAAAAATTAGGCAGTTCAACCAACACTGTCTACTTTGAATCAGCAAAACTCTACGACAACAAAATCCCGGAATGGATCATTCACTACTGCAAAGAAAAATCATACACCATCACCATCAAAGCTGCCGGTATTTTAGCCGAAAGCATCGGGACCGATCTCAGCCGTATGGCAAATGAAATCGACAAACTCACCCTGCTTTTACAACCGGGAGGAGAAATCAAAGAAACATTAGTCGAAGAACACACCGGCATCAGCAAAGATTTTAATAGCTTTGAGCTACTCAGTGCCTTGATCCAAAAAGACCACCTGAAAGCCAACCGCATCGTCAACTACTTTGAGGCTAACCCAAAAAATAACCCGCTGGTGATGACCATCACCACCCTATTCCGTTATTTTTTAAACCTGCTGACCTACCACTACCAGAAAAAAACAACCCCCAATACACAAGAGATGGCTAAATTATTAGGCGTTCATCCCTTCTTTATGAAAGACTACACTGACGGTAGCCGCGCCTACAATGCCAAGAAATGCGCCGACATCATATCCATCCTTCGTGAATACGATATGAAATCCAAAGGAGTAGGCAACGCAAATATTTCCGATGGTGAACTATTAAAAGAATTGATATTCAAAATTATGCACTAACAATAACAAAATGACACACACACATCATTCAGAAAACAATAGCAAACCCGTCAACAAAGCCGTATTCTTCGATCGGGATGGTACCATCAACTCCGACGAAGGACACTACTACATCTACAAAGCCGAAGATTTCATATTCAATCCGGGCATCATCGAAGGAATGAAACGACTTCAACAAGCAGGCTATCTCCTATTCGTCATCACCAACCAAGGCGGAATCGCCAAAGGCGAATACACCAAAGAAGATGTAGAAAAAGTGCACGAATATATGTGCGCTGAACTCAAAAAGCACGGCGTTTCATTGACAAAAATCTACTACTGCCCCCATCACGAAAGCGTAAAAACCTGTGTTTGCCGAAAACCATCTCCCTATATGGTCAATCTCGCTATGGAAGAATTTAACATTGATAAAAACCACTCTTGGCTCATCGGTGACAGCAACAAAGACATCAAATGTGCAGAAGATGCAGGCGTAAAACCCATTCATATCCATAAAAATCAAGATATCACTCCTGCCATTGACCAAATATTAGGAAAACAAAAAACTCCGACTCCCCGCCGGTAACTCCCTTAAAACAAATCGTTTCAAACCTAAAAACAACATCCGGATCATTGATCCCAACTTCAACAACATCCACTTTAAAGAAAAAATAACAGAAAGCTTTTTGGCAATCTTAGAGGAATTGAGTAATTTCGCTCAATTTTTAAAATTCCACAGAATATGGCTCATTACATTAAAGAAGTTTCCCGTACATTCGGAGAATATCTGTTAATACCGTCACTCACCACCAAAGAGTGTACACCCGACAATGTTTCTTTGAAAACTCCTATTATCAAATTCCGTCAAGGAGAAACCTCCAAAATCGAATTAAACATACCGTTTGTATCAGCCGTGATGCAAGCTGTTTCAGATGATGGTTTAGCAATCGCATTGGCTCGCAACGGAGGACTATCCTTTATATTCGGTTCGCAACCCATCGACAGCCAAGCAGAAATGGTACGGAAAGTAAAGAAATTCAAAGCCGGATTTGTAGTGAGCGACTCCAACCTACCTGTTTACAGCACACTAAAAGATGTCGTCCGTCTAAAAGAAAAAACCGGACACTCCAGTATAGCCATTACCGATGACGGCACCCCCAACGGGACACTCCTCGGAATGATCACCAGCCGTGATTACCGCCTGAAAAACGATATGCTCGACAAACCGGTATCTGATTTTATGACCTCTTTCGACCACCTCATTGTCGGAAAACTGGGCATCACCCTCAGCGAAGCCAACAGCATCATCTGGGAACATAAACTCAACTGCCTGCCCATCATCGACGACAATCAAAAATTACAATACTTCGTATTCCGAAAAGACTACGACAACCACCTCGAAAATCCAAACGAACTATTAGACAACCACAAAAAACTAATCGTAGGAGCCGGCATCAACAGTCGAGACTACAAAGAACGTGTCCCCGCATTAGTAGAAGCAGGAGCAGACGTTTTTGTTGTCGATTCATCCGACGGATTCTCCGAATGGCAATATGAAACCATCCGCTGGATCAAAGAAACCTACAACGACGAAGTAAAAGTAGGCGGTGGAAACGTAGTCGACAAAGAAGGATTCCTCTACTTAGTCAAATCAGGAGCCGACTTCGTAAAAGTAGGCATAGGAGGCGGTTCCATTTGCATCACCCGTGAACAAAAAGGCATCGGACGCGGACAAGCAACCGCACTCATCGAAGTTTGCGATGCTCGTCAGGAATATTTTGAACAAACCGGTATATACATCCCCATCTGCTCAGATGGCGGATTGGTACACGACTACCACATGACACTCGCATTAGCAATGGGAGCCGACTTCCTGATGATGGGACGCTACTTCGCCCGCTTCGATGAAAGCCCAACCAAAAAACTCGCTATCGGCAACACCTACGTGAAAGAATATTGGGGAGAAGGATCCAACCGGGCACAAAATTGGCAACGCTATGATATGGGCGGAAAATCTTCCTTGAAATTTGAAGAAGGTGTTGACAGCTACGTCCCCTATGCCGGTAAAATGAAAGACAACCTCGAACTCACACTCGGAAAAATCAAATCTACAATGTGCAGTTGCGGATCTACCACCATACAACAACTACAAAAAATATCCAAAATCACCTTAGTATCCTCCACTTCCATTGTCGAAGGAGGAGCACACGACGTGATTTTAAAAGATACAAAAATATAAACCGAGAAAACCGATACTCACCTCACCTATTTCAAGAGAATAGAAGCCACAAAATGAGTATCCTCATTAATCGGATTCAGATTCAAATAACCGGATAATATCCGGTTATTTTTATATACAGCCGGACACTCCTCCCGCAATTGCCTATACGCCCGAAGCGCATCTCCCGCTGCGGGATAAAACTCCACCGCAAATTGACCGGATGCCCCTTCTGCCAAATAATCACGACTCAAAAAAAGAGCCACAATCCCCATATTATAACGCAAATTAATCTCCACACAAGGTTGCAAACGATAGCTTCCCGCCTCATCCCTGTACACCATCATATCCACTCCCAAATACCCCTGATAAAATGGCAACAAAGCACTCAACATTCGGGGCATCTCTTCCCGCAAACACAACAACATCTCCGGCTCTATCCACTTAAGCAACCTATTTTGAATGCTTTCCTGACTGCCTATATCATTTCCCCGATATTCTCCGTTCTTACCCGTTAAAAACGACGACCAACCAATCCACTCCATCCCCTTCTCTCCCGCCCGAAATTCCATCGCAAAGTCAGCCACTTTGTCCAATCTCTTCTCAAGCATCACATACCCCTGCCTCCTCAAAATACCCGACAACCACTCCTTATCCTTCACCGTCACCCGCCCATCCAACGCCAACAAACCTTTTCCCGAAGACGACCAAGGGGCTTTCACCAAATACGCCCCTGCCCCTACGCCCTCCTCTATCGCCACAAGACTTTCACAAACCTGTGGTAATATTTTATCCTCTAAAGATGGTAGCACAAGCAACAACCTGCGCAATCCTTCGCGTGCCACTTTCCGGCTATACCATTCCTTCCGTTCCGCTTTCCATTCTTCGCCCATCCCCCTTTCCGCCAACCAATGGCACACTTTCGGACTCTCTCCCCACGGCTCTCCCCGCCAACCGCACAACCTATCGCCGCCGCTTTCCGTCACTGCCTCACACGGTATACCAAGCGGTTTGCATACAGCCTCCACAAACTCCTGATCCGGTAAATCTTTCACCAACACCCCATCCCCTCTATCCCCTAAAAAAGCAGGCAAAAAAGCCAAATCCTCTGCCATCCGCACTATATTTGCCGGAGGCATATAATATTTACTGCCATTGGCAATAGCCAACTCACAATCCGGATTAAATACAAAAAGACGTTTCATCATATCGGCAACAAAAATAATATATCTCTTCCAATTTCCGAGAAATAGAGTCAATTAACTCCCTCTACAATTTCCCTATACTCCCACCCCTTTAACTCATACTCAAATCCTCCTTAAAATCAGATCAAATTCGGATCAAAGTCATATCAAATTCGCTCAACAATGAATTTATGATGACTTAATGCCGACCTGACTTCTTCCGTACAAAAAATTTAAGTCAGAGGGATATATAAGAAATGATAGGCTTAATCCAAGCATTCGGTGAAAAAGGATAAATGTTGAGCGAAATAATTTAAACCATCTCCTACCGCAAAACACAGAGATGACAACATAAAATCTGCACGCCACCACTACGGACGTGTTAATTTTTTTGGTTTTAACCTGTTATTAACATTCTTTTACGAAGAAAAGCAATACCTTTCGTCCAAGCACAGATTAAAATTTATTGACTGATTCATTCGTTTAATAGCCTATTCAAAATAAGCTATTTACAACTTTTAAAGAGGTCTATTTTTATTTTATCTCACTGGATAATGATTCGTTCTATTTTTAAAATCTATAATTCATCAATATGAAAAGATTACTACTCTCCTTATTTGTCACCGGAGCTTTTACCGCAAATGCTCAGGATATAAAAGAATGGTTAAGCCTCACACCGGTGAAAATTGAAATGCCGGCACTCAGTGAGGTCAAAAATGTGAAAGACAAAATCTTCACAGAAGCGATGTTCACTGATTATATGAACATCAATATACAGGATTTCACACCGGATGCCAATCAAACAGAAAACCGCTTTCGCCATTTACGGTGGACGGTGGCAACAAGTGAACAAGATACGGTCACAGCTCCTCAAGAAAACGAAGATTACACGCTCAACTACTATGCCGTCTATCTGAGCAATAAGGAATGGATGACCGGAAAATTAAATTTTAAAATCTTCGGGAAGGCTGAAATATATGTAGACGGTACCAAAAAAGCGACCTCTACCGATAGCCAAGCGAGCAATAAAAGCATCGCTATGGAATGGATTCCCGGCAAACATACTATTATTGTCAAATCAATTACGCGTGGTGGCAAAGTAGTCTTTGCTACCTTTCAGGCAGACAAGAAATTTGAAAATTCTCCGGTGGCATTTACCACCTCCCCCAAACACGGCAAGACCATTTATGAAGTGCTGAACGGAAAACGCACCAGTCAACTATCAGTTTCGCCCGGAGGTAAATATGCAATCGTAGGAATTACAAACACGGTTGATGGCAAAACAATCAGTAACACTTACATATATCGAATTGCCGATCAAGAGATTGTTTATACATTTTATGAAAATAACGTCAGCCAATTGCAATGGATACCGGGTACAGAACAGCTTTCATTCTTACAATCGGAAGGAACAGGAAAATCCCTTTATAGCTACGATATAGAAAAACAACAGCAAACCTGCTTGATACGGGAAGATAGACAAATAAAAAACTACACTTGGTCGCCCGATCGTTCCTATCTCATTTATACCGATCGGGAAGATTTTAGCGATCCGAAATGGGAATTGCGGAAACTGGACGGCATACAAGATCGTCAGGATTATTTCCGCAATCGCTTTTATCTTTGCCAATATAATTTTGCCACAGGTTTGCATTCCCGCCTTACTTGGGGTAACCTATCTACTTCATTAATGGATATTAGCCGAGATGGAAAAAAGCTACTTTTCTCTACACATCAACCGGTAGATAATGAATATCCATACAGCAAACAAAGTATTTACCTGATGGACGTTACAAGTCGAAAATTAGATACCTTGTGGAAAGACCGTCGTTTCTCTATCTCTTGCAGTTTTTCACCCGACGGACAGCAATTATTAGTCAGCGGTGGACCTTCGGCATTCGGTCAACTGGGCGAAAATATCGGTAAAAATCCGATCGCCAACCAATACGATAATCAATTATACATCTATGACCTATCAAACCGGAAAGCGAAAGCCATCACCCGCGATTTCAATCCGTCGGTAGAAGATGTTATATGGCACAAAAACGGGAAGATCTATCTGAAAACAAGCGATGCGGATTTCGTACGGCTCTATTGCTATGACAACGGGAAAATAACCCCTATCCACTGTCCGGGAGATATGATCCTTCAAATGAGTTTAGCCAACGATGCCCAACAAATGATGTACACCGCCTCTACCACCAATTATCCGCCCTGCATATACACCCTTGACCTAACAAATGAGAAGGCGACTCTTTGGGAGGATCCGAACAGAGAACAATACAAAAATGTAGTGTTCGGGGAAATGAAAGATTGGGACTATCAATACAAAAAAGGAACAGTCATTGACGGACGCTACTATTTACCGGCAGATTTCGACCCATCAAAGAAATATCCGTTGATTGTATATTACTACGGAGGTACAACTCCCGTGTCACGCAGTTTTGGCGGACGCTGGCCGTTCAATTTATATGCTGCCAATGGTTACGTGGTTTACGTCCTTCAACCTTCGGGTGCTATTGGATACGGACAGGAATTTTCAGCTCGTCATCAGAACAATTGGTGTAAAATCACAGCTGACGAAATTATTGCTTCTACCAAAGCCTTTGTCAAAGAGCATCCTTTTATCAATGCCTCCAAAGTAGGTTGTATGGGAGCCTCTTATGGTGGATTCACTACAGAATACTTAACTACACAAACCGATTTCTTTGCCTGTGCCATTTCGCACGCCGGAATCTCTTCGATTTCCAGTTATTGGGGTGGTGGTTACTGGGGCTACCAATACAGCACAAACGCTACGGCACACGCATTTCCTTGGAATCGACGAGATATCTATGTAGACCAAAGTCCATTGTTTAATGCCGACAAAGTAAAAGTGCCCATCTTATTGATACACGGAACGAAAGATGTGAATGTACCGACCAACGAAAGCATTCAGTTCTATACCGCCCTAAGGTTATTGGGCAAAGACGCTGAATTGGTATTTGTTAAAGATTCCGATCACGCCGTAGTGGATTATAACCAACGCATCCTTTGGAACAACACAATCCTCTCCTATTTCGCCAAATACCTGAAAGAACAACCGGCGTGGTGGGAAAATCAATATAAAGATTTGAATTTATAGGAAAATCTTTAAAACAGTCACACTGACTACGATTCAAGATCTTCCGATTGAATTGTAAATGTTTAATCTTTAAAACAAAAAGACAATACCATCTGTGTAAATGTTACACAGATGGCTAACGACTGTGTTTTTTCACCACTGTGAAATTAGCAAAATAAACGCTTGCTGTTCTTGCAAACAAAGGGTGAATAAGAATAGGAAAATTTTGTTTATTAGCCAAAAAGTATTAATTTTGTATTAAATACAATGATATTCAATATAACCTATTTTCTGATTTATAAGATACAATAGTATGCATTTACTCTACAATTTTGATATTGACACGCCCAATGAATTATTAGCAGTAGTGGCTGATAATTTACAAAAGCGCAGATTGGAAAAGGGACTTTCACGTGAAGCACTCACGGAGCTTAGTGGAGTCCCAACACCAACTATTGCTAAATTTGAGCAGAAGCATACCATCTCGCTGGCTTCCTACGTGGCACTCGCAAAGGCATTAGGCTATACCAAAGCCATAAAAGAGCTACTCTCCGAACCTCTCTACCACACAATGGAGGAGTTGGAGATGATCAACAAAAACAAAAACAGAAAAAAAGGAAGAAATGAAATCAGTAAATAAAATAATAGTCACGCATCACAATCGCACTGTTGGAAGACTTAGTATGACTCCCGACAATCGGTTGTGCGCTTTTCAGTATGATAAAAATTGGTTATCTAACGGTTTTTCTATATCACCGCTTGATCTACCGTTAAAATCAGACCTGTTTATCGCCAAATCAGAACCGTTCTGGGGTAACTTTGGTATTTTTGAAGATAGTCTACCTGATGGCTACGGACGTTATTTACTGAATCGACTACTGAAAAAACAAGGAGTAAACGATAGTGACCTAACACCGTTGCAGCGATTGAGTATTGTAGGTACATCGGGAATGGGAGCTTTGTGTTATATTCCTGAAACGTATATGGGCGAAGAGAAAGCACTGCCGGAATTGAACGACCTTCAACAAATGGCATTAGACGTACTTTCCGAAAAGTCTGACAAGGACGAAGATGTCTTGTATTTCAATAGCGGTAATTCGGGTGGATGCCGTCCAAAGTGCTTGCTCCACGATGCAGAAGGGGCGTGGTTAGTGAAATTCAGACACACTTATGATCCCAAAGATAAGGGAGTGATGGAATACCACTACAATGAGGTTGCACGCAGGTGCGGAATAACCGTACCCAACTTCAAATTGATGGATGGAAAGTATTTTGCAAGCAAACGTTTTGATATAGAAAATGATGAAAGGTTGCACATCGCCACAGCAGGAGCTATTCTAAACGAATCCATTCTGCAACCTAAATTGGAGTACAAAACATTGCTTCAACTGACAGGCTTCCTAACGCAAGATCCTAAGCAAGTTGATGAAATATTCAGACGAATGGTGTTCAATGTATTGACCGACAATAAAGACGATCACGCCAAGAACTTTAGCTTTATTTGCCGGGAAGGAGTTTGGTCATTGGCTCCGGCATACGACTTAACACGATGCAGCAATGGTTATAATGGAGAGCACGCCACCTCTGTCAATAACAACGGCAATCCGACTATCGAAGATCTGCTTATTGTGGGTGAAAGTATTCGTATTCATAGAAAAAAAGGGACGGATATGATTATGAATATTGCCGAAAATTGCTCGGAAATTCTATCAACGAATTATATTTCGATCATAAAAAAGGGATCATTTTACTTTTGATATTCTCCAAAGGGGAAGGACA
>JAVXFZ010000037.1:0-25588 GCA_036657595.1 Odoribacter sp. | reverse complement strand
CAAAGGCAAGGGTGTCCTTCGTGAGGAGGAAGCATACGTAGTAAAAAAGGCAGTTTTGTGAAGTAGGTAGCCTCTTTTTTTATGTTGTTCAACCAAGATTCGAACTTGGACTAACAGGACCAGAATCTATTGTGCTGCCATTACACCATTGAACAATGTTGTCTTTTCGACTGTACAAATTTACGTCATTTTTTTATTTTGCCAAAAAATAATAAAAAGAAATCCGACTTTTAAAGCCGGATTTGTTGTTCAACCAAGATTCGAACTTGGACTAACAGGACCAGAATCTATTGTGCTGCCATTACACCATTGAACAGTGTCGTTTTAAGACGGTGCGAAAGTAATATATTATTTAGATATGTCCAACAGATTGACGATTTATTTCAAGAGAAAGGTCGCTGTTGGGCATAAAAAGAGCTGCCCGAAAGCAGCTCTTTTATTTTTTATTGAATGTTCTTTTGTTTTTGAGCTTCTTCGGCAGCTTTCAACTGCTCTTCTGATTCACGGGTGACGCGTTCGAGACGACCCATAATGGAGAAGATGAAGATAGCGGAAACTGTGCAACATCCTATTAGGATACCCCAGAATGTAGGAAGACCTACTTTTATCCAAAAATATCCCATAATACCCACCAGATAGTTTCCGAGAGCTGTTGCTGCAAACCATCCTCCTTGCATTAATCCTTTGTATTTAGGAGGCGCAACTTTAGATACAAATGAGATACCCATAGGGCTAAGGAATAGTTCAGCGCACGTAAGTACCAAATAGGTATTGATTAACCAATATGGAGATATCATATCTGTGTCAGACATTGGTTGTGCTGCTAAATCACAGGGAGCTGTTAACCCTAACGAGCCAATTAATAGAACCATAAATCCGATAGCGGCAATAATCATACCAAAGCCGATTTTACGCGGTGCGGACGGTTCTTTCTTTTTACTATTTAACCAACTGAACAGACCCACAAAAACAGGAGTAAGAATGATGATGAACATCGGATTGAATTGTTGGAAAATTTGTGGGGTGATGATTGTATCTTGTCCGGCAAATTTATTTTGATAGATAAAGTACAACCCAACAACAGAGGCTAAGGCAACAAGTCCGCCAATAGGTTTCATTTTCTTTTCTCCGGTAAACAGGATGAAACATCCGTAAAATGCGATAATTAAGGGTACTAAGCCATATAATGAAAATAGTAAACTGGAAACACCACCGATGTGTGAGGCGGTATAGTCACGAGCAAAGAATGTCATTGTTAAGCCGTTTTGGTGGAATGACATCCAGAAGAATATAACGACGGCAAAAACTAAACCTAAAGCAATAACACGTTCTTTGGTTTGTTTGGGAGTAAGTTCTATAATGATTGCATCTTTATCTCCTTTACCTTGTGCTTTTTCTTTTTCTGTGGCATCGGCAGATTTATAAAATTTGCGGAATCCTAAGAAGATGGCCAATGATACGATAAGGCTGATACAAGCAACGCCGAATCCGTAGTTGTAGGATTGACTTAATACATCAATGTAGTGTTGTGCAAACTGTGTAAGACTTGCTGGATCTGTAATGCTTACATTTTGACTTGCTGCTAAGTTTGCTAATTCTGTATAACCGGCAGAACCTTCTGTAATAGTACCGTCGAATAATTGGTGTGCTAATGCCGGAATCTTACCATTGTAAATCAAATGGCTTTTATTCATAATAAAATTGGTAATAGCTTCAGCCATACTCGGAGCAAAGAATGCACCGATATTGATGCACATATAAAAAATACTAAATGCAAGGTCACGATTTTTACTATACTTTGGTGAATCATAAAGATTACCAACTAATACTTGTAAGTTACCTTTGAAAAATCCGGTTCCGATTGCAATCAAGCCTAAGGAACAGAACATAGACATTAATCCATTACCTATAGGAAATGCTAACAATGCGTATCCTAAGAACATAACAACTGTTCCTAATGTAATTGTTTTTCCATAACCTAAATATTTATCGGCAACAAATCCTCCCAATACAGGTAAGAAATATACCGCCGCTAAGAAACCGCCGAACACTTGTCCGGTCGCTGCTGAATCCCAACCGTAACGTGCTTGCAGATACAGTGCGAAAATTGCTAACATAGTGTAGTAACCGAAACGTTCACCCATATTAGCTGCTGCCAATACAAATAATCCTCTTGGATGATCTTTTAACATAATAACGTTTATTTTAAGTTAATATTAATTTCAAGACGGCAGCAAATGTAAGAAATTTTCTTTATTTTTCGTCCTTAAAACGATTGAGATGATGTTATGAAAAAGTTAAATAAAATTTATAGTACTTCACAAATCCACGAATTGGATAAATATACGATTGAGAATGAGCCTATAAGCGCATTGGATTTGATGGAACGGGCAGCGATGGTTTGGTGTGAATGTTTTGTGAATATGTTCAAAGAATCTGCTCAAGTGGCAGTTTTTGTCGGTACAGGGAACAATGGAGGAGATGGCTATGCCATTGCCCGTTTGTTGCAAGGAAGAGGAAGGGAAGTGGTTGTTTATCGGGTGATGACGGGAGCAGAGATGAGTCCGGAATGTGAAGCAAATTACCAGCGTTGGATAGAGATGGAGGGGAAGGTGAAAGAAATGACGATTGCCGACGATTTACGGTTGAACAAAGAGGTCGTTGTCATTGATGCCCTCTTTGGTTCCGGACTGAATCGTCCGCTTCGAGGACTTGTTAAGGAGGTTATTCAACAACTGAATGCCGGAGAGAATATGATTGTGTCGGTGGATCTCCCCTCCGGACTAATGGGAGAAGATAATTCGCAGAATGATCGGGAAGCAATTGTGCGGGCGGACTATACCTTTACTTTTCAGTTTCCCAAATTGGCATTTATGTTGCCTGAAAATGCTCCGTATGTGGGGGAATGGCAAGTGTTATCGAATATCGGTTTGCATCCGGAGGTGTTGGCGAAGACGGATACTCCTTGGAATTACATCACGGCGGATGTGGTCGAACGGATATTGCCCACGCCTGAGAAGTTTGCTCACAAAGGAATGAACGGGAGAGGCTTATTGATAGCCGGTTCTGTTGGAATGATGGGAGCGGCGATATTAGCGGCAAAAGCAGCGGTACGTTCGGGAGTAGGCTTATTATATTGTCACGTGCCGACAGAGGCAAGGGATTTGATGCAAATGGCTGTACCCGAAGCCTTGTTGGAAATAGATCCCTCACAGGTTCGTTTCACGGATGTGTGCCATCCGATGGAATATGACGCGGTGGCTGTGGGTCCCGCCATCGGGCAGGATCCTGAAACGGCGGCGGCTCTTCGGATGTTATTGCAACATTGGAAAGGAAGGATGATTTTGGATGCTGATGCGCTGAATTTAATGGCTGAACACCGAGATCTGTTGGAATTGTTGCAGGAAGGTTGTATATTGACCCCTCATCTGAAAGAATTTGAAAGATTGGCAGGAAAAAGTGGAAATGATTTTGAGAGATTAAATAAATTGAGCATTTTTGCAAATCGTTACCACGTGAATGTTGTGTTAAAAGGGGCTTATTCGGTGATTGCAACGCCGGAGGGACATTTATTTTTCAATATGAGTGGTAATCCGGGTATGGCAAAAGGCGGCTCTGGTGACGTGTTGACAGGTGTCCTGTTGGGGTTGGCTGCGAACGGATTGGATATGTTGGAGGTGGCAGTGGCGGGGGTATACGCACACGGTTTGTCCGGTGATATTGTTGCGGAAGAGCAAGGGTGTCGAGGAGTCACTTCTGGAATGATCGCAGAGGGAATGGGGAAAGCTTGGAAAAAATTGGAGAGAGGAGTGGAGAGAAAACGGGTGAAAAAGATAATAAACAAATAAACGATTTAACGGAGAATGATATGAGAGGAATTTTACTAATGTTATTGGCAGTGGTCATCAGTTTGAATTTGGCTGCGCAGAAAAAAAAGGAACTGAGTACGTCGGTGAATGTAAACTATTGTTTGCCGAAGGTGGTGTATGAAGTGGAGGTTACATTGGAATGTACAACAAGTATTCCCGGTCCGTATGCGAGTTACGCTGCGAAAGAATTGGGCGTACAGCCGGAGATCACTCAGCAGGAAGAACATTGGTACATCAGGAACATAGAGGTAAAACCTCGTTATGTCCCGGATGAAAAAGCGGTTTATTCTATACTGGCTACCGGTGATTATTCACCGGTGCTGTTAAATCTAAGCGCAGAAGGATTTCTGGCAGGAGTTGCAGGAGGACAGGTAGGCAACTTCGCTGAAGAGCAGGAAATGAAGTTTATAAATGTGAAGGAGGCGGAGGAGGAAGCCATTGATATAATGAAGATCAGTACCTATAATTATCTGAAAGAAGTGTTGGATACCAACTATACTTTTCAGGAAGTAGACGGTGTGATGAAGAAAATCTGGGATCCAATGGTTCATTACGCGAAAAAGACAGAGAATGATAACATTAAAGAAGCCGTGAACGAGATATTTAGGATTCGTTCTGAAAGAGGTAAATTATTGGGAAGTGAGAATAACGTAACAGATGGTCAGTCGTTAGAGATTATTCTGCGCGAATTTGATCAAATAGAAAAGAGTTATATGAGTCTTTTTATGGGAAAGCAGGAAAAACGGAAGATGAAAAGCGTGTTTGAGTGTGTGCTGCAAAAAATGGATGAACCCGTTGTTGCTTTCCGTTTTACAGAGAAGGAGGGAATTGTTGACGCGAAAAATGTGTCAGCACAGCCTTATTTATTGAAAATAGAAAATGCGATTGTGGCAGCCTCTACACCGGTAAATGGTGATGCGGCTGGGACAGCTATCTATTATCGAGTGCCTGCTGTGGGAGATTTAAAACTGATGAGGGGAAAAGAAGAATTGGTTAGTTTCAAAGCAATTGTGCCGCAATTAGGGGAGGTGAAAAAATTCCCGGTAGATGTGATCAGCAATGAAAATCTAATGCTTGAATTTTATCCCCAGTATGGTGCATTGAAAAGTGTTAGAAGAAAATAAATAAAACAATTGACGGGCTTTCAAATAATAATGATAATATTTTAAAGTTTTAAATTGCTTATTCCAAAAGTGGAACAAAAGCGATCAATCAGTTAAAGAGCTTATAAGCTAATTTATGTCGTGGTGGAATAATTGGTATGTGCGTTTTCTGAGTTGGCGGGTTCGCCATATAAAGGAAAGGAATTTTATTGTCATTCTGAGTTTACTGGTGGGTATTATCACCGGCTTGGCAGGTGTATTCCTAAAAAATGCAGTTCACTATACCCACCAGATTATCACAGAACGCTTACAGATTGACAGTGGTAGCATTTTGTTCTTCATCCTTCCTTGCGTCGGTATTTGGTTAACATCGCTCTTTGTGCGTTATTTTGTACGAGAAGACATTAGTCACGGGGTTACCAAAGTATTGTACGCTATTTCCCGTCGCAACAGTATTATCAAGTCGCATAACAACTATACTTCTATGATTGCCAGTACCATCACCATTGGGTTTGGTGGATCTGTCGGTACGGAGGCTACGATTGTATTGACGGGAGCCTCTATTGGTTCTAATCTGGCGCGTTTTTTCCGGATGAACTATAAAGTGATGACACTGATGATCGGGTGTGGGGCTGCGGGTGCTATTGCCGGAATATTCAAGGCTCCTATTGCGGGAATTGTATTTACACTTGAAGTCCTGATGCTTGACTTGACGATGGCATCTCTTATTCCGTTAATGATTTCCGCCATCTCTTCTTATGTCATTGTTTACTTTTTAATGGGAGAGGGGGTTGTCCTTGAGTTTGTCATCCACGAACATTTTGCTTTGGCGAACGTGCCGTATTATATATTGTTGGGCGTGCTTTGCGGCTTGATTTCTGTCTATTTTATTCGAGCGAATATTTGTATCGAAAAGTTCATCACCGGAATAAAGAATCAATTCCGGCGGATTCTGATAGGTGGAATTTTATTGGGCTTATTGATTTATATTTTCCCCTCTCTATATGGTGAAGGATATACTTCATTGGAGGCTCTTTTGAATAACAATCCGGATGCTTTGCTGAACAACACCTATTTCTTTGATTATCGAAATTATGCTTTTGTCATTGTCCTTTACGGGGTGAGCTTGGTGTTTATCAAGGTGGTGGCGACAGCACTGACCAATGGTAGCGGTGGTGTTGGTGGAGTTTTTGCACCCAGTTTATTTACAGGGGGAGTGGCAGGCTTTTTAATCGCTTCACTGATTAATATGACGGGGATAGTCACTGTTCCTGTTGACTATTTTGTTTTGGCAGGGATGGCAGGAGTGATGTCAGGGGTGATGAATTCTCCGCTGACGGCGATGTTCCTGATAGCAGAGATAACCGGTGGATATAGCCTGTTGGTGCCTTTGATGATTACTTCTGTGACCTCTCATTTGGCGGGACGAGGTATGGAACCTTACTCTATCTATGCCCGTCGTCTGGCAATGAAGGGAGATTTGATCACTCACAACAAAGATCGGGCTGTTCTAACCCTTATGAAATTAAATAAAGTCATTGAAACGGATTTACAGACCATTTCTGTGGACGCAACATTGGGGGATTTAGTCAGAAAAGTTTCCCGTTCCAGTCGGAATATCTTTCCGGTTATTGACGGTCACGATGCCTTATTGGGGATTGTCCTGCTCGATGATATTCGCAAGATAATGTTCAATCAGGATTTATATGCAACTACATACGTTCGCGATTTTATGACAACCCCTCCTACGATTGTGGATGTTGTTGACTCGATGGACTTAGTGATGAAGAAGTTTGAAGATACGGGAGCTTGGAACCTGCCGGTCATTGAGGAGGGAAAATACATCGGTTTTGTTTCCAAGGCGAAGATATTTAATACCTATCGGAGAGTATTGCAGCATTTCTCGGATGAATAGCCACCTGTGAAGTGTATTGTTGATACGCATTGAAACCGTTGAGGTGTAACCTCTCCGGGCTTTTTATCGTTCAAAAACAGGTATATGGAAGGAATATTAGGATGAAAATTCCTACTTTTATCCTTGTTTATTACCAAAAAAACTTTACTTTTGCGGGAAAATTAAGAAAACGTAAAAAACTTATATAACTATGTATTGGACATTGGAACTTGCTTCAAAATTGGAAGACGCGCCCTGGCCTGCATCTAAGGATGAACTGATTGATTATGCGATTCGTTCGGGAGCGCCGATGGAGGTAATTGAGAATCTTCAGGATATTGAGGATGATGAAGAAATCTTTGATAGCATTGAAGATATTTGGCCGGATTACCCCAGTAAAGATGATTTCTTCTTTAATGAAGATGAGTATTAAAAAGACAAAGGTGCATTCGGGAGAACGCACCTTTTTGTTTTACTAAAAATTATAGCCTAAATTAAAATACACGCCGACACTATTGTCCCGATTTGAATAATTCACTTCTGCTCCTATGGGACCAATGATGCTGTTGTAGGAGTAGCGGACGGCTCTTCCCCATAGATCATTTCCTTTATTGAGAAAGGGAGCCTGATCGCTTTCTCGGGCATATTCACCCAATGCTGTTACGTAATGGTTTTTCCCGATACGATAGCGTAAGGCTAATTTGGCGAGTAATAATTCATTTTTAAATACTTGTACATACCGTATTCCCGAAAAGGCTAATTGTTGTGGGAGATAACGCCCATTGATTTCACCGCCTAAATAATTTTGATAGATGGGGGCAATATCCTTTCCCAACAAAAAACGTCCTTGTAAACTTGGAATCATTGTGAAACGCTTGGAAAGGCTGATAGCTGAGCCCAAACCGAATGACAGAGCAGCAAATGGAGCGTTTCCATTATAGGTAAGTAGATTGTCTGTATATAATTCACCCTGTATACGGGCAGAAATACCCTGCGTGGGGTAATAATTATCATTGAAATTATCGAAACTTATCGAAGTAAAATAATTGAAATACCCTTCCGGACTGACTTTGACGGCCTGCGAAAGAGCATCGTACAGTTCATCTCGGTAGCTGAAATAGTCATAGTGTATGCCAATCCTACATTTTAGATTATAATAAACATCGGAATAACTTAATTCTCCCGATTGAGAGAGAAAAGAGGGGTGGTCAATCTTTTGATTGCCGGAGTATAGTCGGAAATCATTATATTTTAAGAGATATGATAATCCAATTTTTCGAGCAAAATTGTTTCCAAAATTAGCAGATAGATGGAGATAAGGATTCTGACTCAATCGTCCGGTGATAGAAAAGGATGAACCGTGTAGAAACTTCTGATTAATAGTTGTATTTAATAGAATAGATGCCATCTCTTCCGTATCAAAACGAAAACCGATATTCAGGTTATTCAAAGGCTTCTCTTTCAGGGAAAAAGATAAATCGTAAGGCGAGTGGGTAGTCATTTGATAATCCACTTTATTAAATATCCCCATACCATACAATACAGTGATCGCTTGGTCAATATCCTTGACGCTAATGATCGTATTCTCCTTTAATTTAATGCGTTTACGTATCCATTTTTCAGTTTCAGCCGATACGCCGTCAAAAGAAAGATGTCCTATCGGAAGACTATCAACCAGTGGATAGACCGGTCTGGACAGCTCTTGTGGAATTTCCTCCGCCTGCGCATATATTGTTTGTTTTAGCTTCATCAATTCATTCCAATTCTTCCGGGCAATAGTTTCACCTCGTAAGATCATACTGTCAATTTCTATTCGGCTGAAACTGGCGGGGGAATAACCTTTCAAATCCGGATTCAGATAAAGATCTACATCGTGTTTATTTTGTTGATAGATCTTTTCTCCCATAATATTGGTTAATTGATCAATTAGTCCCGGCATAGTCTTAACTTCTTCTGGTGATCTCCAGCCTATTGTTAAGTCCACTCCGATAATAATTTCTGCCCCCATTTCTTTCACAACATTGGTGGGTAAATTATTAATAACTCCCCCGTCAATCAATACCATTCCGTTCATTTCGATCGGTTCGAATACACCGGGAATCGACATACTTGAACGCATTGCTAATGGGAGAGAGCCTTTGTTTAATACAACATCTTTGCCCGATACCAGATCTATGGCTACACAGGCAAAAGGAATCGGCAGACTGTCGAAAGAGGCTACATCGTGGTAACCGATGGTCATATCGGAAAATAGATTATAGATATTCTGACCGGATACGAGCCCTGCCGGGATTCCTCCTTTTTGATTATTAAAATAGGGTAAGCTCAATAAATACTTCTCTTTGGCTTCTTTTGAGGGGAAGGACCGATGGTGACGATACACTTTATCACTTAGCAAATAAGTCCAATCTTGAGTCCTGAACAGGCTGTCTAAAGTCTTCAAATCATAGCCGATGGCATAGAGTCCACCAACGATAGAACCGATACTTGTACCGGCAATATAATCCACCGGAATACCCGCTTCTTCCAATACTTTCAGTACACCGATGTGGGCAGCTCCTTTTGCTCCCCCTCCGCCCAGTACCAATCCTACTTTTTTGCGTTGTGGCATTGCTTGTAAACTAATACATAGTAGTAATAGAAATAGGATAACTTTATATATTCTCATCATTTTCACTTCTTTTGCTTTTTATAATGATCAGTTATATCTTCTTTGTGAGGGTAGTTTGTTAATGGAGATGCACGAGAGATGGTAACAGTAGATCATTTTAGTGAATAACAAAAACGATGCCATAGGGCGGATGTATTTTGAAGAAATATCCAACTTTTAAGTTTTGAAAATAATTTATGCAATCCGTTTTTCTTTATTCGTATTCACGGGAGCGATCAATTTCAACGAGCCTCTATTCGATCCTATTTCAAAAAAACAAAATAAACCGCCATAATCAAGCAGACACAGGCGGCAAGATGATTCCAATGCAATGCTTCACCTTTGAAAAGAAGCGAAGAAAAGAGGATGAAAATAACTAAGGTGATCACTTCCTGTATGATTTTTAGCTGCATCAGTGAGAATGGACCGCCGTTACCTTGAAATCCCAGTCGGTTAGCCGGAACTTGTGCGCAGTATTCTAACAAGGCTATACTCCACGAAAACAAGATCACCCCAAAAAGTGGCCAATGATCTATTAATTTAGCATTCTGCAATTTAAGATGTCCGTACCAGGCAAACGTCATAAATATATTGGACACAACTAATAAAAGAATAGAATAAAAGCCTTGCATATCTTCTGTAAATATCAGTTACGAATGAAATCTATCAGGAACACAAACGTCCCACTTTCTGTCCCGCAAAATTATAATATTAATTCATTCCTTTTCTTTACCATTGTTTATAAAATTCACAAATTTGCGCATTCGCCCAATAAAGTAAATTCATTGATAGATAGAGGAAGATATTTATGGAATCGGTTAAACGAAAAAACAGCGTCTTAGCCCGTGTGGGAACTTTAAAAATTGAACGAACCGCAGACTTGTATCATTACGCTCTCGGTGTTTAACCTTTTTTTAACTGCCTGCTATCCTTTAAAATATTGTAATCCATCTTTAAAATTGATAGTTTTGTATCGATTAATAAGACACTTAGTTGAATCGTAAATAATAATAGCTATGTCAGGAGAAAATACAGTAGAGAAAATAAAATGCGTCATCATCGGTTCAGGTCCTGCCGGATATACGGCAGCGATATATGCCGCTCGTGCGAACCTTAAACCAGTTATATATACAGGTTTACAAATGGGTGGACAATTGACCACCACAACTGAGGTTGAGAACTTCCCCGGTTATCCGGAAGGTGTCACCGGACCGGTAATGATGGAAGATATGCGGAAACAAGCGGAGCGTTTTGGCACGGATATTCGTTTTGGTATCGTGACAAAAGTTGATTTTTCAACTCATCCGCACAAATTAACAATTGATGATTCCAAGCAAATAGAGGCAGACGCTGTCATTATTGCTACGGGAGCTTCTGCAAAATATTTGGGACTTCCTACGGAGGAAAAATTCCGGGGAGCAGGCGTCAGTGCTTGTGCCACCTGTGACGGATTCTTCTATCGTGGCAAGGATGTCGCTGTCGTTGGTGGTGGAGATACCGCTTGTGAAGAAGCTACTTATTTGGCAGGCTTGTGTCGTAAAGTCTACTTAATTGTTCGGAAAACTTACCTGAGAGCTTCCAAAGCAATGCAGGAAAGAGTGGCTAAAACAGCGAACATTGAGGTATTGTACGAACACAATACGTTGGAACTTTACGGAACAGATATGGGACTGGAAGGAGCTCATTTGTTACGTAGAAAAGGAGAAGCGGATGAAGCTGAAAGAGATATTAAGATCGACGGCTTTTTCTTAGCCATTGGACATCATCCTAATTCGGAAGTGTTCAGTAAATATGTAAATATTGATGAGCAAGGATACATCATCACCGAAGGCACATCTACCCGAACAAACGTTCCGGGAATATTTGCAGCCGGTGATATTATGGACCCGACTTATCGTCAGGGGATTGCTGCTGCCGGATCAGGTTGCCGTGCTGCTATTGATGCAGAACGCTATATCGGTGAATTGGAATCCAAATAAAGACCATCATCCCACAAATTAACGCTTTGTTTTATCGTTTATTCATTGAAAGATTTTAATAAATAAACGATAAAACAAAGCGTTCTTACTTTTGTTATGCTTCAAACAGTATAGCTGCCGAACGAACTCTTGATTTTCGACTATTACTTAATAGTTACCATTGTCGCCCCGTAGCCATATTGCTTAAAAGAAGCATCTTGATGATGGTGACGTTTATATTTCGTCTGAAGTTCCCAAAGAATCCGTTGACGCAAAACGCCATCGCCCTTACCGTGAATAAAGATAATTTTCTGTCCTTTGTGCAGTTTATATTCCTCCATCGTTTTCCGAAAAACATCCAATTGATATTCCAAAATATCCTTATTCTCCATTCCCGCCGTTGAATCCAACAACTCATTGCAATGCAAATCAATTTCCAACAGATTGCCTGTAAATTGTTTTTGTGGACGGTCAACCTTGTGAGTATTGTCTTCTTCCTTTCCTTTGATTGCTTCCTGTAATTTCTTTTCGTCGATTTCTTCTGTTGCTATCAATTGCTCCTTGTCCAACGGACGGGTAAAAGAAATAGAGTCAAACCAGCGGATATGCTTATACGATCCGGCTTTGCAAAGTTGCACGGTATTAATTTTTACTTCTGCATCAATAACATTTTTTAAATTCATACCACCTTTCTGAAAGAAAATCGCCTGAATATTCACCGCTTTGATGCCTGTATCTATATCCTTTAAAGAATAAGTGCCGATAGAACAAGTATGATCCGGATTACAATTGCCGGCAGTGATTCCCGTATATTTGTCGTTATTTCGGAAGGCGACGGAATAAAGACAGGTTTGTTCCGTGTCGTTGACAATAAAAAATTCATACCGGGAATCCAATAGATTATTGAAATTTTCCGGGACAATAGCGAGATACAACGTATTGGCAGATTGCATATTAATTGCTTTCTGACTTTGTAATCCGGATTTCTTCTCCGTTGTCTTTGTCGCCGAATCGGGAGCGAAGTCTGTCCGAATGACCACTAAATCATTCGTGGATGCCGGAATCTCAAAACCATACTCATCACAAAACACATTGACCGTTGTGTTGTCGATGATCCCCGTTACTTTTCCTTCCAATTTCTCTGTGATAAATCTGACAATATCGCCTATTCTGATATTCATATTTTTAGAATTTAATGCTATAAAATAATGATGACAATATCTGTCCTTGTCATTTGCTCCTTCAAAACTAATCACAAGAATATGCCGTCAATCAATGGACTTAAAAATTAAATGTCAACCGTCTTAAAGGACTTTGAACGTGAGGGGCTTTGCATCGTGATGCGAACATTCGTGATGTTCATCGTGATGGCTACACATTTCTCCTGAATCAGAAATTTCTCCGCGTAACCAAGATTGAACAACACTTTCCACCGATCCTGCACATCCGCGAATGACGGAAATGTGGTGTGTTTCTAATGTATTTTTCGCACCTTCTCCCATATTCCCTGCCAGCATAAGCGTGATCCCTTTTTCTTCCAATACAGAGGCGATATTAGATTTGCATCCGCAACCTTCCGGTGAAGCCTGTCTTTCTGTATGGATGATCTCCTTGTTCTCTCCAATTGTAAAAATAGTATAATATTCACAATGACCGAAATGGTCGTCAATATTCTGATCTCTTGTAGGTACTGCAACTTTCATTGTAAAGATATTTAAGTAACGTAAATAAATCATTGCCCTGATTGAAAATGGTAAACATCTTATATCGAAGAGTCTACAAAAACAATAAATAAGGCAATGAACTGAATGAATTACAAAGGTACAATTTTACTTTGTAAAGCTTTATTTATTCGTTTATTTGTTTCACCGTTTAAACAACGAAAAGAATAAAAAATGAAAAATATAAAGGAAATATCACCTTTTGTGTGAAAATAAAAATAGAGGAGAGGGGCATTATAAAATCATTCACTTTGCGGATAGGAGGGACTTTTAACACCTTTCCGTGTTTTAACTACTATTTTTCTATGCGGAATCGTTTGAAAATATTAAATTAGCGGATCCAAAAAGTATTAAATATAAAATATCATCTATATGACATTACAAGAATTTCAACAATCAATCCGTGAGGGGATTCCGTCAGAATTACCCGCACCGAAAGCTTATGATCCGGAGATCAATCACGCCCCCAAACGGAAGGCTATTTTGACAAAAGAAGAAAAAAAATTAGCTATACGCAATGCGTTGCGCTATTTTGAACCACGCCACCATACCGTGTTGGCTCGTGAATTTGCCGAAGAATTAGAGAAATACGGACGGATCTATATGTATCGTTTCCGTCCATCTTACGAGATGTTTGCTCATAATATTTATGATTATCCGCACAACAGCTTGCAGGCTGCTGCTATTATGTTGATGATCAACAATAATTTAGACAAGGCAGTAGCCCAACATCCCCACGAATTGATCGTTTACGGAGGAAATGGAGCTGCTTTTCAGAATTGGGCACAATATCGCTTGACAATGAAATATTTATCGGAAATGACCGATGAACAGACTTTGGTGCTTTATTCCGGACATCCGATGGGATTATATCCTTCACACAAAGATGCCCCCCGCGTGGTAGTCACAAATGGTATGGTGATCCCGAATTATTCAAAACCGGATGATTGGGAACGCTTTAACGCATTGGGCGTATCGCAGTACGGACAAATGACTGCCGGATCATTTATGTATATCGGACCGCAGGGCATCGTACACGGGACAACAATCACCGTGCTGAATGCCGGACGTAAAATCTCCAAACACGGAGAAGGATTAGCCGGTAAATTATTTGTCACCGCCGGACTTGGAGGAATGTCCGGGGCACAGCCTAAAGCGGCAAATATTGCCGGATGTGTCAGCATCACGGCGGAAATCAATCCAAAAGCCACCAACACTCGCCATACACAAGGATGGGTAGATGAAGTCATCGCCGACTTGGACAAATTGATCGAAAGAGTTCAGAAAGCAAAAGCCGGAAAAGAAACAGTATCTATCGCTTATCAGGGAAATGTGGTCGATCTGTGGGAACGTTTGGCCGAAAGCAACTTGGAAGTCGAATTGGGATCGGATCAAACATCTTTACACAATCCGTGGGCAGGAGGATACTATCCGGTGGGAGTATCTTTTGAGGACAGCAAGAAAATGATGGCGGAAGAACCTGAAAAGTTTAAACAAAAAGTACAAGAAAGCTTGCGTCGTCACGTCGCAGCAGTGAATAAATGCGTGCAGCGTTTCGGCACCTATTTCTTTGATTATGGAAACGCTTTCTTATTGGAATCGTCACGTGCCGATGCTGATATTATGAAACCCAATGGTGATTTTAAATATCCGTCGTATGTGCAAGATATTATGGGACCGATGTGTTTCGATTACGGTTTTGGACCTTTCCGTTGGGTTTGCACGAGTGGTGATCCGAAGGACTTGGCTAAGACAGATGAATTGGCAACGCAGGTGTTAGAGAATTTGGCAAAAGAATCGCCCAAAGAAATTCAGCAGCAAATGCACGATAATATCCACTGGATACAGGCGGCAGGAGAAAACCACTTAGTAGTTGGTTCACAGGCTCGTATTCTCTATGCTGATGCAATGGGGCGTACTCGTATCGCTGAAGCATTCAACAAAGCGGTTCAATCGGGTGACTTGTCTGCACCGGTTGTATTGGGACGTGACCATCACGATGTATCGGGAACAGACTCTCCTTATCGGGAGACCTCCAATATCTACGACGGTTCGCGTTTCACCGCAGATATGGCAGTACAGAATGTGATTGGCGATTCTTTCCGTGGAGCAACTTGGGTATCGCTGCATAACGGTGGTGGTGTAGGTTGGGGAGAAGTGATCAACGGAGGTTTCGGAATGGTGCTTGATGGTTCTGCCGATGCCGACAGACGTTTAAAGAATATGCTATTTTGGGATGTCAATAACGGTATCTCGCGGCGTAGCTGGGCTCGGAACGAAGGAGCCGTATTTGCTATCAAGCGGGCGATGGAAGCAAATCCGAATTTGAAAGTAACTTTACCGAATTTTGCGGATGATAGCCTGATCGACAGTTTAAAACTTTAGTAGATACAACTGTGTTCATCGTATATTCCCAATTTCCTCGTTAAAAAATCTTTTAGGAGGAGATTGGGAATATTTTTATTCCTCATCGAACTCGAATCCAATCAAATAGGAAAATGATTTTCATAAATAGATAAAATACATAAAACATAAACGATGACAACAATGTTAGA
The DNA here is from genome assembly GCA_036657595.1 of Odoribacter sp. Classification (GTDB taxonomy): domain Bacteria; phylum Bacteroidota; class Bacteroidia; order Bacteroidales; family Marinifilaceae; genus Odoribacter. The sequence continues at coordinate 9,838 of JAVXFZ010000037.1, read as the reverse complement.
CCATAAATTTATCATATTTTATCACCTTGCCAAAAATCCGAATACCACCAAAGTAGCGGAAGAACTTTACTTATCACAACCGGCTATTTCGAAAAGTATCAAAGAATTGGAACGAGAATTAGCAATAACATTGTTTAACCGCGAAAAAGGCAGAATGCAATTGACGGAAGCCGGAAAATACCTGCTGACAGAAACCGAATCGCTGATACAACAAGAACGAAAAGTGTTATTTGAAATCGGTAAATTACGGGACACTTTTTCCGGTACCCTTAAAATTGGGGCAAGCACAACTTTGGCGCAATACATCCTACCGGAGCTTTTATCCGATTTTACACATACGAATCCTGCTATCCGAATCCAACTTTCCAGTGGTAATACCGACCAAATAGAACACGAAATAATAGCGAACAACCAACACCTTGCTTTTATTGAAGGAACGCCCACACAACCGGACATTCGTTACCTTCCTTTTATCAAAGACGAGATTGTCTTAGTTTGTGCGCCCAACAATCCGATAGCGGAACAAATTAGCATCGAACAATTACAAAAATTAAACTTTGTATTTCGGGAAAAAGGTTCTGGAACATACAACATTATACGTCAACAACTTTTACATTCAAACATAGACATCAACCAACTTGCCCATCAACTGATATTGGGTTCTACGGAAGGCATCAAACAATACCTACGCTATTCCAACGATTGCTTCGCATTACTTTCCATTTACAGCATTCGGGAAGAACTTGCCACGGGGAAACTTAGAATCATAGAGATCGACGGACTGACCATAGATCGAACCTTCTACGCCATCCATCGTCAGGGTGAACTGGATCCTTATGCTCGGCAATTCCTCGATTTTTGTAGTGAGAATGTGGGACGGAAAAAGAGAAAATGAGCAGGTTCATTATACCCCCTGAAAATTTGTTATTTCTTTTCATAAACTAAAAGCCGCACTTTTGTCGTATAAAATAAAACATACGACAGATGAAAAAAATCTCTCTCAGCAAAAATCATCGGGAAGTAGTATTTATAACGGCTATGTTCACCGTCCCATTCTTAGAACCGGCTTATGCTTTATTATTAGGTCTATTGCTATCATTCACCATCGGGCATCCTTTCCTCAACATCAATAGCCGGATCACCCACATCCTCTTACAAATTTCCGTTGTCGGACTGGGATTCGGTATGAATGTAGAACAAGCTTTAGAAACAGGCAAAAATGGTGTTGTACTTACTGTCTTTTCAATCCTCTTCACCATCGGTCTGGGGCTATTTTTAACCCGCAAACTAAAAGTGGACAAAGATACCGGATTCTTAGTATCCGGTGGTACGGCTATTTGTGGAGGGAGCGCGATTGCCGCCTTAGCTCCGGTGATCAACGCCAAAGAAAAAGATATAACGGTTGCAATGGGAACCATTTTTCTACTAAACGCTCTTGCCTTACTGATATTTCCCTATTTCGGTCGTCTGTTAGAAATGACCCATCAACAATTTGGTTATTGGTGTGCTATTGCGATCCACGACACCAGTTCGGTCGTGGGGGCTGCTAAAACTTTCGGAAACGAAACATTGAACATTGCGACTACGACTAAACTAATACGGGCATTGTGGATCATTCCCGTATCCCTTGTCGCCGCATTTACCTATAAAAAAGAGAAAGGTAAAAAATCAAAAATCACCATCCCTTGGTTCATTTTCCTTTACGTGATTGCAATGATCATCGCCACCTACATACCGCAATTTGACCATTTCTACACCAGTGCCGTCGGATATGCAAAAATAGGTATGTTGTTCACCTTGTTTTTAATCGGTGCGGGACTTTCCAAAGAAACCATCCGGCAAGTAGGATTCAGACCCATATTATTGGGAATCATCCTTTGGATCGCTATCGGCGTATTGTCGGCTACCGTAATTCTGATGCTATATTAAACACTGTTGTTCAAAGTTTTTATATTTCCATCGTGATCTTTGTATCAAATTCTTTTATATTGATTAAATTTGCTTAATTTTATAAACTCTCAGATAACTTGAAATAGTATGAGATTTTTAATAACCGGAGATTTAATCCATCCTTTTACTCTCAATTTATGAATGGATTCATTATATATAAAAGAGAATATCGTTGATAAATCAACGTATTGATACAAAATAGAGAAGACAAAAAGTTTTAAAATTCAATCATTTGTAGTTGTGCCTAAGAAAAAATTAAAAAAGCCAATCGAAACCGGATTTGTCCCCGGCATTTATAACTATTGCGACCGATGGTGTGAAAAATGTGAACAACAACAGCGGTGTATGAGTTTTGTGATGAGTAAAAAAATGGAGGAGAAAGGGAGAGTAGATTTTGACGAAGAAGAATTAGACGGAAAAGGAAACGTTTGGAGTAAATTGAAACACATTTTTGAATCTACCTATGAAGTCTTACACGAATTGGCAGAAGAAAGGGGGATTGAGGTGGAAGATATTTACACGTCGGAAAATATAAACAGGGAATTTTGGGGAGAAGATTTTGAACATCAACTACCCTCCAAACAATTAAATGCGCGGATTGAAATGTCGGATATTATTCGTATGTGCCTGATATATGAACATTTGACTGAAAAATATTTAGATAATATTTTGGAATTGTTTGATAAAAAGAAAAAGGGAGAAAATAAGAATCTATTAGAAGAAGCTTTCTTGACAATTGATTGGTATCAGAATTTAATACAGTCGAAAATGCGCCGGGCTTTATACGCTTATTTCCAACGCATACATTCCAATCACCCGCTCGAAGATTATAATGGATCGGCGAAAGTCGCTTTCATTGCATTAGATCGCTCGGTGGAAAGTTGGAAAATAATAAATGAATATTTTCCAACTTGTAAACGGGAAATATCCCATTTACAAGTCATCCTGCAACAACTTCGGATGGATATGGAACGGCAATTTCCTTCTGCCCGAACTTTTTTGCGTCCCGGTTTTGAAACATCTCCCGAAGCAATAAATTAAATGTCCTCATTAAGGATCTTCCTCAAAGCATTTTAAGAAACAGTCATCAACCAACCGATGGACTCATCATTTCCGTATACGCCTAAGTCATAGGGATCACCTCCGCTACCACAAAGGTACTTCCGCCAATATAAATCATATCTTCTTTCGTCGCTTGCGCTTTAGCTTCCGAATATGCCTCGGCTACGGTTGCGTAACAACTTCCTTTCAAACCGGCACATTGGGCTTTCTCTGCCAGCGTATGCTCGTCCATTGCGCGCGGAATAGAGGCTTTACAAAAATAATAAACCGCCTCTTTGGGCAGAATTTGTAAAACACTGTTGACATCTTTGTCGTTGACCATACCGATGACAAAATGCAGACATCGGTAAGAACAAGTCTTTAATTGTCGAACCACTTCGGTGATCCCGTCAATATTATGCCCCGTGTCGCAAATCGTGAGTGGTTGCTTTTCCAACGTTTGCCAACGTCCGAACAACCCGGTATTCGTGATAACACGGGCAATGCCCCGACGGATTTGTTCGTCTGTGATGGGGAGAGGCAGATGCTTGACCGCTTCCAGTACGGCGGGTATATTCTTTCGTTGATAGAAACCTTTCAATTCACATTCTAACCGACTGAACTGCCATCCCGATGAATGGGTGAGATCATACGTGTTGTCTTCATTTATTTTTGTTTGCCAGCAATCGTCGGCAAAATACAACGGAGCTTTCAAGGAAGAAGCCTTTTTTTCAAAAACAAAGTCATATTCCGGATTCCGGCTACCTGCAACCACCGGAATCATTGGTTTGATGATCCCCGCTTTCTCCCCCGCAATCTTTTCGAGCGTATTCCCCAGCAGTGCCATATGATCGAAAGAAATGTTAGTAATAACCGACACCAAGGGCGTAATGATGTTGGTAGAATCCAGACGACCCCCTAATCCCACTTCGATGACAGCAATATCAACCTGCTCGTCGGCAAAATATTTGAAAGCCATCGCCACCGTCATTTCAAAGAAAGAAGGCTTCACACTCAGAAACAACTCTTGATTTTGCTCCACAAAGTCAGTGACATATTGCTTGCTGACCATTTTACCATTGATTTTTATGCGTTCCCGGAAATCTTTCAAATGAGGGGAGGTATAAAGCCCTGTTTTATAGCCGGCTTCCTGTAAAATAGAAGCTAACAGATGAGATACAGAGCCCTTCCCGTTTGTCCCGGCAACGTGAATCGTTTTGAACGATTGATGCGGATGTTTGAAATACTCATCTAATTGTAGCGTGTTATCCAGATTTGCTTTGTATGCAGCCTGTCCTTCACGTTGATACATAGGAAGCTGCGCAAATAACCAATGAATGGATTCTTCGTAAGTCATAATTCTAATGTGCTAATATGCCAATTCGTTTCTATAAATACACCTATTTATAAATGGGGGTATAAGCCAATGTTTTTTATCTATTTTTATTTCCTGTCGGAAATGCTATTTTATTTGTAGAGCAAAAGTAGTAAACAATTGAAACTTGAAACTTGAAAATCGGAAATTTTGTGACTTTAAATGAGAAAAAGATATTTTTGGAGTAAATAGATCTTATTTTTTCAGTGAAATTCCTTCGTTCTCTTCTACGACATCCTCCCTCTATCGCTACCCTATGCTTTGAGAATCGTTTGAGATGCGCTACCTTTCGCTCGTATTCTCGTCGTATTCCCTTCGTATCCTCCTCGTCGCGAAACGAAGAAAAGACATCGAGAATACAGGTAGACAACAACTTAAACCAAAACAGATTCAAAGGATACTTAAAAGATATATGGACGAAAATAAAAGATTTATAAGTAGATTCTGTTTATAATTAGTATTTTTGTTTATCGTTGACTGACACAATAGTAGAGGGTACGATTTTTAAAATTAACTTCAGTCATTTTTTTTCAGGAAAGTAGATCGGTGATAATATATTTATCAGATAAAATACTCGATTATGAGATATATAGAGCATATTTTCAAAGGAGAAGATAATGAATTGCAACAATGGCAAACACTGGTTGGCGGTGTCATTGAGGGCAATACATTACATACTCCCTATGGGATGATCAAAGAGTATAAATTTAACACTCATAAAATAATCACCGTCCGCTTGTTTTTAACGGAGGACATCACCACTATTCGTATTATGGATAAACCGGTGGCTTACTATCCGATTATATTTTCCGATTGCATCACATTTGAATCGCAAGACGAAGGCAAGATGAAGGCTGTCTTTTCCAAATCACCTTCTACCGGTATTTATTTTTCGAGTGAGGATGCGGAGATTCTCTATCCGAAGGGGAGAGAGTTCAGTTTGATTTTATTTCGGTTACCTTATCGGTCTTTTGAGCGGGTTTTGCCGACCGGACATCCTTTTTTAAAAAATTTAACCGGCAGTGAATCTTACTTTTTCTACGAATCAATCAGTGTTGAAATGAAAATGTTGATACAGTATCTTTTGGACGACTCACTCCCTCATAAATTGGAGGTTGAGTTTGCATACGCACGTTCTTGGGAGTTGTTTCTTCACTTTGTCAAGAAGTTTTTTTATCAGCGACAAAATCAGTATAAACAGATAGACAACCAACTTTTGCTAAAATTACAACAGGCAAAAGACTTCATTTTAAGTGATTTATCTTCCCCAAAGGATATTGAGGAATTGACACGCTTTTGCGGAATGAGTGCAACTAAATTAAGAGCTTCGTTCAAAGAGGTGTACGGGATGTCCATCTATCATCTTTTTCAGGAATATCGAATGGAAAAAGCTCGAGAGCTATTGCAAGAAGGAGGTAAAAGTGTGAGCGAAGTAGCTTATGAATTGGGCTATACACATTTAGGACATTTCACTCAAGCATTTAAACAGAAATATCACTATTTACCCAAAAATCTGAAATAAACAGAAATAGTTGACCTAAAATAAATGTTGTTTATGGATAAAACAATGTTGTTTTTTGAAATTTTAAAAATCAATGATCCCTTACCTTTACCTTATAATTTAAAGGTAAAGAATGATGAATCTTGATTTTCTTACTTGCGAAACCGAAATAAACAAAGATCGCAAACATTTTCACTTGATAGTAAAACCGATAGGAGCTACCTGTAATTTACGTTGCACTTATTGTTATTACTTAGAAAAGTCGAATCTATACCCACAGCATCAACATCAGTATCGTATGTCTGACGAGGTATTGGAACTCTATATTAAAAATTATATAGCCTCCCAGCCCACAGAGAATCCTCGTGTCGTTTTTGCTTGGCAAGGTGGTGAGCCCACTCTGCTTGGAGTAGATTTCTTTGAACGTGCCATTGAATTGCAACAGAAATACAGTGATGGCAGACGCATTGAGAATACTTTGCAAACCAACGGTATGCTGATAGACGAGCAGTGGGTGAGATTTTTCAAGGCGCATAATTTTTTAATCGGCATTAGCATTGATGGTCCTCAAGAACTACACGACGCCTATCGTAAAAATCAACTTGGAAAAGGAAGCTGGAAGCGGGTGATGCAATCTATCAGCTTACTTAAAAAGGGAGGCGTTCGCTTCAATACGCTCACGGTTGTCAATCGGTTGAATGCGCAATATCCTATTCGTGTATACAAATTTCTTAAAGAAATCGGCTCCGAATGGATACAATTTATCCCTATTCAGGAACGCAAAGCCACAGATAAAAATCAATTGCTCCGATTAGTGGCGAATGACTATAAAGAAGAAGCTGTCGTTACGCAAGAAAGTATATTACCCAAGCAGTGGGGTGACTTTTTGATTCAAATTTTTGATCATTGGGTCAGAGAAGATGTAGGAAAAGTATTTGTCAAGCAGTTTGACTGTGCGCTGGAGGCATGGTGTGGTTACAATCCAACGGCTTGTGTGCTATCTCGTTCTTGTGGTGATGGGTTGGTGATGGAACACAATGGAGATGTATACGCTTGCGACCACTTTGTCTATCCCCAATTCAAGTTGGGAAATATCAAAGAGCAAAGTTTACAGCAGATGGCTCTTTCAGCAGAGCAGAGCCAGTTTGGGAAAGAAAAATACGAAGGTCTTTCTGCTCAATGTCGAAACTGTAAATATTTGGCAGCTTGCAATGGAGAGTGTCCCAAACATCGTTTTGCGATCAATGCAGAGGGCGAAAAAATCGCCTATCTCTGTCAAGGATATTACGCTTTTTTCGATTATGCAGCTCCTTTTCTGCACGCTATGCGCACTCTTATTAAGCAGGGAGGAGAAGCTTCTTCGATAATGAATTTTTTAGCAGTGGATAAATAATATTAAAAAATGATGTTATGAATGAATTGATTAAAAAAATCTCATTGGGCACAACGATGATTTGTGCCGGAATGAGTGTTAGTGCTACGGAGGCTACACCTGCCAAGAAGGCGGATACACAGCCTAAACGTCCTAATATTTTGGTGATATTTGGCGATGACATAGGTCTTGCTAACCTAAGTGTCTATAACAATGGGATGATGGGTTATCGTACCCGTAACATTGATCGTATTGCTAAAAATGGGATGATGTTTACCGATTATTACGGCGAACAAAGTTGCACAGCCGGACGTGCTGCCTTTATCACCGGACAATCGCCTTTTCGTACAGGTTTAACGAAAGTGGGGGTGCCGGGAGCTCCGGTTGGCATACAAAAGGAGGATCCGACTATTGCCGAACTTTTAAAACCACTGGGATATGCCACAGGACAATTTGGTAAGAACCATCTGGGAGATCGCGATGAGTTTTTGCCTACAAATCACGGTTTTGACGAGTTTTTCGGCAACTTATACCATCTGAATGCCGAAGAGGAACCGGAAGAGTACGATTACCCGAAAGACCCTGCCTTTAAGAAAAAGTTTGGACCGCGAGGAGTGATCAAATCTGATGCAAATGGTTTTATTAAGGACACCGGTCCGCTGAACAAAAAACGAATGGAAACGATTGATGATGAGTTTGTGGAGGCAACGACCGATTTTATCAAGCGAAAATCGAAAGAAGAAAAACCTTTCTTTTGCTGGTTTAACTCGGCACGTATGCATTATCCTACCTATCCCAAACCGTCAAGTGTTGGTAGAACAGGACAAGGTATTTATGCCGATGCCTTGATGGAGCACGATGACCACGTGGGGATATTACTTGATTTGCTTGAGGAGCTGAATATAGACGAAAACACGATTGTTATCTACACGACTGATAATGGACCTCATTTCAATATGTGGCCTGATGGAGCTATTACTCCTTTCCGGGGAGAGAAAAATACCAATTGGGAAGGTGCTTACCGTGTTCCTGCAATGATTTGCTGGCCGGGTAAAATTCAGGCAGGGAGTGTATCCAATGAAATCGTTTCACATACCGATTGGATGCCGACGTTGCTTGCTGCCGCAGGGGATTCAACTATTAAAGAGAAGTTGTTAGAGGGCTATAAAGTCGGAAATATGACCTATAACATACATTTGGACGGCTACAATATTTTGCCGTATATCACAGGTAAGATCGAAAAATCTCCCCGCGAAAATTATGTTTATTTTAGTGATGATGGATTGCCCGTGGGGATTCGTTTTGGTGATTGGAAGGCTACTTTTGCAGAACAACGTGCACACGGTCTGGACGTATGGCGTGAACCTTTTATTGAGTTGAGAATACCTAATTTGTTTAATTTGCGTCGTGATCCGTTTGAGCGTGCGACAACCGATTCAGACAATTATAGCAAGTGGTTCACTGATCACCAGTATATGCTCTACAAGGCACAAGATGATTTTGCTGAATTTATGTCTACATTTGCTAAGTATCCACAACGCCAACGTCCGGCTTCCTTTTCTGTTGATCAGATTTTTGAAAAATCTATTAAAAAATAGAACGCTATTGTCATTATAATATTAATAGAATGATTTGTTATTTTTCAGCAACAGGAAATTCACTTTGGGTAGCTACACAGCTATCCAAAGTGTTAAATGAGAATTTAGTATCTATCGTAGAAGCATTAAAACAAGAGAAGAACGAGATAACGTATCATCTTAGGCAAGAGGAGAGAATCATTTTTGTCTATCCCGTCCACTCGTGGGGACCTGCGGTATTGGTGGAGCGTTTCATCACTCGACTTAAATGTGAGAACTACACCGATCAAGCAGTTTATTCTGTTTCTACTTGTGGAAACGATTGCGCTTACACTTCTCGAATTATTAGAAAATGGCTGGCAGCCAAAGGAATTAAGCTCACAGAGGGATACTCTATTTCGATGCCCAATACTTATATCCTGATGAAAGGATTTGATGTGGATTCCGAAAACGTGGTGCAACAGAAGTTAAGCGAAGCACCCACTGTTTTAAATAGAATTGTGGCGGCAATCGAAAAGAAGCAAAGTCCGAAAGGATTATATCACCATACAGGTTTCTCGGCAGTTAAAAGTTATATTCTCTATCCTATATTTGTCAATTTTGTGATAGGCAGCAATTCTTTTTATGCGAAAGATAATTGTCTGTCGTGTGGGGTTTGTGAACGGATTTGTCCAACGGGAACCATTCGTCTTATTGATGGGAAACCGGTCTGGGCTAATACCTGTGTGCAGTGTACGGCTTGCATTCATAGATGTCCGGTAGGTGCTATCGAGTATGGATCCATCACTCAAAAAAAGGGACGCTATTGCCATTCGAACTGATATGAATAGTGATATGTTATTAAATAATGTGTTGTTATACAGTTATTTAAAGTAAAGAGATGGTGTGTTCAATTTAACTTTTACTTTTGGTGGAATTTGATTTATAAAAAATGTCTACCTTTGCTTCGGAAAATAATAAAATGTAGGATGTTGATTTTTCATTTAGAATTTTAAGCCTTCAGATGAAGAACAAGGATACAA
>JAVXFZ010000036.1:0-26145 GCA_036657595.1 Odoribacter sp. | reverse complement strand
ATTTATTTTGTTTGTAAATGCGATAAATCAATTTAAATGTTGTAAGATACGGAAAGAAAGATTAAAGCGATTTGGACAAACGTATTAATCGGATTGTTATATGAGTTTGTGTAATATGATATGTAAATTATCTGACAAGGAGTTTCGGATTTTTTTGAAGTGTACTGCAATGATTATTTAGCATTCTTTATGTTTATATATTTTTCTTTTATGGAAAAAGTTGGAAAAAGATGAGGGGGAATGTGTGAAAAAGTCGTAAATTGGGTGGCGTTATAGGAGGGAAAGTGATGATGCTTCGGCTATATTGGGTGATAGCTAAAAAACAGGATGATTGAATTCGGGATTCAACCGATGATTGGCGACTTTTGATTGTTGCGAAATCCGGCGAGATGAGAGGTCGCACTTCGCTGATTCATTGCTATGAGAAATAGAATATGGTGCGTATTGCTATTGATTTATGGCTTGGTATTTCGTACTATGGGGCAGGAACTTTCTGATATAGAAAAGTTGCTGGATGATAATGGCATTTTAAGTAGTGAGGATGGGTATGAAGAGATGGTGGGTGTTTTGATGAATTTGGCAGATGCGCCGGTGAATGTGAATACTGCGGGTTTTGATTCTTTGAAAACATTGTTCTTTTTGTCGGATTATCAGATTGATCAAATTTTAGCGTTTCGCGAAAAAAATGGTTGTTTTCTTCATCCAAATGAATTGTTGTTGGTATATGGTATTGGACAGCGGGATTTACGGAATATTTTGCCTTTTATTACGTTGGGCAATTCGCTTGAAAGGGTGTATGAGAGGGAGGGTGCGAAGCGAGTGAAACAGGATTTGATAGCGAGAGCCCGTTTGAGTTTGCCGTTGCAGGAAGGGTATCAGTTTTATGTTCCGGATGATTTTGAAAAGAGAAAAGATTATGAGAAGAAGATGGAAAATCGTTTTCAAGGGATGCCTGTTGGGATGTTGTTGAAATATAAATTGGAGATGAATCATCGCTGGCAGATAGGGGTTACATTGGAAAATGATCCGGGAGAGGCTTATTTTACTCCGGATCAGAAGATGGGTTTTGACTTTCTTTCGGCTCATATTGCTTTGACAACGAAGCGTTTCCTTCGGCATTTGGTGGTGGGGGATTATCGTATTCGGTGGGGGCAAGGTTTGGTGGTGTGGGGTGGTTTCCTTTCCGGGAAATCAGATATGTCCGTTGGAAATGAGAAGTCGGGACAAGGTGTTTCGCCTTACACTTCTGCCAATGAAAATAATTATTTGAGGGGAGTAGCGTTGTCTATGGGGTTGTGTCGGAATGTTGTGTCGGATGTGTTTTTTTCTTTGAAAAAAACCGATGGAAATTTGACAGCGGGAAAAGAGCCCGGTATATGGCGATTGGTTTCTTTGTATGAGGGCGGTTATCATCGGAATCGTCCGGAGTGTTTGAAGAAACAGGTATTGGATGAGATGACAACAGGTTTGTCTATTCGTTGGAATACCGTTTATTTTAAGGTTGGGCTGAATAGTCTTTATTATGATTATGATCCGGCATTAGTATCCGGTAATTCTTTGTATCAGCAGTTTAATGATAAGGGGGAGAAACGTTATTTGGTTAGTGTGGATTACAAGGCTTCTTTTAGGGGGATTTATGGATTTGGAGAAGTGGCTCGAAATGATAATGGGAGTTGGGCGATCGTGAATGGTTTGCGTGGTGGGGCGTCTTTTATTTCCGGATGCCTATTATATCGGCGTTACGATCGGCGTTATGTGTCACGTTATGCTGCCGGTTTTGGAGAATATTCGAATACCTCGAATGAGGAAGGGGTATATGGAGGGGTGGCGATAACGTTGTTGCGTGATTTGAAGATAAATCTTTCTGGTGATTGGTTCCATTTCTTTAGTCCTCGTTACAGAGCATATACGCCTTCACACGGGTATGAGGTGATGGGAGAGGTGAGTTACACGCATTCTTCTTTTGAACATACTGGCCGGGTGAAGTATGAAATAAAGCCGGAAGATCTGAGTGGTGGTATTTTTGCCCGTCGTAAAAGAGGTGATTTTCGTTATGAGTTTCAGTATCGACAGGGACAGTGCTTGGAATGGAGAACACGGATTAGTGTGTCGCATTATCGGAAAGAGGAAAGACGGGAATGGGGGTATATGGTTTATCAAGATGTGATTTTTGCTGCTCGTAGGGTGCAATTTAAAATGCAATGTCGGGCAGCTTGGTTTGATACGGATTCTTATGAATCACGCATTTATGCTTATGAGAATAATGTGCTTTATGGATATTCTTTTCCTTTTTTTATGGGCAGTGGAGGACGTGCTTATTTGAATATGAATTGGAAACCAGTGGATTGGCTGACTTGTTATTTTAAATCAGGTCTGACGGTTTATACTGATCGGAATAAAATTGGTTCGGGGTTGACAGAGGTTCAAGGGAATCGTTTGTATGATTTTACTTTTCAATTGAGATTTTGTTTTTGATATTAGATGTGCAGGTTATCCTCTTTGGCTTTCAATAATTGATGAATTTCTTTGTATGATAGTTTTTTTACATTGGTGACAATCATATTTTCGTGAAGGAAATTGCCGTATTGGTTACATTCGTCAATGATCCCGGTGAACAAGGGTTGTAAATCGGTTTTTAACGGGAGCAACATTAGCATAATGATATAATTGTTGTGAAACTCTGTGGATTCAAGTATGCCTTGTGAGGAGGAGACAGCCGTATTTGTTTCGTCTTTTAGGATGTTTTGTTGGAAAATTGGTAATTCTCCTGGGTTTTGATTGAAGAAGACACAAAAGTAGCGGAGTAATGTGCCCTGTCCACCAAGCCCTGTGGAAATAAATATTCCCGGATCGTCCATTAAGGTCGATTGGATGAGCATTCTAGATTGCTGAAGGGCAATGATGGCCCATTTTTGTAAAGGGGAATTCAGTTTTGAAACATTTTCAATCGTCCGGTAGACACTAATATCGTCTACTGTTGCTAAAATAACGAGCATCCTTTTCTTTACTTCTAAATCAATGGCTTCGTCAAATAAGTCGTTGATATTTTCGAGGAATTGTTTACAAATCTCTTTGTAAGATTTGGACTTTTTGCTGAGTACGTTGACTAAGTCAAAGTATTCTTTTTGTACATTGACATCCACTTCTTCTTCTAAGATATTTAGATTAGAATCGGCGATAGCCAGTAAGTGATCAATGTCCTCAATTTTCTTTTCTTGTATACTCATTTTCCCCGACTAAATAGTTCTATGACAAAATTAAGCTAATTTATTGACTTAAATTCATAGACTTATTTGTTATATTTTTTTGTTGTGTTTTAAATTTTAAATGTAGCAGTGGTTTTAATGTTATTGAATATAAAAAAAGCTGCTTGAGGAGCAGCTTTTTTTATATCTTAAAGAAATTATGCTTTGTGTCTGCGTTCGTCAGATACAGTCAATTTTTTTCTTCCTTTAGCTCTTCTTCTGGCTAATACGGCTCTTCCGCCAACTGTTGCCATTCTTTCTCTGAAACCGTGTTTGTTTCTTCTTTTTCTGTTTGAGGGTTGAAATGTCCGTTTCATTGTAAACTATATTTTATCGTTATTTTCTCACTTCGGACTGCAAAAGTATGTATTTTTTTTGTGACTGCAAATAAATTGTCCTTTTTTTTGATTGTTGGGTTGTAACAATGCGATTGTTTTTTACGTATAAATAATAAATGCTAAAAGATTGAAAAATATTTGTTCGTTAAAAAGAAAGTATTAACTTTAAAAGCAATAATTTTGGATATGAGACAGCTTAAAATAGCCAGACAGATCACGGGACGAGAGTCGTATTCTATTGAAAAATATCTTCAGGAAATAAGTAAGATACATACTTTAACGCCTGAAGAAGAAGTTGGTTTAGCTAAAAAAATCAAAAATGGGGATACAGAAGCTCGTGAAAAATTAGTGTTGTGTAATTTACGTTTTGTAGTATCTGTGGCAAAACAATATCAGAATCACGGTTTGACATTGGGAGATTTGATTAATGAGGGGAATGTTGGATTAATTAAAGCTGCTGAATGTTTTGATGAAACGAAAGGGTTTAAGTTTATTTCTTATGCTGTTTGGTGGATTCGTCAATCTATATTGCAGGCGATGGCAGAGAATGCCCGTTTGATTCGGTTGCCTTTGAATAAGATTAGTATTATTAATAAGGTTAATAAATGTTATACAATTTTGGAACAGGAATTTCAACGAGAACCGACGGAGGAAGAGATTGCTGCTAAAATGGATATAACGTCTGATGAAGTAAGAGAAAATCTAAAGATTGCCAATCGTCCGATATCAATGGATGCACCTTTGACAACGGATGAGGAGTCGATTAATCTGTATGATATATATGTACCCTCTGAGCCTTCGGGTCAAACGGTAGAGATTGCGTTGAATCAAGATTCTTTGGAGAAAGATATTGAACGTTGGTTGACTATTTTAGCGGAACGTGAATCAAAGATATTGAATATGTATTACGGTTTGCACGGTAATATTGCGATGTCGCTGGAAGAAATAGGTTCAAAGCTGGGATTGACAAGTGAACGGGTGAGGCAGGTTAAAACGAAGGCATTGCGCAAACTGAGAGATGTTAAAAATAATAAGAGATTGAAAAGTTATTTATAAAAAAAAGAGGCTATGTTAGATAGCCTCTTTTTTTTTATGTATTTTTGAAGCGATATGTGGATGCTTAAATCGGGAATAGTATAGGGTGTATTAGTTTTAAAAAATAGGGTGCGATAAATTATACACATTAATAATAAATAAAAAGAAAATATGGCACGAATAGATTCTTTTCAAGGAAGTCGTGTGGCTATACAGCGCAATGCTTTTCAGTCAGAATTGGATGGGAGGCAGACAGACTTGTTTTTGCTAAAAAATTCGAGTGGAATGGAAATAGCCATTACTAATTATGGTGGTTTTGTCGTTTCTGTAATGGTTCCTGATAAGAATGGAAACTATGCGGATGTCGTTTTGGGACATAGTAGTTTATACGATTATTTACATACTCCGGAGCCTTATTTAGGTGCACTAATTGGACGTTATGGTAATCGTATCGCTAAAGGGCGGTTTGTGTTGGATGGCAAAGAATATATTTTGGCGGTGAATAACGGACAAAATGCTCTTCACGGAGGTTTGACCGGGTTTAATGCTGTGGTATGGGATGCTATTCAATTGAATAGGCAGACGTTGAAATTAACTTATCGTTCTGTTGATGGGGAAGAAGGATTTCCCGGGAATCTATCAACAGAAGTCGTTTATCATTTGAGTAATGATAATGCGTTGGAAATTTCTTATCGGGCAGTGACGGATCAGACGACTGTGGTGAATTTGACTCAACATTCTTTTTTTAATTTATCTGGTACGACTCAGCCTTTGCCTACGGTTTGTCAGCAAATATTAACGATCAATGCGGATTTTTATACGCCGATGGATGATACCTCTATTCCTACGGGGGTGATTGCTTCTGTTGCCGGTACACCAATGGATTTTAGGACTCCGCATACTGTCGGAGAAAGGATTGAGGAGGATTTTGAACAATTGGTGTTTGGTAAAGGGTATGACCATTGCTATGTGTTGAATAAAAAAGAGGTCGGAGAATTGTCATTTGCTGCTAAGGTATTGGAGCCGAATAGTGGACGGACATTAGAAGTATATACGACAGAGCCGGGAGTACAGCTTTACACAGGAAACTGGCTGAGTGATTTTGAAGGGAAATATGGAGTTATTTATCCGGAACGAAGTGCCATTTGTTTGGAAACTCAGCATTTTCCGGATAGTCCTAATAAACCTCATTTTCCCAGTGTCGTTTTACGTCCGGGACAGACTTATTCGCAAACTTGTATTTATAAATTTGGTATAGAAAAATAAGACTAATTAAACTTTAGAGAACATGACACAACAACAAAAAAACTATGCGTTGCCTATTGCAATGATGTTTGCCCTTTTCTTTATGATTTCTTTTGTAACTGGGCTTCAGAATCCATTTGGGATTATTGTGAAAAATCAGTTTGGTGTATCTAATTTTATGTCGCAACTCGGTAATGCGGCTAATTTTATCGCTTATGCTTTTATGGGTATTCCCGCCGGCATCCTTTTACAGCGGATTGGTTATAAAAAGACCGCTTTGGCTGCTATTATCGTTGGATTTTGTGGAGTTGGAATTTCTTTTCTTTCCGGTCAAGCGGAAAGTTTTACCGTTTATTTGATAGGTGCTTTTATTTCCGGTTTCTCTATGTGTATGTTGAATGCAGTGGTGAATCCGATGTTAAATACGCTGGGCCGTGGCGGTAAAAGAGGAAATCAATTAATACAGTTTGGAGGATCTATCAATTCAATTGGTGCGACAATAGTGCCCGTCCTTGGTGGTTATTTGATTGGTGATTACGCGACTGCTCACATCGGAAATGCAAATCCTGCTTTATTCTTGGCAATGGGTATTTTTGCTTTGGCATTTATGGTGCTTCTTTTTGTGAATATCCCTGAGCCACGTCAGGTAGAGAAAAAAGTAAAAAATGAAAAGGATAAACACAGTGCTCTTTCTTTCCGCCATTTTGTGTTGGGAACGGTAGCTATTTTTTTGTATGTAGGTATTGAAGTGGGGATTCCAAACTTTGCAAATTTATTTATGACGACAGATTTGGCGATGGACACAACGATTGCCGGCTCGATTGTTGGTACTTATTGGTTTTTAATGTTGATCGGTAGATTATGTGGTGGTTTCTTAGGTGGAAAATTCTCCAGTAAAACGATGTTGACTTTTGTATCTATTTTGGGTATTCTTTTTGTGGTATTGGCAATTTTCAGTCCGGTGGATTCAAAAATCAGTATGCCGGTATTCAGATCAGATATTTCTTTTGGTTTAGCAGAAGTGCCTGTTGGTATTATGTTTTTGATATTATGTGGATTGTGTACTTCTGTTATGTGGGGAGGTATTTTCAATTTGGCTGTAGAAGGTTTGGGTAAATACACAGAACTGGCATCCGGTATTTTTATGGTGATGGTATGCGGTGGTGGTATTTTACCGTTGATTCAGGGTGCTGTTGCTGATGCTGCTGGCTATCTTAGTAGTTATTGGGTTATTTTAGCAGGATTGGTATTTTTGTTATATTATGCTTTGATTGGTTCTAAAAATGTAAATAAAAATATTCAGGTGGATTAAATCTATGTGAGATTTGAAGTGGAAACAATATTTTTTTTGACATTACTTAATAACTCGTATTATGGATACAAATGTGATAAGAAATACATTTAAAGAAAAATTCGGAACGATCGGATTGTTGTATTTTTCTCCGGGACGTGTGAATTTAATAGGAGAACATACAGATTATAACGGTGGTTGCGTACTTCCGGGAGCTATTGATAAAGGTATTGTAGCAGAGATAAAACCCAATGGTACGGATAAAGTTCGGGCTTATTCTATTGATATGAATGATTATGCGGAATTTGGTTTAAATGAAGAAGATAAACCGAAAGCTGCGTGGGCGTGCTATATTTTTGGAGTCTGTCGGGAAATGGAGAAAAGAGGAGCCGTTGTGAAAGGATTTGATACGGTGATTTCCGGAGATGTACCTTTGGGTGCTGGACTTTCATCTTCAGCTGCTCTTGAAAGCACGTATGCTTTTGCATTAAATGAGATCTATCATCTGGGTTTTGATAAGAAAGAATTGGTGTTGATCGGTCAGAAAACAGAGCATAACTATTGTGGGGTGAACTGTGGCATTATGGACCAGTTCGCTTCCATCTTCGGAAAAAAAGGAAATTTAATTCGCTTGGATTGCAGCACAATGGAATATGAATATGTACCTTTTGATCCGAAAGGGTATAAGGTGGTATTGGTAGATTCGGTGACGAAACACGAATTAGTAGATTCTCCTTATAATAAGCGGAGGCAGTCCTGTGAAAGAGCCGCAGCTGCTATCGCTGTTCATCATCCATACGTAAAATTGTTGGGAGATGCCAATTTAAAAATGCTGGCAGAAGTAAAGGGGCAAATTAGTGAGGAAGATTATATGCGTGCTACATACGCGATTGAAGAGAACCAGCGTTTGGTGGATACCTGTGAAGCATTGAAAAAAGGCGATTATGCAACGGTTGGTAAAAATATTTATGCAACCCATACCGGAATGAGCAAGCTTTATGAAGTAAGCACGGTGGAATTAGACTTTTTGAATGTGGTGGCAAAAGAATGTGGCGTAACCGGTTCACGTATTATGGGAGGTGGTTTTGGTGGTTGTACGATTAATTTGGTGCCGGAAGATAAATACGATCATTTTATCAAGACCGCTATTCTTAAGTTTAAAGCTGAATTTGGTAAAGAGCCAAAAATTTATCCCGTTACGATTAGC
The DNA here is from genome assembly GCA_036657595.1 of Odoribacter sp. Classification (GTDB taxonomy): domain Bacteria; phylum Bacteroidota; class Bacteroidia; order Bacteroidales; family Marinifilaceae; genus Odoribacter. The sequence goes on along the minus strand of JAVXFZ010000036.1, from coordinate 17,784 downwards.
GATGGGGCGCGTCGTTTAGCTTGATTATATGTTGTAGAGCAGTGTGAAATGCAAATGCACGGCTTATTATACTTCATTTTTAAAACCCTCGCACGAAGATTAACGCTTTGTTTAATTGTTTGACCGTTGAATTGATTCAATGAATAAACGAATAAACAAAGCGTTAGATAGTGTGTGGGGGTATTTGTTTTGTAAATAGGGCAGACTTTTAATACAAACATTCCTTTTAGGTTCTATATTTTCTTCTTTTTGAAACTTAATTAATATCTTTGCGACATATTAAAAGGAAATAAGCACTATAAACTTATTTTCTTTTAGTTTAATGGTTAAATTTCTGATGAATTATTTGTATTAACTTTATTATATACACAGATTATGGGAAAATATGAATTGAATAAAAACCTTGCACAAATGTTGAAAGGTGGGGTAATTATGGATGTCACTAATGCTGAACAAGCAAAATTGGCAGAAGCAGCTGGAGCGTGTGCTGTGATGGCATTGGAGAGAGTACCGTCAGATATCCGTCGGGATGGTGGTGTTGCTCGTATGTCCGATCCGCAGATGATCAAAGCAATTCAAAAAGCTGTATCTATTCCAGTGATGGCAAAAGTGAGAATCGGGCATTTTGTGGAAGCTCAGATATTAGAAGCTATTGGTGTCGATTTTGTTGACGAGAGTGAAGTGCTGACACCAGCTGATGAACTTTTTCACGTAGATAAAGCAGCTTTCAAAGTTCCATTTGTATGCGGTGCCCGGAATTTGGGAGAAGCTTTACGCCGTATTGGAGAGGGTGCTGCAATGATTCGTACGAAAGGTGAAGCTGGTACGGGTAACGTGGTTGAAGCCGTGACACATATGCGTCAGATCAATGAGGATATTCGTCGAGTAAAGAATGCTGGTGCAGAAGAATTGATGAGTTTGGCTAAAGAATTCGGTGCTCCTTATGAATTAATAAAATATGTACACGAGAATGGTAAATTACCGGTTGTAAATTTTGCAGCAGGTGGAATTGCTACTCCGGCTGATGCAGCTCTGATGATGCAATTAGGATCAGAAGGTGTTTTTGTTGGTTCTGGTATTTTTAAATCAGGTGATCCTGCAAAACGGGCGAGAGCCATAGTTCAAGCAGTCACTTATTTTAATGATCCGGTCAAATTGGCTGAGTTGTCTGAGAATCTTGGCGAAGCGATGTCGGGATTGGAAATAAAAACCCTTGAAAGCAAATATGCAGAAAGAGGATGGTAAAAAAGAGAGTGCATAAGCACTCTTTTTTTTGACTATGTGAGAGTGATTTTTAGTAAATAATAAATGATGAAGAAGATTTGCGATAAAAAAGATTTTAAGCGAAAATAATTTTTGCTACGTTTTTAAGCTCTTTTTTTATCGTAATGCAGATTGATATGAAAATAGGAATTTTAGGTTTTCAGGGAGCTGTTATTGAACACCAACGGCATATAGAAAGAATAGGATGTGAAGCAATTGTTGTAAAATACCCAGAGCAATTGGATGATTTGGATGGTATTATTTTGCCGGGAGGAGAAAGTACAACGATTGGGAAATTATTGAATCGGACAGGAATGATGGAACCTTTGCGATTAAAGATTCAAAAAGGCTTACCTGTGTGGGGTACTTGCGCCGGGATGATTTTATTGGCAAAAGAGTTGGTGAATGATTCTGTCACTCATTTGGCTACGATGGATATTTCCGTAAAACGGAATGCTTATGGTACTCAAATAGATAGTTTTGATATATCGGTTCAGATACCGGAAATAAGTCAGGAGGAGATCCCTTTGGTATTTATTCGTGCTCCCTATATCGCTAATGTAGGTGATAAGGTGAATGTTTTATGTCGGGTGAAAGAGCATATTGTAGCTGCTCGTGAAAAGAATATGCTTGTCACTTCTTTTCATCCGGAATTAACAGATAATTCTGCTTTCCATCGGTATTTTGCAGCAATGTGTAAGCGATAGGTAGGAATCTTTACGCGTGGACCAAACACTTTTTTTATTAGTATAAATGAAAAGTGTCGGTCCGTGCATTAGTTTTAAGCATTCAATATAGCAGATAAACTTTTGATTATTTTTATTGTCTGTTGTCAAGTTGTTGTTGCAATTCTTCTATCGAGAGTGTTGCTGTACCGATCTTTTTAACGACAATACCTGCTGCGATATTGGCTGTTTCTATGGCAGCAACTAAGTCAAATCCAGCTGCAAGGCAGATGCTCAGGATTGCTACGACTGTATCGCCTGCACCACTGACATCAAATACTTCTTCTGAGTGTGTGGGAATATGGATAGGGATGGAATTACCGATGAAACTCATTCCTTTGTCACTTCGGGTGACTAACAAAGATGTTAGTCGATTAGCATCAATCACTTCCCGTGCGGCTTTTTCGATAGCTCTGTCTGTATTGGGTATTGTATAGCCGATAATATCACTTAATTCCTTGACATTTGGGGTAACAATATCTGCTCCGGTATATTTCTTCCAATTTTTCCCCTTGGGATCAACAATTATTTGTTTTTCATATTTCCGAGCTATTTTAATCAAATAATGGCAAAAATCTTCTGATATAAGTCCTTTCCCGTAATCAGAGATGACTAAAATATCATAAGATGGCAAGAATTTGTTGATTGTTTCTTTTAGTTGTTTTTTTTCGTTCTCTTCTAATTCAGCTTTCTCTTCATAGTCTACTCTTACAATTTGTTGTTTACCGCCGATAATTCGAGCCTTTGTAATGGTTGGGCAAAGAGTTTTAATGAGAGCTGTTTTAATATTTTTTTGTTTACAAATTCGTTCCACTTCTCTCCCAAAAAAATCGTGCCCGATTGTGCCGCATAATAATGTTTGTCCCCCCAGACTGGCAATATTGTTCGCAACGTTTGATGCTCCTCCTAATCGTGATTCTTCTTTCCGTATATTTACAATGGGGACAGGTGCTTCGGGAGATATGCGTTCAACCTGACCGAAATAATATTTGTCAAGCATAACATCTCCGATTATCAGAATTTTGCTATTTGAAAAATTCAGATTTTCACTTTTCATTTTTTTCACTTTCTATTTAAGTCGATAGACTTATAAATATTACGTTGCGTTTATAGTTTATACGCCTTTTAAAACTTTAAAATATTGCAATTATTTTTTATATAATTCTTGAAATAAAATGCAAAATATTTTATTCTACGGCTCCAAATTCCATCAGATAAGCTTTAATAAACTCATCTATTTTTCCGTCCATAACACCTCCTACATCTGAAGTCTGGTAATTGGTACGGTGGTCTTTCACTCGGCGATCGTCAAAAACGTAACTGCGAATTTGAGAACCCCATTCGATTTTTTTCTTGTTACTTTCGACTTTCTGTTGTTCTGCCATTCGTTTTTGAAGTTCTATATCATATAACATCGAACGAAGCAAACGCATAGCATTTTCACGATTGTCGAGTTGTGAGCGTGTTTCGGTATTTTCAATTAGAATTTCCCGTGTTTCTCCTGAATCCCTATCTTTGTAATTATAACGTAGGCGTACACCTGTTTCTACTTTATTGACATTCTGACCGCCAGCACCTCCTGAACGGAAGGTATCCCACGTAACATCAGCTTGATTAATCGCAATTTCAATAGAATCATCAACAAGGGGTGTAACAAATACGGAGGCAAAGGAGGTCATACGTTTACCTTGAGCATTATAAGGGGATACCCTGACCAAGCGGTGTACGCCATTTTCACCTTTTAGGTAGCCGTAGGAAAAATCTCCTTCTAATTGCATTGTGACAGTTTTAATGCCGGCTTCATCACCATCCTGTAAATTGCTGATTGTTGCTTTATATTTATTGGCTTCTGCCCAACGCATATACATACGCATTAGCATTGCTGCCCAATCTTGACTTTCTGTTCCGCCGGCTCCTGAGTTAATCTTTAAGATACACCCCATTTGATCGGCTTCCCCCCGCAACATATTTTTTAATTCCAATTCTTCTACTAAGTGGAGTGTTTCCGCATAATGAGCATCTACCTCTTCCTCAGTGGCTTCACCTTCTTTGGCAAATTCAAACAGAACAGATAGATCTTCTATGGAGCGGTTAATTTCATCGCAACCTTCAATCCAACTTTTCAATTCCCGAACTTGTTTCATTACTTTCTCGGCTGCTTTTGCATCCATCCAAAAGTCCGGTGCCTGTGTGCGCATTTCTACTTCTTCCAGTTCAATTCTTTTACGGTCGACGTCAAAGATACCTCCTCAGGGCGCCACCGCGTTCTTCAACTGCTTTGAGTTGATCTATTGTTATCATATTTTAAATATTAATTTTTTATTATATTTGATTTTAAATAATCTAAATATCAATGGGCTTAAAACATTTAGTGTTTTATATACTGTATACGTACGCAGTACATAAAACACTAAATTATTTTGATTATTTTGCTGCAATTTCAGCTGTATCTTCTTTGGGCGTGGGAACATTCGGGTGTATAGCCCCCGGATTGAATAAAATTTCTACTTTATTTTTTATATCCAAGGCTACTTGTTTTTCTCCTGCTCTTGAAGTCATATCTATCAGCATTTGAATGATTCTTAGGCTAATATCTTGTTCCTGTTGTAAATTCGGATTATTAGCGAATTGTGGTGACAACGATTGGATGTATTTTAATGTTTGATAATTAGTTATTGCCAATTCGTTGACTAACGCGTTCGCCTTCTCCTTTTCTCCCAACGCATAATATAATGGAATATAATTCAGCAAATTATTATCAATAGGCACTTGAAATAAGGGTAATTCTTCCAATGACTTATCCAAAATAGCCACCGCTTTTTCTTTTTCTCCTGCTTCGTGGAGTTTTTCTGCTAATCGTAGGAAAGTGCTACGGTATTTCATCACAGCGATAGTATTGTCGTGGAAATAGTCAATATTTACTTTGGGATTTTTAATATTTCCCCATTCAAACTTATTCATCAAATTGTCATAGAGAATATTCACATCAATTCGTCCATAATCGTAATAGCCGGAATCTTCTGTTTTAATAGGGACAACACGATAGGCTGCTCCTTCCAGTTGAAAATACTTTTCAAAACCCATATAAGAATCATTCCCCATCCCAATGCCGAAATAAATCGGACGTTCCCAATTGTTGGCTGCCAAAATATCGAGCACCATTAATTGAGATTTGTTCAGATAGTTACCTTTCAGCGTGATGTCTATTTCTTTTACAATAGAAGCGGCATTTTCTGCTTTTACAGTCCCGTTGGCAATCACTTTAGCCGAATCCACTGTGATAAATACATTACGTGCCGGAATATAATCTAATGGTTCGGAATATCCGCGTAATTTAGTCTGAGGAAGGTCACTGGCAATAAATTCCATTGCTTCTTTCAGATTGGCACGTTGATATTGCTCCTGTACAACGACTTGATCCCGTCTTCCGTCTCGATATTGATCGTGGGTCAAACTGGCAGGTACACCCGGAGTGTCGTATGCTTTTCGTTTAATTTGATCTATATACCAAGGACCTGCCAATAGACTGAGATTGACAATACGTACATCGCGTCGCACGCCTTCCACTTCTTGAACATACCAAAGTGGGAAGGTATCATTGTCTCCATAAGTGAACAAAATGGCATTCGGAGCACAGGAATTTAAATAATTCTTCGCGTGTGCTGTTGTTGCATAGCGTCCGCTACGGTCGTGGTCATCCCAATTTTGTCCAGCCATATTTACCGGAATAGCAATCAGGCAAACACCTGTGACGGCAATCGCGGCAACACCGGCATCTAATTTCTTTACTTTTTTAGTCACAAATTCCCAGATGGCAAGTACACCAAGTCCAATCCAGATTGCGTAAGCATAGAATGAACCCGCATAAGCGTAATCTCGTTCACGTGGTTCGAGAGGTGCTTGATTCAGGTAAACAATAATAGCAACTCCGGTTAAGAGAAAGAGCAACATAACAGTCCAAAAATCTTGTTTTCCGCCTTTCCCTTTCCTGTATTGATAAAACATACCGAATATACCTAACAGAAAGGGGAGCATATAGTATTTATTGTAACCTTTCTCTGACTTCATTGCATCCGGTAGTTCCGATTGATTGCCCAATCGCATTTCATCCAAAAATTTAATACCCGTGATCCAATTGCCGTGATTGATTTCTCCGTTTCCTTGAATATCATTTTGGCGACCGGAGTAATTCCACATAAAATATCTCCAATACATGTGTCCTATTTGATAATTGAAGAAAAACCGCAGGTTATTACCAAAACTGGGACGGGTCACTTCTTTCCCGTTAATATTATAGGTAGGACCATTGTTTTTTCCTCCCCAAGCTTGGTATTGAGATTCATAATAGGGTCTGCTGTTATTGAACATACGGGGGAATACACCACAAAAGCGAGGATCATATTCAACAATTGGTTTATTGCCTATTTGTTCATATACACCGGTTGTTTTATTTTGATAATAAATCGCTTCTCCGTCCTTATAGTTAATTTGCGGAGCATTATAATACTGTCCGTAAACCAGTGGAGAGTCACCATATTGATCACGTTGAATATAGGATAACAGTGAAAATACATTATCCGGACTATTTTCGTCAATAGGAGGATCACTGAGTGAACGGATGACCACCATCGAATAAGAGGAATATCCGATCAATATGACCATAAAACAAGTTAAAATTGTATTCCAAATCGGCATATTCTTGATCAGTGTATATCGAATACCCCACACTAAAAGTCCGATAATCAGAAGGACATAGACAATAACGCCGGTATTAAAAGGAAGTCCCATACCGTTGGTAAACATCAATTCAAACCAGCAAGCGATCTTAATGACACCCGGAATCACTCCAAAATTGACAACTCCTAAAATGACCAAAGAGAGTAAGCCTGTTTTGATAATTCCTCTAAGAGTAGGCGTGTATTTTTTAAAATAATATACAAATACAATAGCCGGGATCGCCAGCAAATTCAACAAATGGACGCCAATAGATAATCCGATCAAATAGGCGATTAATACTAACCAGCGATTTGCATAAGGTTCAAATGCCACATTTTCCCATTTCAAGATCGCCCAAAATACAACAGCTGTAAATAGAGATGACATCGCATATACCTCTCCTTCCACTGCTGAAAACCAAAATGTATCAGTGAATGTGTAGGTTAAAGCTCCAATCAATGACGCACCGAGGATAGCAAACATTTGTGCCATCGTCATTTCCTCACCTTCTTTGACAATCAGCTTGCGTGCCAAGTGGGTAATAGACCAAAATAAGAATAAAATGGTAAAACCGGAAGCTAAGGCAGACATACAATTAATCATAAAGGCTTGAGTCTCCACTGAGGAAGAAAAGATAGCAAATAGCCGGGAGACGATCATAAATAGAGGTGCTCCGGGGGGATGCCCCACCTGTAATCCCACAGAAGTGGTGATAAACTCTCCACAATCCCACAAACTGGCTGTTGGTTCTGCTGTGAGTATGTAAGTGACGCTTGCAATCAAAAAAGTTATCCATCCGACAACTCTGTTGATAAGCCGAAAACTTAAATTAGGATGATCCTTGATAGTATACATATTCATTAATTAGATATAATTACAATTTATAATGTCAATAAAAATCTGTTGTGAAGCTGTTTGCTCGTCCAATATCCATATAGGAAGAGAATTACAAATCTTGAAAATAAGTTAATCAGCTTATAATCATAACACAACATAAAATGTATCATATAACAAAGCACGAAAATAATTATTTTACTCGAAATTACCTTATTTTTTTGGCTAGAAAAAAAAAAGAACATATATTTGCAACGTCAAAAAAATGATAACAGCAGCAATTGTCCCATTGTGTAATGGCAGCACAGCAGGTTTTGGTTCTGTCAGTCCAAGTTCGAATCTTGGTGGGACAACAATAGAATGGCTCGGATGATGAAATTGATACACACATTCGTTTTAGGGATAAACAACCTTACGCTTGTGTAAATTTAGCTCCTATTTCGAGTGTTGATAAGTTCTTTTATTTTACGATGATTAAATTGCCCGAATGGTGAAATTGGTATACACGCTAGTTTCAGGTACTAGTAGCTTTACGGCTGTGTAGGTTCGAGTCCTATTTCGGGCACTTTATTCGCCCAAGTGGTGAAATTGGTATACATGCTACTTTGAGGTGGTAGTGGCCGTAAGGCTGTGCAAGTTCGAGTCTTGTCTTGGGCACTAATACAATAAAGACTGTGTCGGAATTCATTACACAGTCTGTTGTTTAAGAATCTTCTGAGGAAATGTTGAATATTTAGGACGCTCTCATCGCTTACGTTTTCTTTATTTGTTGAACTGGGTGAATCTTTTAACACCTTCCTTCTTTTTATTCATTCATACTATGGAATCTATCATATCACAATTATTTGAGGAACAGTGGGGGAAAAAGCCTGAAAATATTGAATTATTGCCGGCATCAGGCTCAGCAAGAAAATATTTTCGTTTAACCTCAGCAGATAAAACCTATATAGCTGCCTTCCATCAAAACATCCCGGAGAATCGGCTTTTCATCAATTTCACAAAACATTTTGATAAAAAAGGATTAAATGTTCCCAAAATATATGCAGTATCTGCAGATGAATCGACTTACATTCAAGAAGATTTGGGAAACACGATGTTGCTGGATATTGTAGAACGGGAGAGAAAAGGAGAATATCTGTCTGAACATCTGTTGACCCTTTATAAAAAATCTTTATCCGAATTATTGCGATTCCAATTGCTGGGTGGCGAAGGATTAGATTATTCTGCTTGCATTCCGCGACCTATTTTCGATCGTCAATGCATTCAATGGGATTTAAATTACTTTAAATATTGTTTTCTGCGTTTGGCAGGAGCTGATTTTTCTGAACAAGCATTAGAAGAAGATTTCAACCAATTGACAGATGCGCTTTGTCAAGAGCCTGCGGACACTTTTATGTTTCGGGATTTCCAATCACGCAACATAATGGTGCGCGATGAGGAAGTGTGGTTCATTGATTACCAAGGAGGTCGGCGGGGCGCATTACAATATGATGTTGCTTCTTTATTATACGATGCTATTATTGCGATTCCGGCGTCACAGCGCGAAGAGTTGCTGGATGATTATATTGCCGGATTGCAAGAGTATAAAACTGTTGACACTAAAGCTTTCCGAATCGGATACTACCGTTTCGTTTTGATACGCTTATTGCAGGCAATGGGAGCTTTCGGATTGCGTGGATTATATGAAAAAAAACAGCATTTTATTGACTCAATTATTCCCGGCTTACAACATATATCAACACTTTTTGACAGTGGGAAATTGGGAAATGAATATCCGGAAATTCATCGCGTGATTCGATCCGTCAGTAAAATTGAAAACACACTTCTCAGCGAAGGATAAGTTCCATTCAGGATCGAATCAATGTCACTGACAGGAAGCCAAAAAACATCTTCAATATCCTCTTCTGTTTGCGGGACCAATTGTTGATCGGGCGCACAGCTCATTCGATACCAATACGTTTTTTTAAGATACCAACTTCCATTTCGATTATAAATATGTAGCGTCTGAGTCAGAGAATTTACAATCTTCACATCTTCTACACCGCATTCTTCTTCTACTTCCCGAATGGCACATTCTTCAATTGTTTCGCCGCTTTCGAGATGTCCTTTGGGTAGATCATACACGCCCAATCGTTTGATTATCAAAATATCCGAATGATTACAAACAATTCCTCCGGCTGCCTTCACATAAAGAAAACAAGATTTAAAAATAGAGAACAATTCATCAACATCCTCGTGCAGGAGGATAGCGACAAAATTACAATCTTCTTCTAATAATTGACGGATGAAAGCTTTCGTTTCGTGAAAATCTTTGTGGGTCAATGAAATTGTTCCTGTTCCAATCAAATTTTGATGATCGGTTAATAAAAAAATGCTCTCTTTAAAAAATACTTTATACATTTGCACAAGATTGTAAATTAACAATACAAAAATACATAAAAATGAATACAGTTGCAGAAAAAGTAGCCTCCTATTTATTGGATATAAAAGCAATAAAGTTAGAACCTACCCATCCTTTTACGTGGGCTTCCGGTTGGAAATCGCCCATTTATTGTGATAATCGGAAGACATTATCATATCCTGAAGTACGTACTTACATCAAAGAACAGTTTGCCGCATTGATTCGTGAAAAATACCCGCAGGTAGAAGTAATTGCCGGCGTGGCAACGGGAGCTATTGCACAAGGGGTACTGGTCGCTCAGGAATTAAATTTGCCTTTTATATATGTACGTTCATCGGCAAAAGGACACGGATTGGAAAACCTGATTGAAGGAGCCTACAAAACAGGACAGAAAGTGGTGGTAATCGAAGATCTCATATCCACCGGTGGTTCCAGCTTACAAGCGGTAGAGGCACTGAGAAACGCAGGTTGCGACGTATTAGGGCTGACGGCAATTTTCACGTATGGCTTTCAGAAAGCAATTGATAATTTTAAACAAGCAAATTGCGAATTGACAACCTTGAGCAACTACAACGCAATGATTGATTTAGCGGTAAAAGTAGGTTACATACATTCCGATCAAGTTGAAAAATTGAAAGAATGGCGTTTGAGTCCGGAAACTTATAAATAATAATAATCTGTGGGTGATGGTGGGAGGCAACTCAAATAATTGCGAGGATATTTTAAAGCATTAAATAGCTTATATTAAGTCGTTTGCGAAGACAATAAACAAGTCGATAGACTTGTTTATTATGCTTCGGCATCCTTTTTGTTACAATATCAGCATACTTCTTAATTAAAATTATGGGAACAACTAAAATTGCAAGTGACGTTTATAAAATAGAAAGTCCTATTGAGGATGTCTATTCTCTACTTTCTGATTTTAGCAAAGTTGAACGATTGTTTGACCTGGCAAAAAAATCAGGTATGGCTGGTAATACAGAATTAAAGGGAATTGCGGATAAAATTGAGCAAACACGTTTCACGGAAGAAGCTTGCTTTATTACCGTAAAGAATATGGGGGAAGTGATTGTGAAAATAGTGGAGCGGGAAGATCCGAAATTGATTAAATTGGGAGGAGACGGGAGTCTTCCTTTTGAATTTAGCCTATGGATACAACTTTTGGAAAACGGACCTTACGATACCCGTGTAAAAGTAACATTTCAGGGAGAACTGAATGTGATGATGAAAATGATCTTGAAAGGGAAATTGGAAAAAGGGATCAATCAATTGGGCGAAGGCTTAACCCGGATTCCTTATAGTTTATTGAAATATAACTGATAAAATCTATATAGGAGTAAAGCTAATCCTTGACAAACCGATGGGATAAATCTTGAAAACGGACCTAAAAACGAACGCTTTGTTTAATCGTTTCAACGAATAAACAAAGCGTTTATTTCTACTGGGGCTCTTTTATTCCCCTTTTTTATAGCTATGCTCTCAACTTCAGCGCATTTACCTTATTCAGCTTCTCTTCGGCATACGCCTTGGTGATTGTGATCTTCTTCTTATTTTGTGAAGGGACTTCAAACATCAGATCGGTCATAATCGTTTCGCAAATCGAGCGTAGTCCGCGGGCTCCTAAACGAAATTCAATCGCTTTGTCTACAATATATTCATACACATCTTCTTCAAACTTCAGGCTAATCTTATCCAATTCAAACAATTTAATATATTGGCGGATAATAGCATTTTTAGGTTCGGTCAGGATATTGCGCAAGGCTTCACGGTCTAACGGCTCCAAATAGGTCAACACCGGAAGACGACCGATGATTTCCGGGATCAATCCAAAGGATTTCAAATCCTGAGGAGCAATATACTGAAGGAAATTCTCCCGATCAATCTTTTCTACGATTTGAGAAGAATTAAAGCCGACAACCATCGTATTCATCCGGGCTGCAATTTTCTTCTCAATACCATCGAAAGCACCTCCGCAGATAAATAAAATATTTTTAGTATTCACGGGGATCATCTTCTGATCAGGATGCTTACGTCCTCCTTGTGGCGGAACATTAACAATAGAGCCTTCCAATAACTTCAAAAGACCTTGTTGCACCCCTTCGCCGCTGACATCTCGGGTAATAGATGGATTATCACCTTTGCGGGCGATTTTATCCAACTCGTCAATAAATACAATACCTTTCTCGGCTGCTTCCACGTCATAATCGGCTGCTTGCAAAAGCCGTGTGAGGATCGATTCAATATCTTCTCCTACATATCCCGCCTCGGTCAAAACCGTCGCATCTACAATCGTAAAAGGTACGTGCAACATCTTGGCAATAGTGCGTGCCAATAAAGTTTTACCGGTACCGGTGCGTCCGACCATCACAATATTCGACTTTTCGATCTCCACTTCGTCCACGCCGATTTTATGGAGTAGTCTTTTATAATGATTATAGACAGCTACGGCTAAATATTTTTTAGCTTCATCTTGTCCGATGACATATTGATCCAAAAACTCCTTGATCTCCTTCGGTTTCTTTATATCAATATGATCCAGATCTAAAGACGATTTACTTTTATTTTCTTCCTGAATAATATCATACGCCTGTAAGGCACATTCATCACAAATGTGACCATCGCTGCCGTCGATCAATAAATTAACTTCGTTGCGACTTCTTCCGCAAAATGAACATTTATCCTGCATTTTAAATCAATCTCAATGATAACTAAGTCAACATAAACAATAAATGCCGTATTTCATAAATCTAAAAACCATTGATGGGTTCAGACATCGGGACATTCACTATCTCTGAAAACTTAAATTTAATAGGTTGCTGATTATTTCTTATCTCTTTTCAAGATGGTGTCGATCATACCATATTCTTTCGATTCTTCCGCTGTCATCCAATAATCTCGGTCAGAATCCTTTTCTACTTTCTTATAAGATTGACCCGAATGTTCGGCTATAATCGTATAAAGTTCTTTTTTCAACTTCTGAACTTCCCGTGAAGTGATCTCAATATCGGTAGCCTGTCCTTGCACACCACTCATCGGTTGGTGAATCATAATGCGCGAATGAGTGAGAGCCGAACGTTTCCCTTTCGTTCCCGCACACATCAACACCGCAGCCATTGAAGCAGCCAGTCCCGTACAGATTGTTGCCACATCGCAATTAATAAACTGCATCGTATCGTAAATACCCAAACCGGCATATATAGAACCTCCCGGGCTATTGAAATACACTTGTATATCTCTTCCGGGGTCTGCTGTTTCCAAAAACAACAACTGCGCCATAATAATATTGGCAACATCATCATCAATAGGTACACCTAAAAAGATGATCCGATCCATCATCAACCGTGAAAATACATCCATCGTTGCAATATTCAATTGCCGTTCCTCAATGATATTGGGCGTAATATAGCTGTTCGTAGCCGTTTGAAAACGATGTAAGTTCAGACTACTGATTCCCTTATGTTTTAAAGCGTATTGTTGGAATTCGTCCTGTGGATTCATAATTATTCAATTTGTTTTTCAAGCGGCTAAATTACAAAAAATCTGCTCACACACAACAATATCCCGAATGAAAGTACTCCTGAAATACTTTTCCCGGAGATCCGGGCAAAAATAAATAAGCCGGAATTTCCCCCCGACTTATTTATCCATCATTGAAATAAACCTTCTTCTACTATCAGAAATCTGTTTAATGAGTAGAATGGGTTGAATCTTTCTCCTCTAAAGGAGAGACACTTCCGGAATATGAAATATAAGCCCGGTTGTTGCTCATCAGATTCACTGTACATCCACCGCTGGGGGCAATATCAATATTGAATTGATAAGTATCATTTCCTCCGGCAACAGAAAATTGATAAATGAGAGCTCTCTTCTTTTTCTTTTCAAGGATACTTCGATCTTTTACAGGACCATCAAATTCTATGCCTCCTCCCTCACCGTATGGAAGGGAATAAGCTCGTCCAAAGAAAGGCAGATTCCCTTTTGCGACACTGTCCGTAATTATAATTTCACCGCTCGGATTAAAGCGGGAGACATCCTGTCCGCTCTGCGTATAAACGCGGTCAATATTAATTTTAAAATGATTACTTTTAACGAGAACTTGCGTTTTTTGAAACGCCTCCTCCAAGCGGGCAGCCTTTTCCTCTTTACTGTTTTTTTTCTGTGCCGACACCGGAAGAGAGCCGACAAACAGAAATAATAATAAAATTAGCCATACTGTTTTCATATTCTTATTGTTTTAGTTGTTAAATACATAACAACAAAAACTATACCACTTCTCCGGCTGTCACAACGTACATCGTTTCCGTATCCCAATATTGATTTGCCAATTCAAGTAGCGTCGAGGAAGAGCATTTTTTGATTTGTTCAATCAGTTGAATATAAATCTGATTATCCAATCCATAATTGAGCTTATGCTTCAAAGCGTCCGATTGCGAAAACACACCGTCCAGTTCCCGTAATAAATCACCATACAGGAAATTTTTCACCAAAGATAATTCATCTTCTCCCACCTTTTCCCGCTGCAACCGGTGAATCTCCTTCATCGTTTCCTCTATCGTTTCCTCCGTATATTCTTTGTTCACATCTGCCGCAACACACCAATAACTTCCTTGTGGCATAGACACATTAAAGGAACTGATGCCATAAGTATAACCTTTTTCTTCCCGAATATTCGACATCAGGCGTGAACCGAAATAACCGCCCAATATCGTATTCAGCAACATAAATCCGGCATAATCATCATCCGTAAGGCGAACGCCTTCTTTGCCAATGCGCAGGCTGGATTGTACCGAATGATCTTTCTGCACCCGATAACGTCCCGTCGGTGCCGGAGTGAATGCCTGAGAAACAAGCTGATCCGATCCGCCGGGGGCAGATAAACAACTAAAATGACGTATTGTCAGTTCTACTATTTCGTCACTGACATTTCCACAGATCATAATCCGGCAATTGCGGGCATTGATATAGCGATGATAAAAATCGCGGACGAGTGCGCTGGATATATGAGTATAATCCTTTTCCGAAACTTGATTCGCATAAGGATGGCTTGCTCCAAACAATAATTCGGAAAACTTTTTACGGGCGAGATAAGAAGTCTGCTCATTGCTCACTAAAAACTCTTGACGTTTATTGGTTAAAAATATTTCAAGCTCTTTTTCAGGAATCGTACTGTCAGTGATCAATTCTGCAAAGATGCCAATCGTCTCAGCAGCATACTTATTCAGCGAGATCAGGCTCAATTCCGATTTATTCAGACCACAATTAAAATCCGTATAAGCACCGTAATAATCAAACAAATCAGCAATTGCTTCTGCCGAATGTTGGCGTGTCCCTTCGTTCAGCATATTAATAGCCGTAGAGGCGACTAAGGCTTGTGGTTGATAATACACTCCGGCTTCAAAGACAACATCCATTTTGAAAACCTCTTGTGACGGATCGTTGATATAGACGATTTCCACTCCATTATCTAACGTGATCCGTTTATGGGATAACAGTGTTGGTGCGGATAAAGGAGAAAGCATTGGAGAAAGCGTGCGATTAAGCATAATATATCGTATTTAAAGATGAATGTGTCGGGATTATTTCAAATACCAAAGCGTAGAACAATTTTCTTGGCGGAACAAATCTGCTGCTGTTTCTTTTATTTTATCTACCGTGATGTGACTGTATCGTTCCCCTTCGGTATTAATCAAATGAACATCACCCAAAAATTCAAAAAATGCCAAATTGCTGGCTTTCGTTTGATAATTGATTTCACTGTAAGAAATGCGAGCTTCTGTTTTATTGATCACTTTTTCCACTTCACGGGCTGAAATACTGTCCCGAATAAACTTCTCTATTTCCTCATCAATCGCATCCTCCGCTTGTTGAATATCGACACCTTCCGATAATTTCCCGCTGAAAACAAACAATCCGGGATCCATATCTCCCGTGATATAAGCATCCATACCCGAAAACAAGCGGCTCTCTTTAATCAGATTGATATACAGGCGAGAAGATTGTCCATTGGATAAAATATCCGAAATAATATCACTGATATAAAAATGATCACTGCTACGTCCGCCCGTATGATACACTTTATAAATAGCATCTGCCGGTACGTCATTCCCGTCAACCGTTAATCGGCGCGCTTCTGTTTGAATGGGTTCAACGGCTATTTCGCCTTTAGGAGAAAAGCTCGGCGGAATATCCCCAAACCATTTTTTGACCAATTCTAAAGCGCGATCCTCCTCCAGATTACCACTGATACTGATAATGGCATTATCAGGAGCATAAAACCGATGAAAAAAATCCTTTACATCTTCCAGCCTTGCTCGTTCAATATGTTCCGGCGACACGCCGATCGTTGCCCAGCGGTAAGGATGTTTCTGATAAGCCAAGGGACGAAGTTTCAACCATAAATCACCGTAAGGATTATTTAGATAGCGTTGTTTAAATTCTTCCGTCACCACCTGCTTCTGAACGTCCAGCGAATGTTGTGAGAAATTCAATCCCGCCATTCTGTCCGATTCAAGCCACAAGGCTGTTTCAATATTGGCGGCAGGGATTGTAATATAATAATTCGTCAGATCATTTGTCGTATAAGCATTACTATCTCCGCCGGCTAATTGCACATAACGGTCATAATCCTCAATGTGAATAGACCCTCCAAACATCAAATGTTCAAACAAATGAGCGAAACCGGTTTTATCCGCTTGCTCATTCCGGGAACCGACTTTATAAAGCACATTCACCGAAACAAAAGGGGTACTTCTATCGGTATGGCAAATAACGGTCAATCCATTGTCAAGTATATGTCGGGTAAAGTGGATCATAATTTCAGTATAATTTTAAAATAGAACAATCATTCCTTGATTTTATTTACAGGATAGGAAGTGTCGTCGATTTAAATTCACGGATCAGGTCGTCCATAATTTCTTTCACGCTCTCTTCTTTCCTCAGCATAGAAGCAACCTGACCTATTTCCAATTCACCTTCTGCCACATTTCCTTCAAAAATCCCTTTTCGGGCACGACCTTTTCCTAATAATTCTTTGAGCATCTCTACATTTGCACCTCCGTCTTCCAGTGTTTGCACCTGATCGTAAAACTCATTCTTAATCAGTCGGGTAGGGGCAATCTTTTTTAGTGCCAACATCGTACCGCCTTCCGGCGTTTCCCATACCCGTTGACGGAACGCCGGATGGGCGGATGATTCACTGGCAACAGCAAAGCGGCTGCCGATCTGAACCCCTTCGGCTCCTAAAATCATCGTTGCCAACATCGCTTTTCCGGAGGCGATACCCCCTGCGGCAATCAGCGGTAGCGAACAGTGCGCGGCTACATCAGGGATCAGCGTTAGCGTAGTCGTTTCCTCGCGTCCGTTATGCCCTCCTGCTTCAAAACCTTCTGCCACAATGGCATCACAACCGGCTTCTTCACATTTCGCAGCAAAGAGCGCACTGCTGACAACGTGTACCACCGTCATCCCGTGCTCTTTCAAATAAGACGTCCATTTCTTAGGACTTCCGGCAGAGGTAAACACTATTTTCACTCCTTCTTTGACCAATATCCACATCAGCTGGTCGATTTCCGGATAAAGCAAAGGCACATTCACCCCCCACGGTTGATCTGTGGCGGTTTTCATCTTGCGGATATGCTCTATCAGTGTATCAGGATGCATAGAGCCGGAGCCTAATAGCCCCAGTCCGCCGTGATTACTGACGGCGGAAGCCAGTCGCCAACCGCTACACCATACCATTCCCCCTTGAATAATGGGATATTGAATGCCAAAAAGTTCTGTTATTCTGTTCATAATTGCTGCATTAAATCACCTCAAAGAATCGTAGAAAAAAAGGAGGCTGTGTAA
>JAVXFZ010000035.1:0-26218 GCA_036657595.1 Odoribacter sp. | reverse complement strand
CGAGGACCTTATCCATTTGAATTACTGGGAGGATGTGGTGCCAGTCAGGAAGTGCATATTGCTGCCAGTGAACCAAGCGTTACTTATACCCTTCATCGTGATCATGTGCCTGTTGCTGCTTTGTCGGGCAGTGGTGCTCCCTTGACCTTTGGTGTACAAACTATTTCGGGGATTTACTCCGTATGGGCTAAAAATGATACCACAGGGTGTGAAACGCTGATGAAAGGGGTGGTGGGAGTATATGAATTAGGTACCTGTGAATTGAAAGTGGTCGGTTCTATCTGTAAAGTAGGAGGTGATGGTAGTATAGAATTACATTATCCTTGTAGTAAAACAGGGTGGAGCTATTTTATTGAAAAAGTAACAGGGACGAAACGGGAACGAAGTAATATACAGATGGGTACCGGAGGTGAGCTTTGGTGGAATAAGATCGGAAAAATACTTTTTAGGCAAGGTGTTTATGAATTATTTGCTTGTAATGAATGTGATACCCTTTCTGTCAAAACGGTGGAAGTTATTAGACGGGATGGACCGGTAGGTAAAATCATTCCGGTTGTTTCTGCTTGTCGGGACCAAGATGTAGAAATTGTTGTTACCGGCGGAAATTCGGAATTAAAATACACTTTACTTGCGAATGTGGGAGGTTTTCGTAAGGTGTTGAATGAGAAGATGGGAGAGAACATCGATTTCTCGATGGGTCGCTATATGAACTATGAGGTCTATCGTTTGGCAGCAGCATATCCGGATGGAGGTTGTTACAAAGAAATCAGTTCTGTGCTTGTGGAACGCTCAGCAACGCCTAATCCCTTGGATATTATTGGTAAGGATGTCTGTAAAAAGATGGTGGCAGGGGTAGAAGATGGAAACATTGAATTGTGTCTGCCTTCGAAAGAGCCGGATGTTAATTACTATCTTTTGAAGGGAAGTGAAAGGAAATTCTTAGACACTATTTTTGCCAAAGATCCTCAAACTTGTTTTGAACTTCAGCGCGATACAGGATGTTATTATGTCTTTGGAGTGAATGCGAAGACAAATTGCCAAGATACAATGAATGGTATCTATTGTATGGGAGGTTTACCGGAACCTTTTGATTTGGTGATAGATAATCCGATGATGATAGATACTGCCATTAGTATGTGTGTTGGAGATGTTTGTGGTATTATATTGAAAAGCTCTTCTGTGGATGCTCGTTATCAACTTTACCTTGACGGAGTGATTCCGGTAGGAAAAGAGCGAATCGGAAATGGGAGTATGATGCTATTTCAGGGGATCAGTCAGGCAGGAACTTATACCGTTGTTGCTGAAAATGGTTGTGGACGTCGGAATATGAACAATCCGGTGACGGTGACGGTCGGGGATATTCCGGATATGATTATTTTAAATCCTTACTATTATTGTCCGGACAAAGCAGGTGCAACAATCACAATCCAGAATACGGAGCGTGGTAGTAAATTTGATTTGTGTGCACAAGGTAAAGATTGGATGTATACGGTATTAGAAACGAAAGAATCGAAAGAAACGGGTTCTACGGTTACTTTTGATTATTTGCCAAAAGAAAATGCCGCTTATCGAATTAAGGTATTAACCCGCTATGGTTGTAAGGTCGAACGGGATTTTATCGTAAAAAAAGATACGCTACCCCATTCGTCCTTCAAATTAAGCAGTACGACAGATTCTGTGATCTGTGAGGCTTCGTGTACAGAACTACATTTGTCCGGCAGTGAGGTGAATGTGGAATATTATTTATACAATGATCTTTTGGGAGAGATGGCATTGAAAATTGGAGAAGGGGGACCATTGAATTTTGGAAAAATGTGTCAGCAAGGGATTTACTCAGTGATGGCATATCGACATTATGTACCTCGTTGTAGTTCTCGAATCGACAATACGGTAAAATTATTATCTATTGATACCATACGCGAATTGAAGATTAGCACTACTCGCGAGTTCTTCTGTAATGGAGATCCAAATTTATCTACCATTCAAGTAGCCAATGCACAAGCAGGAATTACGTATCAATTGTTCTTAAATGGATTACCGACAGCGAGAAAGATCACTCCGAATGCGGATGGTACGACTATCTTTTTTGAAAAATTGATGGGAGGGACTTGTGAAAAGCCGAATATTTATACCTTGAAGGCATCTAATTCGTCTTGTTCTAAATTTATGCTAAATTCGGTTCGAATTATATCAGAAAATCTTTTAAATGCAGGGGAGATGAAGTTTACACCGGAACGAAAGATTGAATGTTGTGAAGGAGATACGGTTGCTTTTAAAACAGAGGTGAATGGATGTAATTTGAAATACACTTGGTATCAGGATGCCAATTTAATAGCTCCGGTCACTTCTCATTGTATTCTTGAGAAGGTGAAGGCGGGAGATGCCGGTATTTATTCTTGTAAAGTGGAAAATTCTTGTGGGCGCGTGGAAGCCGGGCGAGTGGAATTGAAAATCACTCCTCGACCGGTTCTGTTACAAGATATTCAAAGTGTTGCTTTCTGTGAAGGGAAAAATGCCTATATCTCTAGTGCGATGGATTATGTACATACCGGTGATTACAAATGGTATCGTACCTATAATAAAAAAGATAGTGTTTATAGTACAACTCCATTTTTGGAATTTATTAAAATAAGCAAAGAAGATGCAGGAGAATACATTTGCGAGGGCTTTAGTGCTTGTTCATCGGTGCGAGACACCTTTATGATAGAGGTGGATGTGAATGCTGACTCTTTGAAAATTGCTAAAATAATTGATACGCTTTGTGTCGGTTCTGTCTTTTCTGCACAGATCGCACCAATGGTGTCTTATGATAAAATGGAATGGAGTTTCAACGGTGTTGCAACTGGCGTGAAGGGGTATGTTTATAATATCAATCAGGTGCAGATGAAAGATGATGGCATCTATTCGATAGCTATGAATAATGCTTGTGGAATAAAAGATATTCCGGTGAAACAGCTGATTGTAGATGATTCGATCCGAATATTGGATCAGACTATGGACCAAGTATCTTGTGCTAACGTACCGATGGATTTGTACGTAATTGCAACTCCGACGGTGAGGATGAAGTATACGTGGTATGAAGGAAGTACTTTCTTGGGTGAGGGGGCAAAACTGAATACCATTGTTGGAAAAAATCAGTCGCAGCGTACTTATCGTGTATTCTGTCGGAATGCCTGTGGAAGTAAATATTCAGATGTGAATCTTAAAATATCCGGTACCTTTGAAATTGATAATCCGCCGGCACAAATAGAATTGTGTGCAAATCCTTTGATGGATACGACCTTGTGTGTGACGGTTAGAGGGACGACGGTCTACTCTTATCAGTGGTTTTTCCAGCCCAAGAAAGTAGCAGGTAAAGTGGATACTTTGGGAAAGATGAATTGTGAAACCATATCGGTGTTGACCAATCATACCGGTTTTTATTGGTGTAAGATGGAAACAGAATGTCGTCCGATCAGTTCAACGGCTACTTGGCTGAAAATTGATACCGTGCCGTCTATTTCAGCCTTGCCGGAAAAGGATACTCTTTGCGTGAAGGGTAGCCAAGAATATTCTGTGGATGGTTTCGGAGGTGGTGGATTGGTTTATGATTGGAAGATTCGTTATAAAGATGGACGAACGGAATCTTTATTGTTGGATGAAGGGAAAGATTTCTTTTCTACGAGTACGTGCATTGTCGGTCCGGTTACATTGGCGTGGGATAGTGCGGTGATTGTTTGTTATGGATATAATAAATGTGGAAATGTTCAGACAAATGAAATGTTGTTGAGAATAGATAAATCTCGTGAATTAATCATTCATCCTGTTCCTGACACGACTATTTGTGAGGGAGGATATGCCCACATACGGGTGGAATTGAAGAATGGAGTGTACCCTTGGTATTATCGTTATCGAGATACGGTTGGCAGAGAAGAAGCACGGATTGTGAGCAATAGCTTGGTGGATGAATTTGATTTGGATCGTTCCGGAAAATACAGTGTATTATTTGATCGGGATGGGCATAGCTGTAATTATGCAGAAGGATATCTTGGCTTTGAGATCAAAACGATTCCGACTCCGGTGGCAAAGATTGCTGTGGTAGGAAAAGATACGTTGTGTCCGGGAGATAAAGGACAGATCAGGGTAGAAATCAGTTATCCGAGTTTGAAAGGGAAAGTTATACCCTCCGGACCTTGGGAAGTGAAATTTATCCGCAAGGATGGAACCATCGCCGATGAACTGAGTGTTTCTGATCCCTATTATATTTATAAACAAAGTGAATTGGATACGGTGGTGGTGGACACGTTGAAACCTTTCGGATTGTCAAAGTCTATGACTTATTACATCGGTTTTATCAAAGATATGGGGCAAGCTTCCGGCATTCAGTGTAGCGGTCAGCCGATGGATAGTGCAGTGTTCTATCAAATGGCGCGCGATACCTTGAAATTTGATTTCAGAAGTGAACGCGATACGTTAGGAGGATGTAATGTGGTAAAATTGGATACTTTGTTAAATCCGAATATGGATGGAGAGTTCTATATTGATGGAATCAAATCGCAATTGGGCATCTTTAATTCTCCCCCACTTGATCCGGGAAAACATATAATCAAATATAAAACTGTCGGTAATTGTCCGATGTCGAATGATTCTGTGCGCTTGTGGATAATGCCGAAGCCCAAATTAATGGTGGTACCTCGTGATACCGCTTTGTGTCCTGGAGAGAGTGTAAAGATTCAGATGAATGCGATCGGGATGGGACCGTTGAAATTAAAATATGATGTGCGTAATATAAAGCGGGATGGAAGTTTGTCTCCTGATCCTCAAAATTTTGAAGTGGATCCACCCAAGACATTGACTATTTCCAATTCAATGTTGAATGACTCATTGCGGATCATCACGCCAATGTATTTAATTGATCGTTTTGGTTGTTGGGCGGATAAAGTCGATACGTTACAGTCTGTGGTAAAGATGCGGAGATATCCGATTTTCAAGCTCTATGGACGACATCCTAATTACGATAATGGGGGATGGTCGGATTGGACGAATCCTTATCTTATTTCGGCTAAAGATACGGTAGAATTTAAAATCAGTTTAATATATGGAGTTAAACCGTGGAGTTATAGTTTGATTAAGGGGGGTAAAGAAATGTTGGTTGGACCCATCTCGGGAACGGATACGATTTTCAAGGCGTATGAAGAATCGCATTATCAGTTCTCGGTGATAGACGGCTGTTTTTGTTCCAAACCAACTGACAAGGTGGAAAAGGATGTATTTTTCCGAGAGGCGGGATACCTTCGAATTAAATTATTATTAGAAGGGGCGTATAATGATGCCGGAGGATTGCCATTGATGCATTCTAAATTGCAGAAATATAATTTATTGCCCCAACGAGGATTAGACAAATGGCCGGTGAGCGGTAAGGATAGTATTGTAGATTGGGTTGTCGTGGAAGCGCGTGAAAAGATCGAGGGACCTTCGGTATCCAGTGATACCTTTTTATTGCGGAACGACGGAATGTTGATTACACCGACGGGAAATGATACGCTGAATTTACGGAATGCTACAAAACTTTGGGGGAGTAATCCACAATATATCATAGTTAAGCATCGTAATCATATCAGTATTATGTCAGCTACGTCGATATCTGTGGTGGATTTGGCTAACAAAAAGAATGTGCTTACGCTTGATTTGACGCAGAAAGCTAATCTGTATTGTCCTCCGTCGAGTAACATAGAATTACACGCGCAAAAGTTGACTGATGTATTATGGGGAATGGCTGCCGGTTATGATCTATACGGGGAGAAGGAGATAGCTTCCCCCGGCAATCATTTGGTATCAATTTCTAACCCGAATACAGCCAAGTTTGCTACCAGTAAAGAAATTCAGGCTGTGTTTAAAGGATATTATTGGCGCGATGTCAATTTGGATGGTATTGTCGAATGGCCACCGGATGTGCTACCGGGAACTGATGTATTTAATAATGCAAATAAACTATTATTTAAGAGTAAAGATGCTTGGATCTTACATAAAAATCGAAATAAATATTCCGCAGTACCAGTGGAATAAGTCATTGTACGAATAAGAAAGTAGAGGATATATAATATTTTTGACTAAAAAGCAAAAAATAATAAAATATTATTTAACTTTGCATAGTAAGTATGTTGTTATGTATATATTTAATTATATAGGATTTATCAGGAAGAGACTGCTCGGTGTCGTCTTATTCCTATTGTTGTCAGAAGTAACGCTTTTGGCAATGGAAACATTGCCTCAAACATCTGCTATACAATGGCGTGATACTCTGTATGTTCGAATCGCAGACTCTGCTTTTATCAATAATTCTATCGCT
The DNA here is from genome assembly GCA_036657595.1 of Odoribacter sp. GTDB lineage: Bacteria > Bacteroidota > Bacteroidia > Bacteroidales > Marinifilaceae > Odoribacter. Next base: position 19,890 of record JAVXFZ010000035.1, on the reverse strand, counting down.
TTTGATTTGGAGATCTATCGACCCAATGATGATTGGAATAAAGATATCGTGTTGGGAGATTTTGACTTTTATTTTTCATACGGTCGGAAAGCATTTGATGGTACGACAGCACCTGTTTTTACAGCTTTATTGCCTGAAATAGATCAGACCGTATCGCCTCGAAAGAACTTATTGTTTGGCTATACTCATTTTTATGCCGGACGCTATGGCATTTGTGGGCGAATTGATAATTCTGGAGGGGCTAAGTACACCATTCCTTCAAAGACGTGGGTGAAATTGTGTCGGGTTGAAATACCGATGACCAAGATTGATCAGAATCCGGAGATTGTGTGGGATGTAAGAGCGACGGGAGCGATGACGGCAGGGGGAAATCCGATTATTTTAAAATTGGCGGGTGATGTGATCAATAATCCGAAGGCTACCGTCAAGGCTGCCGGTATTGTTGTTTCTCCACAATTGCAATGTCAAGGAGAAGAGGTACGACTTTATGTACGGGATGCTTTAACTTCCGGCACGGACTTGAAATTTATTTGGAAGGATTCGGTGGCAGGAGAAACGTGGAATACCTTGGGCACGTTCAACGCGGCAACACCTGTGAAGACGGGAAGCAGTAAAGATGGACGCTATCAGTTTGAGGTATTGAGTAAAGGGGATACCTTGGTCATCAAAAATACTACCGGTATTGTAGATGGTATGTTTTTCAAATGCACCTTACACGATGCTTCTGTAAATGCATCAATGACCGTTGATACGGTTGTTCTGTTGCGGGATAGTTTGTTTGGTTATTTGGCATCAACAGCCCCCTCTGTGAAGTTGGGAATGACGGGAAAAATAGATACGGTAAAAAAATGTCCGAATGTGGATGCACCACTTCATTTTTATCTTTTGGGTCCCACAGCGACTGAAATACAGCAGAAAGAATTTGGGGAAAAATTGAAAATTTATTATCGTTACCAAGATAAAGATCTGAATGTTCTTCGGGATTCTTTTGAAGTGACACCGGCTAAGTTGTTGAGTGGTCGACAAAAAGTTGCCACTTTCCCTTCGAGTAGTTTGATTAAAACGGATGTTTTTAGATGTTCTGTCCAAACGAAACACATCGGAAAAATGTGGGTGGAGTCCATCGTGACGGAATTTTGTAACAATGGAAGTGGTTATCCTCCATATGACACCATTTTTGTGAAAGATGTACAGGGTGAAATCGTGTATAATCTGAGTGATTTAACGGTCTCAGTGAATGATCAGGTGGCATTGGATACAGCACTCTTGAAGGACAAAACTTATCAGGTTTATTTGAAGAACGATCCTTCACCGCTTGGTGGATATATTACTGGAAGTCAAAGCATAGGTGAAGTATATTATTATAATGCAGCCAATAAAGTAGGATATGATACCGTGTATTATGCTTATAAGCAAGAATCTTGTGATATGAAAGCTTATCGGTCAATTGAGGTGGTTGAATATAGTTATGTAAGGTTAAAAGTCCTTTTATTTGGTCCTTATTTGGGAGTGGATAATAATGGGAAAGATACAATGAACTGTGCATTGAATACGACTTTTGATTTATTTCCAAAGAACAATACATTTCGATATGTATCTCCTTATGATGAGTATAGTGTTTTGAATAATAAGATAAGTGTGATGGGGGATATCAAATGTGGAGGAACTGTATGTGATTGGATTTTTGTAAAAATTCGAGATGGCGAAAATGGGCATTATGTTGATTCTGTGTCAGCTCTTTTACGACAGGATGGAATCATTTGCGATACTTCTGGGAATACATATTTGAAATTTAAAAAATTAGATGCAAAACCCTATAATATAGTTATAGAACATCGAAATCATTTAACTATAATGGGTAAGAGTATGACCTTGCCTAAATCGAAACCAACTACAGATGCAATAACTGCGGGTGCTGATTTTACAAAACTTGTAAATTTATATGATACAGATCCCAGTGATACTTATGAGGCATTAACTCTCTTTAAAGGTGTATATTGTATGCTACCCTATGACTTTAATAAGGATGGATTAGTATCATTAGCTGATAAAGGAGCAGCATTAAATAGTGTAGCTAAATTTGGTTACGAAGCTTGTGATGCAGATTTTGACGGTTATGTATTTTTGATTGATGTTAAGTACTATGCAACATATCATGGCAAAATGATCGTTTTCTTAAAGTAATTATATGATGAAATTAAAAATATTTATATTAATTATTTTATTCTTTTGCTTTTGTAAAATAAGCAAGGGAGCGGATGGTGTTGCAGGAAGAGATAGCGTGGAAGTTAATTTATACAATGCAAGAGTTGTAGATGAAGCCGGTAAGAAAATTTATTATGTAGATATTAGATTACGAAGATTGACTGATTGGAAAAAAGTGGCGGGCGGACGTCCACTTCCAGTGACTGATTTATTTGGATTTGATATTTTTTTGGAAAGGGATTTAGATAAATTTGTGGCTGCAATACCCAATGGAACAAAACCTGATTTGGATGTTCCAAAATTCACTTGGTCTGTCGTTCAAAATGGCATTTATGGAAGTGCATTTTCGGATGAATTGGGTCATTGTTATAGTGTCGTTTCAAATTCTGATTTACATCCAAATACTCCTAAAACAATTATGATATCGTGTAATAGTCCATTAGATGCTATGTTTGGTGTTAAATTCCCTGATAATAGTAGTTACATAACAGTAGGTACTTTAAAATGGGAATTAAAATCGGGTATAAAAGGAGATGTTGGAGTAAACTTTACAAATCATTCAAAACTTTCAATTGTTTCCGCAAATGGCGATTTGTATTTGAATAAAAGATATACTGGTAGTGGAATTGTTTCTATCGGAGAGGTTTCTACTAAGCCGGCAGATCCCATATTTGCGACAGGGGAAAGTGCTGTGTGTCCGAATACGTCGGCTACGTATACGATCGGAGCGGCTAAGAATGCTACCGGGTATGAGTGGTTTGTCGCTTCCGATGCGGCAGGAACAACGAAGATCACTGATAATAATATGTGTGTGATTACTCCGGCTGCAAATGGTTTGAGTGCGACTGTTCAATGGAAAAATCTTTCAACAGGTAATTACTGGGTTTGCGTAAAAGCAAAAAATAGTGCCACACCGATTGAATACTCTGGAATTGTTTCTTATGCGGTAAATATAAAACCTCGCCCGACGGTGACCTTAGCAGTGGCTAAAGGAGGGGTGGTGTATGCAGATAAAAAAACAATAGAAGAGTGTGCCGGTACTTTGCTAAATTTCAGTGTAGCTGGAACAGCTACGGGTTATGTTTGGTCGGGGACGGGAGTGTCGGGAAATGGGAGTGCTAAGAATGTTACATTGGCGAATGCGACAATGTTACCGATTTCTGAAAAATATAAAGTGATTGGTACGCTGGATGGTTGTTCAGCAGCCGATTCAGCATTGATTTCTGTAAAACCGATACCGACAGGTTTGTACTTTAATCCACCGTTAAGTTCAAGTTATGCTAGAGGCGCACAGCTCCAAACAAGCATTATGGCAGCTTCCGGAGTTACCTTGTCTTCTTATCAATGGACTTCTCCGGTGAGTGCAACGACTTCATCTATCGCGACTACGGTCGATGGTATGGTAGGAAGTACAAAGACCGTTGCCGTAGAAGTGACCAATAATTATGGATGTAAGGCTCAGAAATCTACTTCTTTTAAAGTGGAAAGGGGCCTAGACTTAGCTTTAACGCCTTTTTACGGAGAAAGTGTTATTTGTACTAATGGAGTGGTTTTGTTGAAAGCAATGGCAACAGGATTGACTTCTGCTACCTATACTTATAAATGGTATAGCGGAACAACAGCAAGCGGAACACCTTTACAAACAACGTCTAATGTGTCGGAAGCGATCGATTATTATGAAGCGAAGACGGCAGGTGACTATTTTGTGGAAGTAGCAAGTCATACAGGATTGAGAGCGACAGCGAGCATCGTGATTACAACGAAGAATGTTAGCGCTACCTCTGTAACAGTTTTGCCTGAAATTGTGGCAGCGACACCCGATAAAAAAGTAGTGTTGATGGCTACAACCTCAGCGGGAGCTCCGACGTGGAAATGGATACCTGAATCAAAGTTAAACGATGCGGCTCAGTCTACGTTGCAATACCCATTGACGGCGGCTGTAACAAATGGTTTTGTGGACTACAAAGTGTATATGAAAGATGCAAGTGGATGTGTTTCTACTGGTACGACTAAAGTAAAAGCGGTGACAAATAACTTGGCTTTAAAGGTAGAACCATCAACAGCTTCCTTGTGTTTGGGAAATAAAGTACAATTGAAAGCGACATTATCCGGTGGTAGCGGTAGCGGACCGACTTATTCTTGGGCTCCAACTACTGGTTTAAATCAAAGTAATATTTCTAATCCTATTTTTACAGCAACCTTGTTTGAAGATGCCGGGAATTATATTGTAAAGGCTCAACGAGAGAATGAGGTTGTTACGGCTCAGGTAAATATACAAATTTCTAATCAACAGGCTCCGGTTTTACAGAAGGTAAGCGATATCTTTTGTGTAGGTCAAACTTTATCGGTTACAGATCAGAACAGGAATACTAATTTGAGTTATAATTGGAAATTGATAGAGTCGGGGAAAGAGACAGATTTAACGGTTCATACTCCATCTATAAATATATCTACTGCCGGTCAATATACGATCAAAGTAGTAGGAGTTGTCCCTAGTACTTGTGCTTCAGATACGTTGACAATTCCGATTGAAGTACGTCAGATTCAGTTGTCGCAGAGTGTGAATCCCTCACCTGAGTATTTGGAAGGAGCAACAATTGTTTCTACGGCGACGGCAACGGGTGGATGGGAGCCTTATATTTATAGTTGGACCAGCCCAATTCCACAAAAATTAAATACATCAGAAAATACGTATACAATATTGGGCGCATCCCAATCTACGTATGGATTTGCAGTTAGTGTGAAAGATAATAAGGGATGTGAGATTTCTGCGACTCCGGTGGAGGTGAGAAAAAAGACAGGAGGATATTTGCTGACAGTGGATACAATGTATGCTTATTGTGATGGTGGTATGGCGATGATGAAAGCAGTTGCAACAGGAGGTACGCCGGGAAGTGGTTATACCTATGAATGGCGTTTGCAGGGAAGCAACACGGTGTTGTCAACGACGGACACTTATTTGGAAGTCGATCCCGCTACCCATACTACTTTTAATGTAACCGTAAAAGATCAGTCGACACCTTCATTGATGCGGAACGAGACCTTCTTATTGACAGATAAAAAACTGACAGAGAAGGCCCCTGTGTTAACAACTCCCGGTACTATTACTATATTTACCGGTGGAAAAGCAATTGTATCAGCCTCTTCCGATAAAACAATCAGTCAATGGAATTGGCAACCGGAAGATAAGATGACAGAACCGCATAAACAATATGCTCAGACCATCGCTTTGACTGCTGAGCAACAGTATACGGTATATGCTATTGATACGAAAGGTTGTATCAGTCAGAAGGCGACAGAAAAAGTGAGTATTGTTTCTGAAGGTAACATTGGGGGTTTCGATTTGTCTATTATTGCCAATGCACAGATGTGTGCCGGAGCAAAACAAACTTTGAGTGTTGACATATCACAATCATCTCCGACTTATTCTTGGGTTTCAACACCGAATTTGTTTGATGCCGCTGAAAAGACGAAGGCTACCCCTGAGATTAATCCGATGGCGGCGGGAAGTTACGAGATTTCTGTGACAGTGACGGCTGGTGGCGTTTCCAATACGGCAGTGAAAACAATAGAGGTGACCTCAAATCCTGTTCCTGTATTGGCGATGAATTTCAAAACGAAAGTATGTGAAGGAGATGTGGTGACAGTGACTCCTTCTTCTCTTATTTTAAATGGTGTATATACTTGGTATGTGGATGGTGTGCAACAAGCAGGTTCAACCAATCAATTACCACTTACTATAAATGGAACGCATACAATTAAAGTTTCCGGAACAACAGAACAAGGATGTGTAGGAGAACAGGAAGAGACTCGTACAATAAATGAACAACCTGTTTTATCTTGGATTCCTGCTTTAACGAATCCGGTAGAAATGTATTCCTCTTTGGTGGTTACCGCGGTACCTGCCAAGAAGACGGCTGCTGATTATACCTATAATTGGGCTGTTACTCCTACGGGAACTCCTGCTGCAAATGTATATACGGTGATTACGAAGCTGGGTGATACGAAAATAGACTTGTCTGTGGTGGCGACAGATAAAACAACCACTTGCCAATCGAAGCCGTTAACAGGTTCTGTGACAGTTGCCGGTGGCTTGGGTGCTGATCTTCTCGCCGAGGGATTAGTTTGCTCTGGCGGTTCTGCTAAATTAGTTGTGAGCAATATAACCGGAGATGTCGGACCATATACTTACGAGTGGATAAAAACGGGGGTTCCGGGAACTGTATTAGGTCGCGACAGTATTTTAATGGTTCCGGTTGTAAAGGGTGATAGTTATACCGTGACAATAAAGAAGCAAGGAACAGAAAAGAAGGTGATTAAAGATATAGTGCTTGCTCCTGAAGCGGGTAAAACTGCTCCTTTAGCAACTGCTTGTGCGGATATTACAATACCAGTGAATAGCCAGGCTGTGTTGACGGCTAAAGCATCGGGTACTGCTCCATTTATTTATACTTGGCTACCTGTCAGTAAATTAAAATCACCTGTGGAATCTCATTTTCAGAGTCCGACAACAGCTTCATTGACCGGTGACACACCTTATGAAGTATATGTCAGTGATAAGGTGGGATGTATTAGCGCGAAAGATGAGCTAACGGTTAAGGTGAATTCGTTGACAGCATTGAGGGTAAGCATCGAACCGGATATGGAATTGTGTCTTGGGAATACGGTTCATTACCGGGCTATCGTGACAAATCAGAATGGACAAACGGTAAATATTGTTCAATCGGAATGGAAAGCATTGCAGGGGATTAGTAGTAAAACGTTATTGACAGGAGATTATAAACCAACAAAAGCAGGTGTCGATACAATTGTAGTGGTGGTGAGCAATGGCACTCTAACGGCAACAGCTAAGCGTGTGGTGAAGATAAAATCTTATAATGTACCGACATTGGATTTTGCCAATTCAGTAAAATGTGATAAGGAGACATTGCAATTGACGTCTCAATCGGTATTCAATAATTATAATTGGATCATTCAACAGGGAACGACCATTGTGAAGCATACGGGAGGCAATCACCAATTTACTGCTCCCGGAACTTATACGGTAAAGGTTTATGGTACGACGGCTCAGTGCGTGTCAGATACATTGGAAAAGGAGGTTATGATCAATCCGATTCCGTCTATTCAGAAAATTCAAACTGATTCGGTATGTGGAAAAGCGAAGTTGGTGGCTATCACGACGGATGCGGATCGTTGGACTTGGACAGATTTGACTGCTTCCGGTGTTACGATGACGACGAAGGATAGTTTGTGTTATTATAAGACATTAGCGATGAGTGCAGACTATAACGGAACGTTACAAGTGGCAAGTAATGCCGGATGTGAAAGTCCTACTGCAACAGCTTTCAACGGTACGGTCTATTCATTACCCGCAATTTCTATGCTTCCGTTGAAAACAAGTGTTTATCCGAATACAGCGGTGGATATAGAAGCGACTCTTACGCCTGCTATCGCTTATACCTTGGAGTGGGAAAAAGCTAATTTGGTGGCAAGTGGACAGGGAACTAACAAGATAAAAACTAAACCTTTGTCTACGGCAGTTGATCCATATTTGTTTATCATAAAAGTCACCAATACTGCAAATACGGCTTGTAAGATTTCGGATACCTCTACGATCTCAGTAGATAACAAAGATTTTGCAATATCTTTTGGAAAAGATACGTTGGATATATGCCAAGATGTAAAAGGACATTTTGCTGTGACAGCTGTAAATAATAAGTATGATCCGATCACTTATGCGTATACTTCGGATTATCCCGGATTTGATGCAGCAATGGCAGCGGTGAAGAAGGAAAGTTTTGATTATACTTTTGCCAATGCCGGCATTTATCGCATACGGGTGAAGGCGACGAATGCTAATACTCCATCGCCGGATGTACGGAAAGATTCGATCATTGTACGAGTGAATCCGACACCGACATTGGACATTACTTCACCGGGCGTGGGAGGTTCATATTCTCTTTGTGATAACAAAGGTAAATTAGAGGTGGCGATGAAGGCGACCGGAACCGGTGGATGGACCTTGCATTATCGTTTGGCGAGTGCTAAAAAACAAGAATCGTTTACGACTGCCGCTCATACAATGATTTTATCTGAAGGTGGTGAATTTTATACGGATTCTATTGTGGATAGCAAGAGATGTAAGAAGGATTATTCAGCAAGTATGATCGGATTCACTGTAAAGGATGATATACCTCGTCTTGCATTGAAATCAACGACTGGCATTACGAAATGTCAGGGAACGACTACGGATTTGAATATTGAGATTACGAATGCTTCCGCGCTTGATTATGCCTTGACGTTATACTATAAGCACGGACCAACGCAGGTGCAATATTCTTTTACAGATGCATCGACTAAATTTGCTGATGATTATGTAGGTACTTATACGATTGATAGTATTGTATCAGCAAGACAATGTGCTTATAAGTTGACAGCTAATAGACAAGTGACGGTGTCTGAATATACGGAAACGGTTCCTCTTTTGACACTGACGGATAAGGGCAATAAATCATTCTGTGAGGGAAATTCTGTGAATATTCCGCTTCAAATTTCAAATGGTGGAAAACCTGCTTATACGATTACTTATGCCTTAGCGGGAGGAAGTGATAAAACGATTGTTTTGCCGACGAGTGGAAATATTAATGTCACTGAAAACGGACCATTAGTGATCAAAGGCTTTGCAGATGGGAATGGTTGTGGTAATTATACAGCAAATGAGACGATTCAGATTACGAAGAATGCGAATCCGGTAGCGGCGATTACGACAACCGAGCGGTTGCTCTGTGGTGGAACGCTTGATTTAGGAATAACATTGAGTCAGGGGAAGGCTCCTTATAATTTGCATTATACCTTGAATGGAGTTGCAAAACCGGTGAACACATATTCGACTGCCGGAGCGGCTGTTTGGACGATTGCGGAAAAGGGACGTTTTGATATTGTTAAGGTGGAAGATGTAAATGGTTGCTCTGTTGCGGGAACTGCTGTGACCGGAGGACCTACGATTGATGTTGATTCTTTCCGTCTACACGTGAAGTTCAATGGTAGTGATGCCCAGTGTGCGACAGCAGATGCTAAATTGAAATTTGATTTTACTGGAACTGATTGGGCGCAGGTGGTCGGACCTCTAAAAGTAGAGTACGATTATACTCCGTTGGTCGGATCAGTACAACATTTACAGATAACAAAGACGAAAACAGAAGCTCAGGGCGGATCGGTGTTGTTGTCAGGTATTCAGCAAGGTACTTATACTTTAGTAAAAATCACTGATTTGAAAACGGACGGAGTGGGAACGGCTTGTGAAGGTATTTTACCGGCAGTGGCAGCGGAAAAATCCGTTACAGTGATAAAAGCTCCTGTGGTAGAGATTGATTCTGTTGATTTTGCTTTGTACCAAGGAGATAAATTTAAATTGGGAATCAAGGATTTGAATATTTCTGATTTCATATATTCTTGGCAGAAGTTACCCGATGCTCCCACAACGGCTACGGCTCCTGACTATAAGGTTACCGGTACAATGGGAACTCAGGATATGAAGTATGTATTGAAGGGTAGTAATAAAAATGTTGCTTCCTGTTTTAATACGGATACTGTCAGGATTTATAAGATTCCGGATCCGTTAGTGATAGCTATCGACACCAATTTGACCCGAAATGATTTGAAAATAACGTGGAATACGACCAATCCGAATGATGTCGTCACCGGTTATCGCTTAATGCATAATTTATGGGATGGATATGCTATTGAAACACAATATACACCGAAGATAACCAGTACCTTGGGGACTAAATATGAAATTGCGAAAAATGATTTAGATACCTTGGAATTCTTTTACACAACTGCCTATCGTTCTATCTTGATGAATGGCACAACAAAAACATTCTATTCTAAGGAAAGTGATACGGTGGGGTATTATCATATTAATATGATGGTTAATTCCGCTGAAATAGCAAGTAATAATCTTTTTGCCACTTATTTTGACCTCACTAAAATAGGAATAAAGACTTCTGAAGATTTATTTTATAGAGCGGGCGTTGATAATTTGTCTTATATAAGGAAATTTCAATATCTTTCACAAGAATGGTTATCTTGTTATTCGAGTAGAGGTTCTATTCGAGGTATTTTTGATATTGGACTTGGAGAAGTTTTACAAATAGAGGCATTGAAACCATTTAGTTTTACATTTTATGGGAAATTACCTGAAAAATATAAATTTGACGTAAAGAGAGTTGATGAAGATAAAAGTAATAATTTATATTTTTTTCAACCTTGGAGGATGGATTTGACAGAAGCTAAACAAGTATTTGGAGAAATCGAACAATTATCTTATATAAGATATTGGCAATTTAAGACACAGGAATGGATTTCTTGTTATGAATCAAGAGGAAGTATTCGTAATTCTTTTGTATTGAGACCAGTATTGATGCCACTTCAATTTGAATTAAAAATGGATTATAGAGGTTCTATCCTTTGGAAATAATAAATAATATGGCTATGAAATATCTTCTTTTTATAGGTTTTGTGATATTATTAAATTTTGCGACATTTGGTCAGCGGAATATGGATATTGATGTCTGGAAGGATGGTGCTATGATGGTTTCATCTGAAGGTTTAAAAAAGGCAGATGTAAAAATAACTATGGTGAATAAATCGATCAACTGTACTAAATATAATACAGATATGGTGAATTATGATTTTGACTATTTCCCTGGAACCGGTCAAGGATATAATTTTAATTTGGATATCTTTAACAGTTGTGGTGGATATAAAAAGGGTGATTTGATTGAGATTACTGTTGAAGTAACTAATTCATCTCACGTATTGTATGGTTATAAAGGAACAAATGTGTTGACGGTTGGTCCAGGTTCCTCTCAACATTATGGTCCAGATGGTATCAATTTGATTGGAGCTCCGAAAGTGACGGTGTCAGTGACGGGAGGACCATTGGCTTTTTGTAAGGGAACAGCAAGCGGGGCGAGTACAAAGTTGACGGCAAGAGTTAGTGATGGATCAACGAATGTGACGTGGGAATTAGCAGATGGAAATCCGATTGTCGGTTTAGGTGTGAGCGGTTTGACGGCTGATTTTTCTGGCGTTGCGGCAGGTATTTATAGTGTTGTGGCAAAAGCGGGTACGGTGAAATCCACTGCGATATCTGTTACGATCAAACCACAACCGCTGAAGCCACAATTGGCGACTGCCCCTTCAACGGTTTGTTCGGGTGATGCGGTGACGATCAGCGTGCAAACACCGGAATCTGGTGTTACTTATGCTTGGTCGCCGGCTCCTACACCGGCAACTACTGGAAGTTCGGCACAATATACAGCATCGACAGCCTCTCAATTATATAGTGTTGTGCCTACCTTAAACGGATGTCTGGGACCAAAATCAGATAATATAAACTTAACGATAAAGCCAGAATTGACTCAAGTAGGAACCCCTCATATTATTTGCAAAGTGGATAAATATGATGCTCAGGTTACTTTGAATGGTTCAGGTCCTATTACTGCTTATTCGGATGCGGGATGTACTCAGAAAGTGTTGGGTGCACAGTGGACAGGAGCAACGGTAACATTTACAGGTCAGAGTTTGGGTGAACATATTTATTATTTTAAGGGAGCTAATACTTGTGGCGTTCTTCCTGTTACGATTAATGATAACGGCACTTGTAAGTGTGGTGCGAAATTTGCACTGTCAGGTGGAGGAGAATATTGTTCTGGGAGTACACCGGTGGATATTAATATTCTATTTACAAAAAATGATCCGGTATTTGTCAGTTGGTCGTTTGAATTGATGGGTCCGGATGGAGTACCGGCTTTGACAATTTCTAAAGAATCTATCACGACTACTTGGACTTTTAAACCAACAAAATCTGGTAAATATACCCTTCAAAAGTGTCTTGCTTTTGATCAATTGGGTAATAGTTGTGGAACCATTGAAGGTAGCGATTTTGTAAATGTTAAAATTAATCCACAGCCTGACTTGTTGACGTTTACGACTACTAAAACAGAAGGCTGTTTTGGAGATCCATTGTTGTTGGAAGCAACTGTCTCAAACGGAACGGCACCGTATGAATATATATGGACTGGACAGGGGGTCAGTGGAAAAGCAAGTTCTGTTAATATGACAATTCAAGCTGGTGATAATGCTTATTCCGTACACGGAAAGGATGCCAAAGGATGTGTAACCGCTGGCTCGGATGTCAAACACGTATTGGGACATAAAGTGGAGGTAATAGCTTCTGCTTCACCATCGACAGTTGTAAATGGAGGAAAAACAAGTCTTTCTTGTACACCTACTTTTACGCCTTCTAACGGAGGACCTGCGAAGAGTTATCTTTGGACACCGGCAGATAAGATAGAGGGAGTTAATACGGTGCAAAATCCGAGTACAACGGCATTAACTGCTAATATGGTATATACGGTAGAGGTGACGGATCAGTTTGGATGTAAACAGCAAGGTTCTACTAATGTGATGGTAACCGGTTCTCAGTTGGCTGTTACGAATGTGACTGGCGGTTCCGAATGCGAAGGAACTCTGATTACTTTGGGATGTACTCCTCAAGGGGGAGCAGGAGTTGGGCATTACACTTATCTTTGGAATCCAAGTACCGGATTGGTATTGTCAGATCCAAAAATACAGTCACCAACGGTGGCTCCTACAACGCGTCCCGGAACATATAAAGCGACCGTTACAATTAGCGATGGGGTGACCAGTGTGACTTCAGGAGAAGTGGTGGTCGAAGTGAAAGAAATGCCAAAATTGACTAATATATTGGCTAAGCCGGCTTCTGGTGTAAATTCGGTGACCTCTACTTTAACGGTGGATGTTAGTACGACCGCCGCCGCATTAGCTTGGACTCCGTTAGATAAAATAGCTTCCGGCAGTAAGACTAATAACGCTACAACACAATTATTAACTCAAAGTGAAACTTTTACGGTCCAAGCTTCGCTGAACGGATGTATTGCTGAACAGCAAGTAACAGTGACGGTCACAACAAAAGAACTGACATTGACGGCGAAAGGATCGACCGGATGTGCTGGATCCTTGTTAACAGTGGAAGCTTTGCCGGTGGGGGGGCTTGCTCCATATACATATTTATGGGAGGGAAGTAATCCAAGCGGAGTCATATTGAGTAGTCCAACAGCTGTAAAACCGACGATTCAAAATTCAGGTAGTTTAACGCCGGGAATTTATTCCATACCTTTAACAGTGACTGATGCGAAAGGACAAACAGCTACGACAAATGCGGTTTTAACGATTTATGGAAAGGTGGAGGCAACTGCTACCGGAGTTTGTTTGTCCGACACCACTTTTGATGGACATATTTCTGTTAGCAATGGAACAGTTCCTTATACGATCTATTCTGATGCAGAGGCTAAAAATCCTTTATTGAATGTGACCTGGGATGTGGCACAAACGACTGCTACGGTGCCTAAATTGGTCAGCGGTATGCCTTATACCTATTATGTGAAAGATGTAAACGGTTGTAATGTGAAACCGGTAGATATTTTAACCGATTGTTCTTGTGGAGCTCAATTGGTGATGACACTTGGACCAAAAGTTTGTGCTTCGTCGGGTGGAACTATTGAAATAACTTTGCAAGCCAGTGGTGGTATTTCTTACTCTTTTAATTTAGTCAATGAATTTGGGTCGACGGTATTGGCCGTAAAGGAAGAAACGGCAACGCAATGGGTATATGCTTTGAAATATGCAGGTCGAGGGATATATAGGATTGATAAATTTATGGCAGAAACAGCTACTTCTACTCCCGGTAAATGTGAGGGGAATGTGGTGCCTAAGATGGTAGATGTTCAATTCATCCCTACTCCGAAAGTGGATGCCGGACCTGATGTGTCGATTTGTGGTACAGAAAAGGTGACATTGAAAGCGAATGGGGATACCGGTTTGACTTATACTTGGGATCAAGGAATTTCCGATGGTGTTGCTTTTACGCCACCGATGGGAGTTCCTACGACTTATACGGTAAAAGGTATGGATGCCAACGGTTGTTTTAAAGAGGATATGGTGATTGTTGCGGCGAATCCGAAGCCCACAGTTGCTGCAATGGCAAGCCCGAATGTCGTTTGTAAGGGACAGGTAGTTACCCTTAGTTCAAATGGAACGGCAGATACTTATGTTTGGAATAATGGTGGTCAGGATGGTGCCAATAATGTTCCACAGACGACAACAAAATATACGGTGACAGGAACGAATACTGCTACCGGTTGTAGCGATACGGCTTCAGTATTGGTAATCGTGAATTTACCCGCTGAAATTACAGAGAAACCGAAAGACCGAACCATCGCCATTGGTAAGAATGTTACTTATAAGGTGAAAGCTATTGGAAATAACTTGACTTATGAATGGTTGTGGTATGAAAAATCATCCGGTACTTGGACTTCATTTATTGATAATACAGCCACCTCTCCTAAAGTGAGCGGTTCTACGACTGAATTATTGACATTGGAAGAGGTGCCTCAGGCTTGGGACGGACGGAAAGTGAAATGCATTGTTCATGGTGATTGCGGTGCCCCAATGGAAGCAGAGGCTTATTTATGGGTAAAAGAATGTTTTGATATATTGGTTGATTTGAAGATGGGAGAAGGGATTCGTCCGGAGGATCAGCCGGGATCGGCAGTGGATGGTTGGTATTGTAAAGGGACACGAATCTCCTTGAAAGCATTCGTCAGTTTAGCGGATGCGAATTACGGAGTGGTGGCTAATCCACATTATATTTGGACGATTGATGGTTTGCCGGCAGATAAAGTGATAGAATCGGATTCTTCCGTATTAACTTGGGTGCCGGAATATTATGAAAATGATATCGTGGTGAAAGTATGTGCTTATAGCGATGGGGCTTGTATGGAGGTTTGTTCGCAATATCTGAGGTTGAAAGCAAGAACGCCGGATGATGTAAAAATGAAGATCGTGACTTCCATTGATCCGGAAAGATCATTCTGTCCGGGCGATTCAATTCGTTTTACGGTATATACGGAAAATGCGGGAGTTGCTTCAAATTATCATTGGTATCGGGACATATTTGATAAAGGAATAGGTATATCGAAGGTCATTGGTATGAACCAAAAAGATACTTGGGTAAAAGTGGTATTAGAGCCTTCTAAAGAGCTTTGTGTAGAGCGTGTATTGACGGATACGGTATTTTTGTCCGTGAAAGAATATGTCAATCCGACCTTGAGAATTGAAAATAATATTGGAGATACAATTGCGTGTCAGGGAGATGATATTGTCTTTCACGCGATATGGGAAGATACTGGAGATGAACCGGAGATCCAATGGCGAAAAGATGTTTGGGATTGGGGTACAGGAGAATATGCAACAGCGACTTTAGCGGATAAAGATATGTGGATCAAGTGTATATTAAAACCGGGGAAAGATGTTTGTTTCGACGGACCTGCTTTGGTAGATACGATGGTTATCCGAAGAAGAGAAGGGGGAGTTGTGAGCATTACCGCAGATATGGTGGATAAACTACCGGGTGATGAACTGACTTTTGTTTCAAAGGTTGAAAATATGGGGAACGACTTTAAATACGAATGGTATGTTAATAAGAACTTGACACCTTGGGAGGAGGAAGATTATATTTCGGATCAATTACACGAGGGTGATATGGTTGAATGTGCCGTTAGCGGTGCTGTCGTTTGCCAGAGTCGAGTATTCTCTAATCAGATTATGGTAGATTTTGTTGGAAGCATTAATCGAGATACGTTGGTGACAATATATCGGGATGAGCGGATAAAAAATTTGGATATGTTGAAGGAGGGGGATCAATTAGGAAAAATCATTTTTGTTATAGATGTGTTGCCTAAATATGGACTGGGAACTATTACGCCGAATGGTAAATTCTCCTACATACCTAATACCGGATTCACGGGCACTGATGATGTGAAGTATGTGATTCGAGATAAGAAGACCAACAAAGTGATAGCAGAAGGCTATATTTATATCACAGTGGAAGAAAATGGCAAATTTTTTATTCCTAACCTGATTACTCCGAATGGTGACGGTCTGAATGATACTTGGAAATTAGATTTCTTGTCGGAATATCCGAATCATTTGATCACGATCTTCGATCGGAATAGCCGGGTGGTGTATGAATCTCGGAATTATCAGAATGATTGGGATGGCACAGGATTATCCAAAGGTGGATATGTTGGACATATTAATTTGATAAATGGAGTATACACTTATGTGATTAGTTTAGGCGATCAAAATAAGACCGTATTGAAATCTTGGATTGAAATACGCGCCAATATGAATAGACGAGATTACAGATAAACAATGAGTGTGAGATCATTGAGCTAAAATTGAACAAAGTTCGAGTGTATGAAATTTTTCAGACACTCGGACTTTTGGAGGATAAATGAAGGGATATTAAATTATGGACAGAAAGGTTGTATTAATATTGTTTTTGCTGCTAATGGCTGAGTTGGGATTTTCTCAAAATAGTGTATTGAAATTTACAGATTACACCGTAGCTCGACCTTTAATTAATCCGGCAGCGATGGGATTGGAAAGTGGTGCTAACGGCTTAATCCTTTATCGAAGTCGTTTTGAAAAAGCAGAGTATTGGCCGTCAACGGGCGCATTTAATATTAATTCCTTGCTTGAGAATAAAAATTTTGGGGGTGGATTGACGGTGATATTTGATAAATATGGACCATATCAAAAAATGTTGGCCTATCTTGCAGGCTCTTATCGTTTAAAAGTGAATGAAAACAAATGGTTATATTTTGGTTTGCAAGCCGGTATTAATTATGTGACCAATTCCGGTAATTATAGGTTGCACGATGAAGAAACAGTGTTTTCGGATAATTATAGCCAGCCTAACTTTGGTTTCGGTTTGCATTTTAAAGCAGAAAATTATTATGTAGGAGTGTCTGTACCTGAACTTAGGTATAATACGATTGATGAGAATGGTGATCGGGTGAGTGAAATGATCTCAGAAATGATGAAAATTTATTTATATGGTGGTTTTACTTTTAAGATAGCACAAAATACGGCGTTGATTCCTTATCTGAACTTAACTTATTGCGAATATGAGGATATGCAACTTGATTTGGGGGCTAAGTTAAGATTGAAAGAAGCCTTTGAATTTGGAGTTCAATACCGAACGAAGGAATCTTTTGCTGCATCGGTACGAGTGAAATTACTTGATGAATTGTGGTTAGGATATTCGTTTGAGGGCAGTAATTCAAGTGTGGACAATAAATTTAATAGCACACAAGAAATTGGACTGACTTTCCATTTTGGAAAGAAAGGGAAGAAGTCATCTTCTTCGGAAGAAAGAATGGATGATAATATCAATTCGATTCGATATTTTTAATCGTTTTATATTGATATGAATACTAAAATATTAAAGATTAAACACTAAACGTTCAACAAAGTATATAAAGATGAAGCGATTGTTTTTTATATTATTTTTGCTGACTATGTCGATTGTTGTTTTTCCTCAGTCAAAAGCTGATCGCTTTTTTGAGCGGGGGGAATACTTGGAAGCACTGAAAGCTTATCAACGGGAATTGGAAGGTGCGGGAGTAGAAGGGTCGGAGAAAAGTGATTTGCTGAAAATGCGAGTGGCAAATTGTTTTTTTCACTTGAATGATGTAGTTAGAGCCGGGCAGATGTATAAAACAGTGAATCCTGATCTATTGGGAGCTGAGGATTTGACTTATTTTGCCATTACTTTATTGAGGGCAGGAGAATACAAAAAAGGGGCGGAACAAATTGATTTGGCAGAGTCTTTGGGGGCAGATCCAAATCTGATAGATCGCTTGAAAGGCTCGTGTGAATTTGCCAAAGAGGTGGCTCAGATGAAACCTCTTTATGCAGCTAATAAAACGAAGATTAATTTTGCAGGATTCTCAGCAGGTGTCACTTATTACAAAGGGAAAAGTGTGATTTTGGCAGCACCGGGAAGTGGTGAAAATGCGCTGAAGGATAGTCGTGGATATCAAGTGACCCGTTTGTACAATGCAGTTTTTACGGGTGATGGCACCAGTGGGCGTTTATTACCTTTTGCTGACGATTTAGCAGATAAATATCACATTGGTGCGGTTACGTTTACAAAGGATTATAAACGAATTTATTATTCTCGGACGATCTTGAAAAAGGATGGAACAAGCATTTTGAAGTTAATGACAGCGGAGGAATTAAATGGGAAATGGGAAAATATTAGAGAATTAGATGTGAACTCAGAAGATTATTCGTGTGCACATCCTTGCCTCTATCGGGATTCGTTACTTTTCTTTGTTTCGGATATGCCGGGAGGTATTGGTGGGAAAGATATATATATGACCACGGTGCAAGGACCTGAATGCGGGGAAGTGCATAATTTGGGAGAACAGGTCAATACCATTTTTGATGAATTGTTTCCTTTTATGGCGGAGGATGGAAAGCTTTATTTTGCCTCTAATGGGCACATTGGGCTTGGAGGCTTGGATGTGTTCGTTTCTCAAATGAGTGACGATGGCTTTTGGTCTGCTCCTGCGAATATGGGACGTCCCATAAACTCTTCGATGGATGATTTTGCTTTGGTATTTAAGGATGTATCTTGTACGGAGGGATATGTTTCTTCTAATCGGGGAGGAACAGGTTATAATGATTTCCTATTTTCCTTAAAATTGTTATTTCAGCCACGGGAAGATGACCGAAAATTGGCGCGAATGACGGTGGCAGGTAGAGATGATTCTAAAGTGGAAAGGACAGGAAAAGTGGGGAAAATGGAATCAGCAGAAAAGGCTGAACAGTTAGATGTTCACAAAAAGGCTGAACAAGGAGAAGAGGTGCAGCGGCAAGTCTCCTCGCAGGAGATGTTTTCTGTAGACTATAATTATACCATACAGATCGGGGCATTTCGAAATCCGGTACCTCGGATTTATTTTGAAAGTTTTCGGAATGTGAAAGTCTATTTGGGATACGATAATATCTATCGCTATACGGTGGGTGAATATCCAAAAGAAGAAATAGCAAATTCAGAGTTAAGTTATATTCGTCAATCTGCCGAGAATGCTTTTGTGGTCAATGTTGATCGTTATGTGGCAGATAGAAGAATTCAAAATGATGTTAAAGGAGATCAGCTTACAGATGACGAGTTGTTGTTGCGGAGATTAAAAAAATTTGAAGGAGAAGGAAAAAGAAAACCGACACCTCGGGCAACTTCAGTACGACGATTCTTAAATAAACCACAAAATAGTGAATTGAGAAAAGCTGCGGGATATACTGTTGCCTTTATGTCTGTGGATCAGGTCTTTGATCCGACGAAATATGTAGGATTAGGGGAAGTCGATGTTTGTGCCTCGTCTAACGGAGAATATATGTACTGTTCAGGAATTTATATGACCTCTGTAGAAGCAGCGAAACAGCTTGAGCGTGTCAGAAAACAGGGATTTAAGGATGCATACGTCCTGCACCGGAACAATGGTGAATTGTATTCTGAATCTACCATATCAAAAAATATGGAAAAAAGAAACACTCAGGGATTGAAGCAACTTTTGACACAGTTTTAACTTTTTTCTTTTGTTTGATCAATAAATAGGAATTGATATTTTGCATAAATTCCTCCTTTTTTATGGTTTTGAATCTTTCTTTAATGTACATTACATCCAATCTTTTTTCTTTATTGTGTTATAAAATTGTTTATATCACGTATATTTGTCGTGGAAA
>JAVXFZ010000034.1:0-27443 GCA_036657595.1 Odoribacter sp. | reverse complement strand
TTTTAGGCACAAAAAAAGGTTGTAAATCTTTTTATTTGATTTACAACCTATTGATAATAAGCGGAAAGACGGGGATTCGAACCCCGGAAACCCTTTAGAGGTTTACACGCTTTCCAGGCGTGCCAGTTCAACCACTCCTGCATCTTTCCAGTGTTGCGGGGCAAAGTTAGAAAATATATTTATATATCTTCCTTTTCATCTCTCTTTTTGTTTTTATCACCAACTTTTCGTTTTTCCGTTCGGATGTTTTCCTATGTTCTTTAAAACTTTAGTATCTTTGCCAAAATATTATTTAAAAGGAAGAATGGAAGATTTTCAGCACATCGGTTATAGCAAAGAAGTCATTGAATTTGTCGCTGTGGCAAAGGAATTTTGCGATTTCATAGAAACCTCTCCTCAGATGCAGCGGAAGGATTTTATACAGCGTTTACAAAAGTTTATTCCACTGATTTACTTGAAAGGTTCTTTATTGCCTGCTTGTGAATCCGAAGAAAGCGGCTTGTTAGGGGATGTGGTGACCGAGGAAGATTATAATTACTTTTACGAGGAAATGCATCGCTTATTAGGCGAATATGATGAATATCTTGAAGTATTTGATGAAAATATGCAATATAGCGAGGAGCCTGTGGTGCATTCTATTTCAGAAAAAACGTGTGATATTTACCAAGACTTGAAAAATTTTATTGCCTCTTTTCGTTGCGGCATACCGGAAGTGATGGGAGAAGCATTGTGGCAATTAAACGAGAGTTTTGAGTTATATTGGGGAAAAGCGTGTGCCGGCGTGATGAGGGCTATTCATTCGGTGGTTTATCAGGTGAAAGAAGAGGAGGTTTAAAGTTTTATTTGTGATGTTTATGAATTTTAAAAAGAAGATTGAAAAAGAAGAGATGAATAGCTTGCCTGTGTATGTTTTTCCGGGTGAAGTAGTAGTGGTAGAAGATAAAGAAAAAGTTGATGAGATAGCAGAGACTTTGCTTGCCCAACAATATCTTGGATTTGATACAGAAACTCGTCCCGCTTTTCGGAAGGGGGAAACCTATAATGTCAGCTTGTTGCAATTGGCAACATTCCACCGGGTGTACCTGTTCCGTTTGAATAAATGCGGTTTTAGACCTTCCTTGCAACGCTTATTGTCCGACTCTCAAGTCGTAAAGATTGGTGTTGGCATACGGGATGATCTTCGACATTTACAGAGATTGGGCAGTTTTGCTCCCGCCTCTTTTGTGGAAATGCAAGAATATGCCGTCACATTTGGTATTGAGGATAAATCCTTTTCTAAATTGATGGCTATTATTTTCGGAGTGAAGATCTCTAAACACCAGCGTACTTCCAATTGGGATGTCTTATCTTTGACAGAAGCTCAAATCCGTTATGCAGCAACGGATGCTTGGGGATCACTGAAAATGTATCAGCAACTTTCCAATAGTGTTAAGAAAGTGGAGCACTTGCAGGAAGTGTGAAATAAAAGGTCGTACCTATTCCTTCTTGCGAGGTGAAACAAAGCTTTCCTCTATTCATTTTAATAAAATCCTGGCATAAGACCAGCCCTAAACCACTGCCTTTTTCATTGCGTGTACCATAAGTGGTGATATACTCAGAATGTAATAACTTGGGCTGAATATTTTTGGGAATTCCTGTCCCATTGTCTTTTACGTGTACGGTAATGGTCTTCGGCGTATCTGTTATATCAATTCGGACAGTACCTCCAGGATAGGTGAATTTGATAGCATTGGAAAGTAAATTCCGCAAAACTGTTCTAATCATATCTTCGTCTGCATAAACACAATGCTTGCCATTAACGTCACAGTATATCTTTATTTCTTTTGACGCAGCAATCGTAGAGAAAAGAGAAACGACTTGCCGAACAGAGGTAGAGAGATTAAATTCGGTGGCGTGTATTTTAGTTTTGCCGTTTTGATTGCGGGTCCAGCGTAATAAATTTTCCAATAAATTAAAGGCTTCTTCCGTGGTTTGATTGAGCATACCAAACAATTTGCGGATATTAAGATCTTTTATGTGGTCTTTTTGACTTCCGATAGAGTCATTAATCATTTTGATGGTTCCAATAGGGGCTCTTAAATCGTGGGCGATAACAGAATATAATTTGTCGCGGGCTTCAAGTGTTTTTCTTAATTTCTCATTTTGCCGGCGGATGATGCGTTCTGCCCGAAGCAATAACAACTGATGTTGTATGCGGATGATTAATTCTTGTGGGCGGAAAGGTTTGGTGACAAAATCTATATGATCATACGATAAACATTCAGGAATATAGCTTTCATTTGTGATGGAAGTTATAAATAACACCGGAATAGGACCAATTGTTTTATTGCTTTTAAGCTCCCGGATGACAGCCGTTTTTTGTTGAGTAGCTCGATCTATATCCAGTAATATCAAATCGGGTGTATCTACTGTTGCCAGATGTATAGCTTCCTGTTCATCTGTTGCTTCCTGGATGATGAAAGAATGATCCCGTAGAAATTGCTGAATCTTTGTTGGCTCTTCTAATGAAGAGGTGATAAGCAGAAGAGTGTATTTGCTGTTATCTATGGGCATTATAGCTCGTATTATGGATTTTGTGCAACTTATTTATATTTTCTTTTCCCTGCATCGTTTGAGATGAAGAACTAACCGTTTGACCAGACGGTAGTTATTTAATTGGGTGGCGATGATAGAAGAAATATTTTTTAATAATTTAATTTCTTCCGTGTCCCAATCGTGTATCTGTTGACATTGCATAAAAACAAGGAAAGCAAATTGCAAATTGGACTCAAAAAGAGGAAGTAACAACATTTGTTGACAACATTGCTCTTCCAGCGATATTTTAATATTCGGATGAATCGTTTGGTCTGTTTGACGAATGATGATGTAGTTTTGATTACAAAGTTGCTCTTCCAGTGGAGAATCGTAAAAAAGATGTTGATGTTTCCATTGATCGGGAACAGGTGACAGTAGGGGATCATACCATTCGTAAAGAATCGTATAAGTCATATTGTGATTGATTTCTATCACATTCATTCGATCGTGTCGGGTAAATTCACCAATACATTGAAGTGATGTGGTTATGCTTTTGGCAAAATCTTGTCCGGATGTTAAAGATATATTCAGGTGTATGAGGACATCAGAAATCAGCTTCGCGGCAAAAGTAAAATCGCTATTGTTGTTTGGCATAACCTTGAGTGTGTTAATTTTTAGTTGCTTTTAATAAATTAAACCTGATATGTATATCGAAAAAAAAAATCAGATGTTGCATTCCCCGTGTCTTTTAACTTTTCCTTCCTTTTCTTTTTATTTGTAAGATGTTTTTGCCTGATTAATAATATATTGATTGAAATATATTATATTTTTGAATAAAAATGATCCTAAATATTTGGTGGCAATATGATTTTTTGTACTTTTGTGCCGGGTAAGTCCTATGCGACCAGCTCCTACAGAATCCACCAGGGTCGGAAGGCAGCAAGGGTATGTGGTCGTAGCGGTGCGACATAGTAAGCTTACCCATTTTATCCATTCGCCTCTTTAGCTCAGTTGGCCAGAGCACGTGATTTGTAATCTCGGGGTCGACGGTTCGAATCCGCCAAGAGGCTCAAAAAAGGAAAATCCTTCTGAATATAATTTGGAAGGATTTTTTATTTCTAAAACATTTTTAGTTTTTCTTCTAATTGATACATCTCGTCGCGCAGGCGGGCTGCTTCCAAGAAATCGAGTTCTTTGGCGGCTTTTTGCATTGCTGTTTTGGTCTTTTGAAACATCTTTTCGATTTCAGGCTTGCTCATATAGGCGATCACCGGATCGGCAACAAGCTGAAGATGTTCTTCTTCAATATAGGCTTTTGTAGTACCCTGAGAGAAGGCGGAAACTGTAGAATTATGAATTTGATGCGGTGTAATATGGTGCTCTTCGTTGTATTTTAATTGCTTTTCCCGACGATAATTAGTGTTGTCTATTGTTGTCTGCATCGAACGTGTGATTCGATCGGCATACATAATCACCTTGCCATCAAGATGACGGGCTGCTCGGCCGGCTGTTTGGGTTAGTGAACGGGTAGAACGGAGAAATCCTTCTTTGTCGGCATCTAAAATAGCCACTAAAGAAACTTCGGGCAAATCAAGTCCTTCGCGCAACAGATTTACACCAACAAGTACATCAATGACACCTTTGCGTAAGTTATCCAATATTTTTATCCGTTCAAGGGTATCTACATCCGAATGTATATATTGACATTTTATACCAATGCGGTCAAAATATTTACTGAGTTCTTCCGCCATTTTCTTGGTTAGTGTGGTGACCAAGGTACGTTCCTGCAGTTCAATTCGTTTTTGAATCTCATTAACTAAGTGGTCAATTTGTTTCAGCGAGGGAACTACTTCAATTTGCGGATCAGGAATACCGGTGGGGCGAATGATTTGTTCGACAATGACTCCTTCGCTTTTTTCCAATTCATAATCGGCAGGTGTGGCACTGATATATACAGTTTGTCCCGTTTTGATTTCAAATTCATCGAAGGTCAGGGGACGATTGTCAAATGCTGCCGGTAGTCGGAACCCATAGTCTATTAATGATTGCTTGCGGGCGTGATCTCCGCCATACATCGCGCGAATTTGTGGGAGGGTGACGTGTGATTCATCGATGACCATTAAAAAATCATCTGGAAAATAGTCTAATAGACAGAAAGGGCGTATGCCTGCTTCACGTCCGTCAAAATAGCGGGAATAATTCTCGATGCCGGAACAATATCCGAGTTCTCGGATCATTTCCATATCGTACTTCACTCTTTCATCCAGTCGTTTGGCTTCTTGAAATTTCCCGATGTCTTGCAGATAGGCTACTTGATCTTGTCTATCTTTCTCAATGTCAAGTAAGGCTTTTGCTACGGTGTTTTTGTCGGTAACAAATAGGTTTGCCGGATAAATATCTAATTCATCTTGATTTCCGATTGTTTGGTGCGTTGTCGGATTAAATGAGGTGATCCTGTCGATGACATCATCCCAAAATTCGATCCGATAAGCAACACCATCGTAAGTTTCTATCGCTGGAAAGATGTCAACAGTTTCACCCTTTGCCCGGAAACTTCCCCGTTTAAATTCAATTTCATTGTTGGCGTAGAGGGCATCCACTAATTTGCGTAATAAGACATTTCTGCTGATCGTCATCCCTTTTTTCAAGTGGGTGACATTCGTACTGAAAGCGCGGGGATCAGCCATACCATACAGACAGGATACGGATGAAATGACGATAATATCTCGCCGTCCAGACAGTAGAGAGGCGGTTGTACGCAAACGTAATTTGTCGATTTCGTCATTAATGGCGAGATCTTTTTCGATGTATGTATCGGTTGTAGGTAAATAAGCCTCCGGTTGATAATAATCGTAATAAGAAACAAAATATTCTACGGCATTTTCAGGAAAAAAGCTTTTAAATTCACTGTACAACTGTGCCGCCAGTGTTTTATTATGACTGAGGATAAGTGTAGGACGATCAAAGTGATTAATTACATTGGCAACGGTAAATGTTTTTCCTGAACCGGTTACACCCAGCAGTACTTGTGATTCCCTATTGTTGTTAAGTCCTTCTATGAGCTGGGCTATCGCTTCGGGTTGATCTCCTGTGGGTTTAAATTCGGAAGTCAGGTTAAATTGCATCTTACAGGTATTTTCTTAATGTTTCTATTAGTAAGGAACATCGAATGGGTTTTAGTAATATATCGTTAAAATTTTCTGTATTTATCGATACAGACATCCCGTGAGCAGTTTGTGCTATTACGATTTTATTGGGTATTTCTTGTTTAATACAGCGTAGTGCCTCTATTCCATCAAATTCAGGCATTGTAATATCCATTAATATGACATTTATTTCCGGCTGCTTGAGTGCCATATCAATCGCTTCGCGTCCATTGTGAGCCCAAAGAATATGGATATGTGTATGTTTCAGCAAGGCAGCAAGCAGAGCATAATTGTCATCATAGTCTTCTGCTATGAGGATCGTCTTGGTAGACCAATCGGGAAATTGTACGGCAGTTTTCACCAGTGTATTAGAGTTTACTCATAAATTTTTCAGGATTGATAATAAAACGATCGTGGGTGGCGTGACCAATGGGACCTTTTTCATCCCACGTGTCAATGACAAAATGAAGACGTCGCATATCTACCTCTGTGAGAGTTGCTTTGCAGAAAACTTTTTTACCGACAGCAGTGGCTTTCGTATGTTGGGTGTTGATCTCAATACCGACGGTATCGCTATCTGGTTCTAACATACCTTCCAGACAACGGATGGCGGTGTTTTCCATCAACCCAACCATTGCGGGCGTAGCGAAAACTTCCAGCTTCCCTGATCCGTATACGACAGCTGTATCTTTATGCTCTACAATGATTTCTTGTATAAATGTTTTGCCTATTTCGATCATAATCTAAATATTTTGTATTTAAAATTCTGAGGTGAAGTGGAAAATTAATTTCTTATAGTTATCTTGAGCCATATTTAGCATATACTGAGAATCAGCTAAAAAGACATCCCGTCCTTCTTTATCTTTTGCCATATATTGGGCTTTGTGTTTCTTGAAGTCTACCAACTCCGTCTGATCTAATGCTTCAATCCAACAAGCTTTGTATAAATTGATAGGTTCCCAGCGACTGGAGGCTGCATATTCGTGTGACAGACGGTATTCAATTACTTCAAATTGCAGGGCACCGACTGTGCCAATAATTTTACGATTGTTGAATTGATTGATAAATAACTGAGCAACCCCTTCGTCCATTAATTGATCAATACCTTTGGCTAATTGTTTGGACTTCATCGGGTCGGCATTTTCAATGTATTTAAATAATTCCGGTGAAAAACTGGGTATTCCTTTAAAATGCAGTTTTTCTCCTTCTGTCAGGGTATCTCCGATTTTGAACGTACCTGTGTCGTGTAGACCGATGATGTCACCCGGATAAGCTTCGTCAATAACGGATTTTTTGGAAGCCATAAAGGCGGTAGGAGTGGAAAATTTCAACATTTTACCATTTCTGACGTGCAGATAATTAGTATTGCGTTTGAATATTCCCGAACAAATTTTAATAAAAGCAATTCGATCGCGATGATTAGGATCCATATTGGCGTGAATTTTGAAAACAAAGCCACTGAATTTATCTTCATCGGGTAGAACAATCCTTTCTTCTGTTTCCCGTGGGAGTGGTGATGGTGCGATTTCTATAAAACAGTCAAGCAATTCACGGATACCAAAATTATTGAGAGCAGAGCCAAAGAAGACGGGTGCAACGCTTGCTTCTAAGTATTCTTCCCGATTCAGTCCGGGGTAGACCTCCCGGATTAATTCTAAATCTTCCCGTAATTTATCGGCAGAACGTTCACCAATGTGTTGATCTAATTCTTTGGA
Source organism: Odoribacter sp. (assembly GCA_036657595.1). Taxonomy (GTDB): domain Bacteria; phylum Bacteroidota; class Bacteroidia; order Bacteroidales; family Marinifilaceae; genus Odoribacter. The sequence goes on along the minus strand of JAVXFZ010000034.1, from coordinate 20,068 downwards.
GTCGGTATCTGTGATTTCAATACCTTCGGATATATTTTGAATACTGGGGGTATAAAGACAGAGATTTTGTTTATGCAGGTTATAAATTCCTTTGAAGGTATCTCCGCTGCCAATGGGCCAACTAAGTGGATTCACTTTTATTTGCAGTTCTTTTTCTACATCATCCAATATATCGAAAGGATCATTCGCCGGACGGTCCAGTTTATTGATAAAAACGATAACCGGAGTTTTACGCATCCGACATACCTGCATTAATTTACGAGTTTGTGTTTCAACACCTTTGGCTGCATCAACGACAATGATCACACTGTCGCAGGCTGTCAGCGTGCGGAATGTGTCCTCGGCAAAATCTTGGTGACCGGGAGTATCAAGAATATTGATTTTTACTCCGCAGTATTCAAATCCCATCACAGAGGTTGCAACCGAAATACCTCTTTGACGTTCGATTTCCATAAAATCGGATGTTGCAGTTTTTTTGATTTTATTTGATTTTACGGCTCCTGCAATGTGAATGGCTCCACCGAAAAGCAATAATTTTTCCGTAAGAGTGGTTTTTCCGGCATCAGGATGACTGATAATACCAAAAGTCCGACGTCGTGAAATTTCTTCGTTATATCCCATAGTAATTTTTTTGAATGTGCAAAGATAGCGAAAAAAGCTAAAAGCTAAAGACTTGATTGTTGGTTTGTCGGGTAAATTCATAAAAAAATAGATAATCTGTTTCGTCATAACAAAAAAATGTCTACCTTCGTTAAAGAAATCAGTATCGTTTTAATAAAGAAATTTGTATGCAAATCGTTTATACGTCTACGAATATCAAAGGGGCTATGTATCGTGATATTTTGGCTATTATTTTGGGTTTGGTGTTAGTTGTTTGGCCTGAAACAGCTCAAAAATATATTATTATGCTAATCGGTTTGATCTTTTTGACAACCGGATTAACTTCATTTATCATCTCTCAAAAAAAGCAGGATGAACGTCCGCGTCGCTTCTTATCATTCAATGGTATTGGGAGTATGGTATTAGGATTATTATTGCTTTGTGCGCCCTCGTGGTTTGCTACGGTATTTATGATCTTTTTAGGGTTTATTCTGATCATTGCGGCTGTCGGACAATTCGTATCTTTGGCGGCTTCCAGACAGTTTGGTGTCGTTTCTCCGGTCAGTTATATTTTTCCTGTGTTGATACTGATTGCCGGTATTGTAGTCATATTTAATCCTTTTGAGTCTAATATATTTGTATTCCGATTATTTGGTTTTACAGCTATTTTTTATGGAATCACAGATTTATTAAATCAATACACGATTAAGAAGATGAGACGTGTTAATGAAGACAAAGAAAAAATGGTGAAGATGGAGGATGGACAAGAGGTAGAGGATGCTGAATATGAAGAGGTAAAAGATTAATGAAGGCAAAGAACGGACAAATTAGATGATATAAATACTCAAAGAATACTTACAATATTTCACAAATCTTGCAAGTATATATCTCTGCCGGAACGACTTTAAGTCTATGTACTTAAAAAATTAGAAAGATAAAAAAATAAATAAATACTGCCAAGATAACGCCCTTTGAGGCGTTATTTTTGTTTAACTTCAAAAATAGATAAAAAAGCCCTAAATCGGCAAAGAATACACCGATGGCAATGAGTTTGAATTGGACTTTTAGAAAGATTGCCTGACGGATGAACTCCTCTATGCTTAAATAATTAAAGCGGAAAAGCCAAAAAAGAATAATAATAAAAAAAGGGGTAATGAGCCCCGGAATGAATCCATATATGATGCGATCTTTCATTGATTTTAAATTAAAATTTAACTTCTGTGAAACATCTGGGAATATGAAAATCAGGTGTAGGTGTATCAATCGGTTTCCAAGACAGGTAATGAGGAGTGGATAAATGATCGCCACATTTATAAATATTTATATGCGCTGTCAGACCTTTCCAACTTTTTATTTGATGACGGAAAAGGGCAGTGATGGGAATAGCAACAGTTAATTCCCACGGGGTGAGAATTTGTTTCTCTTTAAAATTAGTGCTGCCTAAATTAGCCAAACGTTTAATTGTGTGCATTATATCCGCAGAGGCGTGAACGGCTGTCGGACGTTCTTTTCTAAATCCTAATAATGCTTTGCCTATGCAGGAAAATTCAAAATTATAATATCCGCTTTCGTCCAATGCAATAAAAAACTCGACACACGAATCAGTCCACACATCACCGTTGTCCTGGGTGATTAGAGCCATCGTGCGATCTTCCTGTACAGAGAATCGAATAAACAATTCCTGTCCGTTATGAGCCATCTGAAAAGCGGCCTTTGGGGCATAAGGAAAACTGTCCGACCAATTATTACAAGCAATGGATTGAAGTTCGAGTGAATGGAGTTGTTCGGAGGCATTTTTTAAATCAGATGCATCCAATAGAGCTATTTCGGGGATCTGGTATGACATAGCAATAAGAAATAAAGTGAATCGTAATCAAAAAATGTGGAAATAAAAAATAGAAATCCCGGGCTATCTGCCCGGGATTATATGAAAATGTATTATTGTTTTGGATTAAAAGTCATATCAACAACATCGGCACCTTTGAACAGAGATTGAGCAAATTTCTGAATGTCTTTCGGTGTGATTTTATTAATAATCTCATCAAAATTTTGGGGAGCATCGGGATTGATACCACTCACATAATAACTATAGATAGCATTCAACCAATAATTATTATGAGGTTTTGATTGTTCCCGATTCTTTTTCATATTCAAGATAACCTTGCTTATTTCTTCAGTCGTCGGAGGTTCTTTCATTAAATTTTCTGTTTCAGCATAGATCAATGATTTCAGGTGATCGGCTTTAGCAGGATCACAATCAAAATTCATCGTCAGACTGTAATTGGAATAAGGCTCACGCATAGAACTGCTTGATACTCCTACGCCATAGGTTCCACCTTCTTTTTCACGGATATTTGTGGTATATCTCAGATCCAAGATGCTTTTCAGGATACTGTTACAAATGTTATTGTACATACTGTAAGGCATATCTTTAGAAAAATTGGTAATGACGGTTGATTTCGGTGTTTCCAAAGCCAATTCGATCACTTTTACTGTTTTACCTTTCGGACCTCTGACGTTGTTGTCTTTCCAGTCTTCTTTGCGGTTTTCAGATTTCAGTGAACCGATGTATTTTTCAACTAACGGTTTGGCTGTTTCTGCGTCAATGTTACCAACAATAAAAAAGGTGAAATCATTAGCGTTTTTAATACGTTCCCGGTATACCTGTTCAATTTTTTCAATACTAATTTGATCCAAATATTTTTCATTGAACAGTAGAGATCTTTGATTATAATTGCTCATAATCAATTGTATAGAATCTTTCATAATCTTTTCCGGATTCTTTTCCATATTAGCAATAGCAGCGCGGTTACGACTCATCATTGATTCGTGAGCTTCTTTATCAAAGCGGGGCTTTTCAAAGCGAAGATAAAGCAATTGCAACATTGTTTCAAAATCATTGGGTGTTGAACTTCCGTTGACAGATTCAGACATTCCATCGATTGAAACACCACAAGATGCCATTTTGCCATTTAAGAGTTTTCTCAAAGTGATAGCATCGAAATCGCCCAGTCCGTATGCATTGATGAAGGCTGATGCATTGCTGGCTGAAGGCAACATATTTACATCATAAAGAGAAGAACCGCCCTTACTGTATGAAGCTAACGACACGGCGTCTTTTTCATAATCAGCTTTGCGGAAGATTACTTTTGCACCGTTTGCTAAAGTCCATTCTTCTGCTTGGAATGGCGGTAATTTTTTGGTAGCAACGATTTTAGAGCCTTTTAGGTTTTCACTGATCAAGGAAGAGGTGCTTACTTCGTCTTTGTAGCCTTCAATATTTGATTTTGCCACTTTATCCATAATAGCTACCACTTCTTCTTTGGTCAAATGTTTTGCATTTTCTGACGGACCTGAAATGATCACCGTGCGATTCTTTTCGGTATTCCATTCTTTGGCTTTTGCTGAAACCTCTTCCACGGTAATGGTAGGGATCATTTGTTTAGCCATTTGATAATAGTAGTCGAAGTCAAGCATCGGTTCTTGTTCCAAGAAATGATCTTTCATATCATTGATGAAACTTTCGTTGTCTTGTTTATCTTTCTCTTTGTAAGCAGATTCCAATTGAACTAACATACTGGTTTTCACTCGTTCCAACTCACTGTTAGCAAAACCGAATCTTTTTACTTTTTCGTTTTCTGTCAAAATAGCTTCTAAGGCTACCTCCTCTTCGTTAGGTTTTGGGGTAGCTGAAATATTATAAGAATCATAACCTCTCACAAAACCTCCGTGACCGATACCGGCATTAATAAAAGGAGGATTCCCTTTTTGCATCAGTTCGCTGATACGAGAGTTGATCATACTATTATAGAAAGAATGAATAATATTTTCTCTCAAATAATTCAATGTATTTTTTTCTTTAGCACTCGGTGCCGGTAACATAGTTGTGATACTGATAGAAGAACTTTCTACTTCTTTATCGGTAGCCAGGCAATAATACATTTCGTTGTGTTCTGGAACTTCAAATTCTGGACGGGCTTTGGGATTCTTGACTGCCGGAATTTTAGAGAAAAGATCTTTGATCTTTTGTTCCATTTTGACAATGTCAAAATCTCCAACCACAGCAATGGCTTCTAAGTCTGAACGATACCATTCGTGATAAAAATCACGGATCGTTTGATACTTGAAATTTTTGATAATGTTCAAATCTCCGATTACGTCGCGAATGGCGTATTGTGAGCCTTTTAATAATACCGGCAGTGTTTGTGCTTGTATTCTAAAACTGCCCGTGTGGCGAGTTCTCCACTCTTCAGAGATAACGCCTCTTTCATCGTCAATGTCTTTTTCTGACAAGGTCAAGTAATAGGACCAATCGTGCAGAACTAATAGGCAGGTGTCTATTAATTTCTCATCAGTGGTGGGAACTTCACTCAAATTATATACGGTTTCGTTATGTGCTGTATAAGCGTTGACGTTCCGTCCGAAAGCGACACCATATTTTTCGAGAGTGGAAATCATACTGTTTCCCGGAAAATTTTTAGATCCGTTGAAAGCCATGTGTTCCAAAAAGTGAGCCAGACCATTTTGAGAGTCATTTTCAAGCAAGGCTCCGGCATTTCGCATAATGTAAAAACTTGCGCGGTCTTTCGGCTCTGCATTGTGGCGGATATAATACGTGATCCCATTCGATAGTTTTCCTACTACAACATTGGGATCCTGAGGCATTGGAGCCTGTAAATTTACTTGTGCAAAAATTCCCTGTATCGATAGGAGGCAGGAAATAAATAAGGTAATAAATAGTCTTTTCATATTCTAAATTTTTATGTCTTTGAAACAAAAGTACTTTTATTTACGATTCAATATAAGGAGGATTTTGTGTTTAACTTAACTTTAATAGGCAAACCTTGATCTGCTGATGTTTAGTAGATGAATTATAGAATAATTTAACATATTGACGAGATGAATAATTTTTTAGACGGTCGCCGATTGACAGATTGGTTGGAGAATTTAGGAATATCAGAAACAGACGATATTGTGTTGAAAATTATTACAACGATCCTCATTGCTGCGTGTGTCTACCTGATTGCTAAAAAATGGCTCTCATATTTAATCAAAAAAATCGTAGGAAAGACCCGAAATACGTGGGATGATATTTTATACGATCAAGGATTTTTTAGTAAACTATCGGCTTTAATTCTTCCGATAGCTGCTTATATTATATTGTCGTACATTAATTGGGAATACAAAGATATATTGAGGCGATTGGTCGATATTTGGCTGATTATAGTCACATTCCTCATCTTATCTTCCTTGTTGAATGCGATTAATCGAATTTATGACAGCTATCCGATGGCTAAAAACCGTCCGATCACCTTTTTTATTCAATTGATCAAAGTCTTTCTTTATACAATTGTGGTAGTGACGGTGGTCAGCGTCTTGATGAATAAATCGCCGGAACATCTGATCGTCGGATTAAGTGCCTTCGCAGCTGTACTATTATTGATATTCAAAGATTCTATACTCGGATTTGTTGCGGGTATACAACTAACGGCGAACAATATGATACGAATAGGTGACTGGATTGAGATGCCGAAAAACAATGCAAATGGTTCGGTGCTGGAAGTAAACTTATACACCGTAAAAGTACAGAATTGGGATATGACAATTTCTACAATACCCACCTATCAGTTAGTGTCCGAATCATTCACTAATTGGCGGGGGATGGAAGAATCAGCCGGGCGGAGAATTATGCGGAGCATCAACATTGATATTGATTCGGTTCATTTTCTGACACACGATGAAATTGATAAATTTGCCTATTCTGCTTTTTTAAAAGATTATCTGGATGGTATGTTATCAAAATTAGGTACAATCAATAAGGATAAAATAACCATATTGGATCAGCGGAAACTTACCAATATCGGTGTTTTTCGATCTTATATGGATGCTTGGATAGAAGCAAATCCGGAAATCAACATAGGGATGACACACATGGTGAGACAATTACAGCCCGGACCTACCGGGATGCCGATACAAATTTACTGCTTCTCTGCTGAGCAGGAGTGGGTGAAATACGAAAAGATACAAGCCGACATTTTCGATCACATTATGGCTGTCTTGCCCGAATTTGGTTTAAAGGTTTTTGAATATCACTCTCAGGTTGTGGGTGAAAATCAGGAAATGTAAGGGCAGTATCAAAAAGAGAGAGTGAGACAAACAGCAATCAGCTTTTGTAAAATGGATCTGTCGGAAATAGCTGTGCAAACAACTTTGTGAACTTTATAAACGAAGACATTGCTACATTGATAATTTTATCGTAATTTTGGTCGCTAAAATAAGGAAGGTATGGCAAAAGAGCAGGTTAAATTATGGGATCGGCTGAAATACAAGTATAAACTATCGGTTATCAACGAAACCTCTTACGAGGAAATATTAAATTTCAGATTATCTCAACTACACGTACTGACAGCCTTGAGCGTATTGAGTGTCGTATTAGTGATATTGACCATCTTATTGATCGCTTTTACAGGCTTACGGGAATTTATACCCGGTTATCCTGATGGTAATATGCGACAGATGATCGCTGAAAATGCGATCCGTGTCGATTCATTGGAAGAAGAACTAATGAAACGCGACCGTTTCCTGCGTTCCTTGCAAATTATGGTAAGTGGAGGAGATTCAACGGCTTGGAATACTGTGCGGAATGACAGTATCAAGCCGGGATACGATACAATACAATTTACTATCAGCGAGCAGGAGAGTGCATTTCGTTCTGAAGTGGAAGAAAAAGAACGTTTTAATCTGTCATTTGGACAGAAAGAACAAAACAAAGATTACTATCACTTCTTTCCCCCGGTAGAAGGTATTGTGACACGAAGTTTTGATGAAAAAAATCGACACTATGGGACAGATATTGTGGCGAAAGCCAACGCCAAAGTTGCTGCCGTTTTAGATGGAGTGATTATCTTCACGGATTGGACTGTAAATACGGGCTATGTTGTTCAGGTACAACACGCCAATGATTTGGTTTCTGTCTACAAACACAATTCAACATTATTAAAAAAACAGGGCGACTATGTTCGGGGAGGAGAAGTAATTGGAATCGTCGGAAATACAGGAGAAGTGACCAGTGGACCACATTTGCATTTTGAATTGTGGCGAGCCGGGAATCCGCTAAATCCGGAGAATTTTATGAAGTTCAAATAGAAAAACAAATATGAAAAATATAGCCATACTGGGTTCGACCGGTTCAATAGGTACTCAGACATTACAAGTGATCGCTGCTAATCCCGAACGATTTTGTGTGGAGGTACTGACGGCACACAACAATGTCGACTTACTGATAGAACAGGCACTGAAATTCAGACCGAATTGTGTGGTGATTGCCAATGAAGAAAAATACACCATCGTGCGGGATGCGTTGCAACACGAAGCGATAAAGGTGTATGCAGGAGCGGAAGCGATCGCTCAGGTAGTGACCTCTTCTTCGGTTGATTTGGTGGTGGCTGCGATGGTGGGATATAGCGGATTAATTCCTACCTTGAATGCCATTCGGGCGGGGAAAAACATCGCTTTAGCCAACAAAGAAACCTTGGTTGTGGCAGGGAAATTAATTAATCAGGCCATTGAAAAACAGAAAGTGGCGATCTTGCCCGTTGATTCAGAACATTCGGCGATCTTCCAATGTCTAATGGGCGAAACTCGTAGTCGGGTGGAAAAATTGATTTTAACGGCTTCTGGCGGACCTTTCAGAGGGAAAGATCGTGCGTTTTTAGAAAAAGTAACTCCAACAGATGCTTTAAAACATCCCAATTGGAATATGGGGGCGAAAGTAACCATTGATTCTGCGTCTATGATGAACAAGGGATTTGAAGTGATAGAGGCAAAATGGTTATTTGGGGTAAAGCCGGAACAAATTGAAGTATGGGTACATCCACAATCACTCGTACACTCAATGATCCAATTTTCAGACGGTTGCATAAAAGCACAATTAGGTGTACCGGATATGCGCCTTCCGATCCAGTATGCATTGACATTTCCTGAACGGATAGACGCGGATTTTGGACGATTGGATTTTAGAATCTCCCCCTCATTGACATTTGAAGAACCGGACAGAAAAACATTTCGGAACTTGGAATTAGCCTATGAAGCAATGAACAAAGGAGGAAATATGCCTTGCATTTTAAATGCCGCGAATGAGATAGCCGTGGAGGCATTTCTGCAAGAAAAACTATCTTTCATCAGAATGTCCGATCTAATTGAAGAAACAATGCAGCGCGTGTCCTTCCTCCCGAATCCTATGCTGGAGGATCTGATGGCGACCGACACTGAAAGCCGACGGATCGCTCAAAGTTTGATGTGATTTTAAATAGAAATCACTTATTAAAAGGAAATTATAAAAAATAACAAATGAGTCAACGGACTTAAATAATAAAAATGGATATATTAATAAAAGTCTTACAGTTAGTTTTAAGTCTCTCTATTCTGGTTGTTTTCCACGAATTTGGACACTTCCTTTTTGCCAAGTTATTTAAAACGCGGGTTGAAAAATTTTATATGTTCTTTAATCCGTGGTTTTCCTTATTTAAATTCAAAAAAGGTGAAACAGAATACGGAGTTGGCTGGTTACCATTAGGGGGATATGTAAAAATTGCCGGAATGATCGATGAATCGATGGATACGGAACAAATGAAACAACCGGCACAAGCGTGGGAATTTAGAGCAAAACCGGCGTGGCAACGTCTGTTGATTATGCTGGGAGGTGTGATGGTCAACGTCTTACTTGCTTTTGCCATTTATATAGGAATCCTTTACACGTGGGGTGAAACCTATTTACCGGCTAAAAATGTCACCTACGGTGTTGTTTGCGACTCTATCTTTACCGAGATGGGAATGCAAAAAGGAGATCAGATCATTGCGCTCGATCATCAGGAGCTCGATCGTTTCGGATCTATTATTCCGGAGATGTTGCTGAACCATCCGAAGACGATGCAAGTGATCCGGCAAGGAGAGAAGGTGTCGTTGAATATTCCCGATACTTTTGTAGCTGAACTACTGGAAATGTCTTCCAAAAGTTATACATTAAATCCTTTGCTTGTCCCGCGACATCCGCTGAAGAATGTTGAAATTGGAGATTTTGCCGACTATTCTGTCGCTTATGATGCAGGGATCCGAAAAGGAGATAAAATACTATCGGTGAACGACAGCACCTTCCGATTCTATGACGAATTTACAGAATTAGTGGAGGCAAACAAAGGAAAAGAAATAAGCACCCACATATTGCGCGGGACAGACACATTGCTTTATAATTTCACCTTGAGTCAAGATGGAAAATTTGGGATTTATGTCGTATTGCCACCAACGACCTTGAAATTGATCACGCGCGAATACACCTTATTGGAAGCCATCCCGGCGGGAATAAAGATGGGGGTAAATCAATTGGGATCTTATGTGAAACAATTGAAATTACTATTTTCACAGGGATCAACAGCGGTCAAATCCGTCGGTGGTTTTGCTTCTATCGCCAATATTTTCCCCACCGTTTGGAATTGGGCTGATTTTTGGAGTCTGACCGCATTGATTTCTATTATGTTGGCAGTAGTGAATATTTTACCGATTCCGGCACTTGATGGGGGACACGTTTTATTCCTGCTATATGAAGTAATCACTCGGCGCAGACCGGGAGAAAAATTTATGGAATATGCCCAAATTGTAGGTATGGTATTTATTTTTGGTCTGTTTATTTTAGCAAATGTCAATGATGTGATTAAATTTTTCGGATAATGGACGATAAAGTAAAAGAATTTCGGGACTATCGGGCGCGGATGAACGAAAAAATCTTAGCGGCGGATAACAAAGTAATCAAGCGAATTTATAACATAGACACAAACACCTATATGGAAGGTGCGCTTTCCACAAAAGTGAAAGAAATGTTGGGCTTGGCTACCTCAATGGTTTTAAGGTGTGATGATTGTATTAAATACCACTTAGAAAAATGCTACGAACAGGGAGTCACTACGGATGAACTGTTTGAAGTATTTGCAGTGGCTGATCTTGTAGGAGGGACAATAGTTATCCCTCACCTGCGGCGGGCTGTCGAATATTGGGAATTATTACAGTCGGATCGTAAAGAATAAGAAATTTAAAATGAAAGTCGCTTTCATCATAGGAATTTTATTGCTGGCATTCGGAGTACGAGCTCAACAAAATGAAATACATTGGCTATCAATCAGCGAGGCTGAAAAATTAAATAAAGTACACCCGAAACCACTGCTGATTGATTTTTATACGGATTGGTGCGGATGGTGTAAACAGATGGATCAGACCACTTATGCCGATCCTGTGGTGATTCCTTTTGTCAATCGTTACTTCTATCCGGTAAAGATAAATGCTGAATCGGCAGATACAGTGACCTTTCGGGATAAAAAATATGCTCCGGTAAAAAATGGGAATCGCTCCATCAGTGGTATTGCATTAGAAATGTTAGGAGGAAAATTGTCCTATCCGACCACCGTATTTCTATACGATACGGAAAAAGTAAATTTAGTTGTACCGGGTTATATGGATGCGGAAAAAATGCAGGGCTTTATGGTCTATTTTTCCGAAAACGCTTACCGTTCTACCAATGTAAATGAATTTTTGACCGATTTTGAACAAGTATTTGGGATAGATGCACTAAAAGACGAAAAGCCTGTCAATTATTGGACGGAATTTAAAGATTTAGATCAGAAGAGAAAAGAAAAGAAAAAAAAGATACTATTGTTCTTAGAGGCACCTTGGAACAATTCGAGTAAGATGATGGAAAAAATAGTCTTTCCGGATACCACCTTTGCTGCATTGGCAGACAAACATTTTTATTGCCTGCGCTTGGATGCACAATCAACAGACACACTCACTTTTATGACACATCGCTTTACTAATGCTGGGGCAGAAAACAACAACCTTCATCAATTGGCGATAGCCTTGAGCGAACAAGTGCTGAGAGTGCCGGGAATCTACATCTTTGATGAAGAAGGAAAATTAATGGAACGTTTGTACTACTACTTAGATCGGAAGCGGGGAAATATGGTATTGGACTATATTGGGAGTGATACATATAAAAATATGTCGTGGGATGATTATATGAAGATAAAAATAAAAGAGATTCTGTAAATAAAAGAACGATCCTCTTTTAAAAATTGAAACATCTTGTAGAAAGTACTTGACAAAAAGGATAAAGGTCAATAGACTTGATTAGAACTTTTTAATCTATCACTGTTTGAAGTGCATCCTTCTCATATTATGGCTTTTTGTGTGGACATTTCTGGGTGCGCAGCCGACTTGTCGGCTGATGTTTTACAATGTTGAAAATCTTTTCGACACAACTGACGACCCTTTGACGGCTGATGAAGAATTTACTCCACAAGGAAATAAATATTGGACAAAAGCCCGTTACACCGATAAACTATTAAAATTAGCCCGAGTGATAGCGGCTGTTGGAGAAAACGAATTACCTGTTTTTGTTGCTTTAGCAGAAGTAGAAAATCGTCGGGTATTGGAAGATTTGACGACAAAAACCATCCTTTCGAAAGCCAATTATGCCATCCTACATCAGGATTCACCGGATAAGCGAGGCATTGATGTCGCCTTTTTATACCGGAAAGACTATTTCCATTTATTGGAAGTTAATTTCCTGCAACCACTCTTTCCGGAGGATACGACCTTTCGGACACGTGATATTTTATATGCTTCCGGTCGATTAGACACAGACACCTTCTATTTCTTCGTTTGCCATTTCCCCTCAATGTCGGGCGGTGAACAGCAGAGCGAATGGAAAAGAGAAAGGGCGGCTGCGGTGGTGAAAAATAAAGTCGATGCAATTTGGAATCAGCACCCTTCTGCAAAAATCATCCTACTGGGAGATCTGAATGGGAAAGCAAATACTCGCGCACAAAAACGACTGGGCGCAAAAAATCCGGAACAATTTTGCGGGGAATGTGAATTATATAATTTGGGGATTCATCTATTGAAAAAAAATATAGGCACCTATCGTTTCAAAGGTCGCTGGCAGACGATAGATCACATCCTTGTTTCAGGCGGTTTATTGCATAACTCTTCAGGGTGGGGGACTACTTCTTTTTCCTCTATTTATTCCGCTTCTTTTTTGTTAGAAGAAGATGCAGCTCATTTCGGGTATAAGCCTTTTCCTACTTACAGAGGACCCCGTTACATCGGTGGTTACAGCGACCATTTACCGATTTTTCTTGATATGATAAAACCACCGCAACCATAGACAGAACCATCTATACACCTTCCATTTCGTAATAGTTTTCCATAGTCTAAATTATAGATATTCAATAATTTATCTAAATATCTATACTTTTAATCATTTCTGTTCTACCTTTTCATTTTTTTTCTATCTTTGGTGCCGCAAATTCATAACGTAGATATGGACGACTATCATCAAAATTATTAATCGGGAGCAAAGGTTTTCTCAGACCTTTGTTCGTAATGAATGGAGAGTATTTATATGAGAAAATTTTTATGTTGTAATGACGACTTTGCAGAAAGAAGGGTATGGGAAAAGAGCTGCTGGATTAATATCGAAGTGCCTACCTCAGAAGATAATCATTATTTGATGGACGAACTACATATTCCTGAAGCATTCCTTTCGGACATTCAGGATATTGACGAGCGACCCCGTATTGAGCAGGAAGATGGTTGGACATTGATGATTTTGCGTATTCCTTACCGGGAGAGCCTCAATGACATCCCTTACATCACCATCCCCTTGGGTATGATAATGAAGGAAAATTATTTTGTCACCGTGTGCCACTACGAAACAGATATGTTGCCTGATTTCATCCGTTATATGCAACGAAAAAAAATGATGATCAATGGAAATTGGGATCTGTTATTTCGCCTATTTCTTTCCTCCTCTGTGTGGTATCTGAAATATTTAAAACAAATAAACAACCAAAGTCGATCTGTTGAGAAGGAATTGGAAAAATCTATTCAAAATGCTGAATTACAACGTTTATTAAAGATAGAAAAGTCTTTAGTATTCTTCATCACTTCGCTGAGAGGGAACGACAACCTATTGATCAAACTAAAAAATCTGAAACAACAGCGGGAATTTTTCGACACCGATTTGGTAGAAGACGTTGAAATTGAACTGCGGCAAGCACAGGACACCGCACGCATATACAGTGACATTCTCAGTGGGACAATGGATGCTTTTGCTTCCGTCATTTCCAACAATTTGAACGTCATAATGAAACGTATGACCGCTATCTCCTTGTTATTGATGATCCCTACATTAATCGCAAGCTTATATGGAATGAACGTACACAACGGATTAGAAGAAGGACGTTACGGATTATTCATTATTGCGATCATTTCCTTCGGTTTTTCTTTTCTCACCTATTGGATGTTTAGGCGGAAAAACTGGCTTTAACAAAGTATTAACAGTCGGGTGATAAACTTTACTTAGACAGGATTGTCTAAGGTATTGGTGCGGAAATATAGATCGGTCAACTCTACCCATCCGAAAGAGCTTACAAAAACAACAAATAAGTCGATAGACTTAAAAAAAAGAAAATGAATACATATATAAAAAAGTCATTATTGATTGGACTACCCCTATTGATTATTGTTGTGTGGATCATTCTGCCGCGGGTAGGAAACAAAGAGGACGACACAAAAGAAAATACACCCAATAAGACAGCTCGCGGACAATTGCCGGTGACGGGCATTATTGCTGAAAATTCGATTACTTCTACAGGATTTCCTGCAAATGGGACCTTACTTGCCAATGAGGAAGTAGATTTGGTTGCCGAGATCGTTGGAAAAGTCCGTACCATCTATTTTCAGGAAGGAGCTTCCGTTAAAAAAGGACAACTACTGCTCAAAGTGGATGATGCCGATTTACAGGCACAATTAACTCGTGCTGAATTTCAAAAAAAACTACTGTCTGAAAAATTGGAACGCCAGCGGATATTACTGAAACGCGAATCCATCAGTCAGGAATCTTTCGATCAATTGCAGACCGATTATAATATGCTCGAAGCGGATATTGAACTATTGAGGGTGAAAATCAACCGTACAGAAATTCGGGCTCCTTTCGATGGAGTGATGGGCTTTCGATATGTCAGCGAAGGCAGTTACGTACAGCCCAGCTCACAAATCGCCCGGATTGTTGACAATTCAATTCTGAAATTTGAATTTTCTATTCCCGAAAGATATGCCGACAACACCCTGAAAGGGAGTGAGGTAGACTTCTCCGTTTCCGGTCGCAAACAACTTTATTCCGCCCGTGTCTATGCCATAGATCCCCAGATAGATGTCAAAAACAGAATGATCCTCTTGAGAGCACGTTTTATGAATAAAAACAACGAATTGATGCCGGGAATGTTTGCAAAAGGGGATTTAATTATGGGCAATAAAACCACATTTATCGCTGTGCCCAGCGAAGCCGTTGTGCCTGAAATGGAAGGCAAGCGAATGTGGGTAGTCAAAGGAGGGAAAGCTACAAGCGTTCCGGTGGAAACAGCCGGCCGTGATCAAAAAAATGTAGAGGTTATTTCCGGCATTAATGTCGGCGACACCATCTTAACCGGCGGACTGATGCAATTACGTGACGGAATGGGCGTAACCGTGACAATCAAAAAACTGAAAACTGAAAACAAAGCAACGATTCAGTGAAAAAACCGAGCACAAGCAAGCGGATAGCCTAATTTCTAAATAATAAACATTTCGACTTTCGACAAAATAGTATGAGCATATCATCAACCTGTATCAAAAGACCTGTATTTGCCACCGTGATGAACATTGTTCTGATGTTGGTAGGCTGTATCGGACTTGTTTTTTTGGGTGTACGTGACTATCCAAGCGTTGATCCACCGATCATTTCTGTATCAACCAGCTTTCCCGGAGCCAATGCGGATGTGATCGAAACGCAAATCACAGAGCCACTTGAATCCGCCATTAACGGCATACCCGGCATCCGTTCGCTGACCAGTACCAGCCGTGACGGACGTAGCTATATTACCGTCGAATTTGAACTCGAAGTCGATTTGGAAACGGCAGCAAACGATGTGCGGGATAAAGTGTCGGGTGCAATGCGTAAATTACCCAAAGATGTCGATCCACCCACCGTCAGCAAGGCAGATGCAGACGCACAACCGATCTTCGGCATATCGCTGAGGAGCGATAAACGCTCACTGATCGACCTCAGTATGTTTGCCGAACAATACTACAAAGAACGCTTACAGACCATCTCAGGGGTGAGCAGCGTGACCATCTGGGGGGAAAAACGATATTCCGTTCGTTTGCGAATGGATCCCTCTTTATTGGCTGCTTTCAGCGTCACGCCGATGGATGTGCGCGATGCCGTAGTGCGTGAAAACATTGAATTACCCTCCGGACGTATCGAAGGAGACAACACCGAATTGACGATCCGTACACTGGGACGTTTAATGACCATCGAAGATTTTAATAACTTAGTCGTGCGGGAAGACGGCGACCGAGTGATCCGTTTACGGGATATTGGCATTGCTGAAGTGGATGCAGAAGACACACGTTCCATTATGAAACAAAATGGTATACCTATGGTGGCGTGTATGATTATACCCCAACCGGGAGCCAATTATATTGATATTGTTGACAAAGCCTATGTTGTGATGGCTGATTTACAAAAAGACTTACCGGAAGATGTCAAAACCGGCATAGCCTTAGACAACACCGTTTTTATCCGTAATTCCATCAATGAAGTGAAAGATACCATCTTGGAGGCTTTTGCCTTGGTCGTACTCATCATCTTCCTCTTCCTACGCAACTGGCGCACCACCTTGATACCCGTCTTGGCAATTCCTGTTTCGCTGATCGGGGCATTCTTCGTAATGTATTTAGCAGGATTCACCATTAATATCCTGACCTTGCTGGCTATTGTATTAGCCATCGGACTGGTAGTCGATGATGCCATTGTGGTGATGGAAAATATATACACCAAAATAGAGCAGGGAATGTCGCCTTTAGAAGCCGGATTTAAAGGATCAAACGAAATATTCTTTGCCGTCATCGCAACGACCATCGCTCTGGTGGCTGTATTTTTCCCGATAGTATTCTTACAGGGAACAACCGGACGCTTATTCCGGGAATTTAGTATCGTCATTACGGGAGCTGTGGTGATCTCCTCTTTTGTGGCATTGACTTTCACACCGATGATCTCAACCAAACTATTGACACGCAATGTCACACAAGGATGGTTCTACCGGAAGACCGAACCCTTTTTTAACGCTATGACTAATGGATACCGTCACGGATTAGAAAATTTTATGCGACATCGTTGGTTAGCTCCCTTAGTACTCCTGCTTTCCGGCATAGTCATTTGGCTGACGTGGATCACGCTCCCCGCAGAAATGGCACCCTTGGAAGACCGCTCCAACATTCGTATCAGTTCAACGGCTCCCGAAGGGGCAACCTTTGACTATATGAGTCGCTATGCCGACGAACTGATGGCTTATGTCGAAGAAGAAGCTCCCGAACAAGAAAAGACCATCGAAATGATCGGTGGCGGTACAACCAATCGTTCCAATATGAATGTTTGGTTAGTGAATCCGGAAGACCGACAACGCACACAACAGGAAATAGCCGACGAACTTGCCGTCAAAGTACGTAAATTTACGGGGGCAAAAACAATGGTTTCTCAACAACAAACCTTTGGCGGACGGCGTGGCGGATTACCCGTAGAATATGTCATACAGGCAAAAAACTTAGACGATCTGAAACGAGTGCTGCCCGCCTTTATGGATGAAGTAAATAAAAGCCCCGTATTTTCTGTATCCGATCTGAACCTGAAATTTACAAAACCCGAATTAACCATCAATATTGACCGGGATAAAGCGGCTGTGTTGGGCGTTTCTATGCAAAATATAGCCCAAACCTTACAACTCTCAATGAGCGAACAGCGCGTAGGGTATTTCATCTTGAACGGAAAACAATACCAAATATTCAGCCAACTCGACCGGATCAATCGCAACAAACCGTCCGATCTGCAAACCATCTACGTCCGTAACAACAAGGGGGAACTAATCGCTTTAGACAACCTTGTCACCACTTCCGAAAGCTCTATGCCGCCGCAATTGTACCGTTACGATCGTTTTGTTGCCGCAACAGTATCTGCCGGATTGGCTAAACACCAAACACTTTCTCAGGGATTACAGGAAATGGATCGTATTGCCGATCAGGTCTTGGACGATAACTTCAAAACCACACTCTCCGGTAGCTCGAAAGACTTTGTCGAAAGCTCCTCCAGTCTGATGTTTGCCTTCATTTTAGCCTTAGTATTCATCTATCTGGTTTTAGCCGCCCAATTTGAAAGCTTTCGCGATCCCTTGATCATTATGTTCACCGTACCTTTGGCATTGATCGGTGCGATGGTCTCTTTGTGGTATTTTGACCAAACAATGAATATATTCAGTCAAATCGGTATCATTATGCTAATTGGATTGGTATCTAAAAACGGCATTCTCATTGTGGAATTTGCCAATCAGCGCAAAGCGATGGGAGAATCAATGCTTGAAGCCGTTCAAAACGCTGCCGTAGCACGTTTCCGTCCAATCCTGATGACCAGCCTTTCAACCGTATTGGGAATCCTGCCGATGGCAATTGCCACCGGTGCAGGTGCTGAAAGCCGTGTTGCGATGGGCATTGCTGTCGTAGGAGGAATGGTTTGTGCCACCTTCCTTTCGCTTTTTATCATCCCGGCTATCTACTCCTATCTTTCAACGGAAAGAGCGGTAAACACCGAACAAGAGATAACAAACAAAGAGTGAATGAGGAAAGAAAAAATATCCGAAAGCGAGAAAATGAGCTGAAAAATGAAAAGTGAAAAAACGATAACGTGTAAAGTATTCAGAAATATGAAAAATAGAACGATTCAAAAGCACACCTGCTTCTGCTTTCTTCTTCTGCTTTCTTTCTTCCTGCCGGAATACTCCTTTGCGCAACAGAAGATAACATTGGACAGTTGTTTGATAAAAGCACTTGAATCCAATTATTCAATCAAGATCGTACGCAACCAATTGCAACAGGCTGAAAACGACCATAATTATGCTCCTTTTTTGCCCACCGTCGGCGTGAATGCCGGTCAGAAACAAACCATCACCGACAGTAAGATGATCTCCAACGGCGAAAAACGCGAACTGGATGCCTCTCGTGCAGATGCCTTAACAGCAGGGGTAGGGCTTTCGTGGAGATTGTTTGATGGATTGGAAATGTTTATGACACGTTCACGTTACGGCGAAATGTTGGAATTGGGCGAACTCAACACAAAGGCGGCCATTGAAAACCTGATTGTACAGGTAAGCGGTTCCTACTACGAGGTGGTCCGCCAGCAAAGTAAACTTCAGGCTGCCCGCCATTCGCTGGAATTATCCAGAACCCGTTATGCAGAAGCACGCGACAAATACGTATTGGGTGTACTCTCCGGGCTCGAAGCGCAACAAGCGAAGCTCGATCTCAATGCCGATAGCTCCAATTTTATGAAACAGCGGGAACTTTTAAGAGGGGCATACATTTCTCTCAACACCGTTATGAATGTGGATCTTCAGCAGCATCGCTATGTAAAAGACACGATTTGTTTACACCAGACGCTGAAATACAAGGAACTGTATGATGGAATGTTACAAAACAACACCACCCTCCTGATCGGACGGCGCGACTGCAAAGTGTCGGAATTAGATATGAAAATAGCCCGTGCGGCTCTCTTTCCGAAACTTGATTTCGACGCCGGATATAATTACAGCCGCACGAAAACCCCGGAGGCTACCACTACGCTCAACCGCACGAACGGTCCGTATTGGGGATTTTCTGTGCAGGTAGATATCTTTAACCGCCTCGAAAACCGCCGGAAAATCAAAAATGCCAAGTTGGATCTCGAGAATGCCGACCTTTCATACCAAGAGGCTGAACTACAAATAAGTGCCGACCTTGCACAACTGTATAACACCTACGAAAATAATTTGCAGATTGTAAATTTTGAAAAAGAAAGCGAACAGGTGGCTTTTGAAAACCTCGATGCCGCCCTTGAAAAATATAAACTCCTAACCATCTCCGGCATTGAGTTTCGTGAATTTCAACGTAGCTATATAGATGCTGTCGATCGGCAGGTCTCCGCCGCCTACCAAGCAAAAATCTCAGAACTCTCACTGCTACTCATCAGCGGGCAAATTTTAAATCAAAGTCCGCATTAAAATCCTTACCGCTTCTGTCCTTGAAACGAAGAAGGAGTAGCGCATCGAAAACAAATCATTTTATGGAATAAGTGAAGAATGCCTATGTCTCTTTTTATTGATGCGATGGGATAAAATGATCTGATCTCTATCTCATCTCCATCGTATCTCGTGCAAGAAGTGCTTCTAAACTGCTCTTAAAGTGCTTCTGAACTGCAACGTGAACCACTGAATAAGCAATTTTAAAACTTTTGAAATTTAATTTGTCAAACTTTTGACGGATTCTTACCGGAAATATGAAGAAGAAATCAAATAGC
>JAVXFZ010000033.1:0-28531 GCA_036657595.1 Odoribacter sp. | reverse complement strand
TTTCACGGTCTAATTCGAGGACAAGAAAAATTCCAACAGTAAAACAATTCGGGTACACGCGGATACTTAAAATTCCGAAACAACATATCGGTATAAGGAGTATCAAAAACACGCGCCTCGTTGGGACAATATTTGACACAAGCACAGCATTTTATACATACATCAGCCTCGCTGACAACTTCGTTCTCAAGGCGAATGGCTCCGACGGGGCAAATCCCGATGCAGAGTCCACATTGTGTACACAATTCGGCGATGGTGACGGGGGTTTGTGGAGTTTTTGTTCCTCTTTCTTTGTAGGGAAAATTTCCTTTTACCTTCCACGGAGCGATCGCATTGAGTTCTTTTGTGTCACTGCTTTTTTCGGCGATTTTCTTTCCAAATTGTTCGGCAATCTGCAAATCGTTACCGTTAGGTCGTCCTTCAGCGATCGGTCGTCCGGGTCGGCTGTAAGAGTGTTCTCCGATAAAAGCGGCAGCGGCAATTGGGAGGAAGTTGTGGGCAATACACCAATCTTTTAACTCAAGAAGAGCGTCTTCGTAATCACGATTTCCATAGACGACGACAGGAATAACGGGTAAACCGTTTCCCCGAATATTTTCCATCCGTTCGAGGGCTGTGAGAGGCACGCGCCCCCCATAAACGGGCACAACGATCACGGTGATATCATCCGATACGTCTACCGTGCCGTCTGGTTTTTCATAGGTTAGATCCGTTTCCGTCAAATCTTGCGGGTCCAAACCTCTAATAATACTTTCTCCGATCAAATGGGAGGAATGGGTCGGAGAGAAACAAATCAGACGGGAGGAAGTATATTTCATACGTATCAATATTAAGTTGTGTAATGCAAAGTTACTCCTTCTGATTTTATGCACAAATTTTGAGCCGTCCAAAAAGAAAATATTTCTTGGAGGAAGGGTATTTTTCAGGTCGAGAGAAAAACCACGGTGTTAAAGGGTGTAGCGGAGGAATGCCATCACACACCACCAATCGGAAGCGACAGAAGCAACGGGACGGATCGCATTGCCGGGAAAAGTGAAGGCTGTGTTGAAATGAAAATACCAGCGTCGCGAATAAAAATATTTGAGGGTCAGGTTTAATTCAGTTCCATAATAGCGTGATTCGAGTGTCGGTAAGCCGGGGTTTCCTCCAAGATTATTTTTCTGAGGAGCGATAAAAGCCCATAATTGCGTAACAGTCTGTAATTTTCGCACCGGTGAATAGACGAGTTGTAGAAGATGAGTCATTTCGTTACTGTTCTGTACGATTTTATACATATTGGATCCCTGCACCCATTGCTCTCCATTTCCTCCAGTGTAGAGAGCATCCCATCGTTCGTAAGCAGTCGTACGGGGGTTATCTCCTGAGAAATAAGCAAAGCGGTAGCTCACGGAAGGCGCACCGGCAGTGCGGGTAAAATTCCATCCGAGGTGGGTATACCACGCGTAGGAACGCATCACAAAATGTGCATTCCGCTGATAGCCTCCTTCCAGTTTGTAAAATGGACCAGCTCGGTTGGCAGGTTGATTGCCGAAAAGACGAAGATTGTAGACCCACAAGCCGTCGCGACTGTAGATCTGTCCGTTGGGAGTGTAATATTTAACTTCGGAACGGGGAACGTGTAGCAGGGTAGCACCGATTTGTGTGAGGGAGGAATTACCCAGTTCGAGATTCAAGCCGTTGAGGATAGTGCGACTGTTAAAAATGGGCAATTCGTTGGGTCGGAGTTGGAACATCTGAAACAATAGTTTATCGCGGTGAAAATCTGCCTGAAATAATCTTTTTGCCGCCCATCGCGGATTGATTTGGAGGGCAGCCCTCTCCTGCCCGTTCATCGAAGTATTGACGATCAACCATCCATTTCCCAAGACAAATTGTTTGCGTCCGTAGAGCAGATGGTAAGAATACGCGTGTCCTCTCAGTGTCCGTTCTCCACCTATACATCCGACGAAAGCATCTTCTATTTCGCCGTGGAAGCGCGAACGATCGGTAAATAATTCCCTGCCGGTGCTGAAGGAAAGAATATAGCTTGCCCCTCCGTAAACGTGAAAATTGAGAGAAGGAATCACTTTTGTAATGCCGTATATACCGCCCATACCAAATCCTTCAAGCCAAGCGGTATAACCCGCTCCGGCAGGGTGATCAACCATCGGATTGCCGGCGAGCAGAGGAATGGGAGTGGCAAACCAAGCATTCCGGTTGCTGTAAACCATCTCGGAAGCAGAAAAATGCAAGGTGAGGAAAGAACGGTTGTCTAACCACACAACGGGAAAAGAGCGGAAATTTTGAAAGAGATTGTCCGCTCGTTTTATCTGTTTCAGGTCAAAGCTAAAGGCGACGTGTATGAGCAAATTTACACCTCCCTCTCCAGGGAGTATGACCTCCGGCTCTACTTTTTCAACAAAGGGGTAGGCATTAATTTTCGACAGATAGTATGCTATCTTAAAACTGCTGTAATGTGTCTGAGGATAAATCAGAAATGTGTTTTCGACTTTTTGCCTGATATTGGCAGCATACTCAGGGTCGGAAGGCTCATTTGTGAAGACAAAGCCCACGGCATTGATTCGCTCACCTTCGTAGATAGAGAGGGCATTGTTTGTTTGTGCCTCTGCGCTGGATAGAGCCGCGCAGAAGAGGGCAAGCAGAATGAGAAAATACACTCCTCTCATAGCAGGTTGATTTTAAAAGTCTGTCCATCCGCCGTCAGTCGCCACCACCGATCCCGTAATAGCGGAAGCCTCGTCGGAAATCAGGTAGAGCATCGTCGATGCTTGTTCCCACGGGAAAGCCCCCCGGTGTTCGGAATCGCAATATTTGAGCAGACTCATAGTTTTAATCTTTCCCATCCCGAACGGTACGCCTGCTTTTTGTTGTGCTTTAACAAATTCTGCCGCCCTTTCGACCATTGGTGTTTCGGTTTCTGCCATATTGACAGAATTAATCCGGATGCCATAGGGAGCATAGTCAATAGCGGCATTGCGCACAAGTCCATTGACAGCAAATTTACTGGCAACGTAGGCAGGATTACCGGATAATCCGGTCATACCGGCTATGGAGGAAACGACGACGATCGCTCCACCGTTGTTTTGTTTCAATAATTGGCGGAGGACAGCGCGCATTGATTTGAAGGTTCCGGCGGCATTGGTAGCGAAAACGCGATCCCAATACTCGTCCGTTGCCTCGGTAATCACGGAGGGCATCAGTTTGCGTTGCTCTTCATCGTAGCGGAAAGGAGTGCCGGAAAATACCCCGTCCATCACGCCTGCGTTGAGGCAAGCATAGTCGATCTTACCGTAATGGCTGACCGCCTCATCAATCATCCGTTGGCAGTCTTCCGCTTTTTGTATATTCCCGTAGACAAACCACACCTCACCACCCATCCCCCGAATGGAATCCGCTACGTGTTCGCCATCCGCCTTCAACCAGTCGAGGATCACGACGTTCGCGCCCTCTTTTGCAGCGCGGATGGCAGTCCATTTTCCGATTCCCCGAGCACCGCCGGTGACGATGATCGTTTTCCCCGCAAAGCGTCCGGGGATAAAATATTCTTTTGAAAGGCGGTGGACATTTTGTTTTTGAGGATTTTGTGCCATTGCCGGAAACGACAATTCCCATCCCCAAAACAATAGAGCGAATAATAAGCAGATTAATTTCATATTTTCAAGTATTTATTCGTTTCATTGTTCTCCGGTTCTGTCGCCGTTCGCCTATTGATCCGAACGGCACACCCAGAACAGGGAACTATTTCACGAATAAACGAATTCTCTCTCCAAAAGGTTTGTATTTCCGCCCCGCGGAGTTAAAAACCAGGCAATTCCATCAACACGGTCGGCAGTAGCAGCAGAAATCCCAATACAACAAAGAGCAACAATAGTTTCAGGAACCATTTGATCCATATTTCATAAGGGATTCGGGCGATCCCCAATGCCCCCATCAGTACGGCAGAAGTAGGAGTAATCATATTGGTAAATCCATCACCGAATTGGAAAGCCATCACTGTCGCCTGTCGCGAGATGCCGATCACATCTGAAAAAGGTGCCATAATAGGCATCGTCAAGGCGGCTTTCGCCGATCCGGAAGGTATAATCAGATTGATGAGCGTTTGAATAATATACATTGCCCCTATCGCCACCACTCTACCCGCCTCGTCCATCAGGTTTGCCAAACCGTTCAATATTGGATCAATAATCCGACCATCCTGCAGGATCTGGATGATACCTCCAGCGAGTCCGACGACCAAGGCGGCAGAAAGAATGTCCTTTGCACCTTCAAGAAAAAGTCGGATGATAGTGTCGGCGTCTTTCCCGACGGCAATGCCGGACAAGATGCCCATTGCAAGAAAAAGAGCAGATATTTCCGTAAGGTACCAGTGGTGTCCCATCACTCCGATAACTAAGAAGACGACGGTGAATGCCAGCACCGTCAACACGAAAAAATGGAAAGATTTTCGCAAGCCAAGCCAACCGAAAAAGGCAAAGAGGACTGTCGCCACGGGCACGGCATAGAGTTGTGCCGACACACTGCCCACACGCAAGGTTGTCAGAGGGGTGTAGACGGAAAAGAGGATGAGCGAGCCCAAGATCAGGAAGTAAACCACCAGCGACGAACGAGGAGTAGTGTATTCCACGCTCTGTATGCCTTCAGCACCCCTCCGCCTCCAATAGTCGTCAAGGGCATACATTGGCGATAGTTCAGGACGGCGTTTCACGCGCCGTGCATACGCCAACACACAGACGATCAGTATGGTTGTCAAGATTATCCAGCAAAACACCCGGTATTCAAATCCGGAAAATAAGGGCAAGTTCGATAATCCTTGCGCAATACCAATCGTGAAGGGATTCAACACAGCCCCTGAAAAGCCGACGTGTGCCGCAACATAGACCAAACACAGTCCGGTGATTGAATCGTAGCCCATCGAAATCGCCAGCGGCACGATGATAATGACAAAGGCAAGGGTTTCTTCACTCATTCCAAACACCGCGCCAAACATACTGAACAGGATCATTATCAACGTTAGAACGATATTGTCCACTCCAATCCGTTTCATCATCCGGTGGCGTTCCAGCCCCTGCGTATAGCGCAGGAAGGAAAGAATGCCGACATCGACGGCTTTGCTGCTGTTTAAGATCTGGAAGGCTCCACCGATAATGAGTAGGAAAGCGATGATGCCAGCCTGTTTTTCAAATCCTTCGAGCAGCGAGGCAAATACCTGCCACGTCTGCGGTGACTGTTCTACCCGATGAAAGGAATGGTCGACAATCACCGTGCGCTCAACGCCGTTAACTTCGACCGTCCGGCGTTGAAATTCTCCGGCGGGAATGATCCACGACAACACCGCACAAATGACGATGATGGTAGAAATAATGGTGTAGGTATGAGGAATTTTCTTTAACATCTTATCTTTTGTTTTAACATCGACAAAGATAAAATTATTTCACCGCATTTTTGCTCTCTCTCATTTTAATTCCCAAAAGCGGTCAGAAAAACTCTTTATTTAGGTCAAATTAAACCCTAACGTAACAAATAAGTAAAGAGCACCTATTGAATACATTTCTTCTCACTAACTTCAGAAAAATGGGATTATTTTTGCCTTAAAAACACCGGATATCTCCTCGTTATTTTCGTCCTTTGTAGATCATTTTTCCCTATTTCTCTCTCCTTTTTTCTCACAAAAAGCAGTATAAAAAACATTTTTATCCCTTCAGCCCGGAACAAAGAGGATTTTATTTTAGATACCAAAATAATTTGCGAAATTTGCAAACAGAAACAGGTCATTAAAAATTATCTTCCCAATGAGTAAAATAAGAGCAGCCGTCGTCGGATACGGCAACATCGGAAAATATGTCATCGAAGCCCTTCAGACAGCTCCCGATTTCGAGGTGGCAGGAATCGTTCGCCGCGACACGATAAATATCCCCGAAGAATTAAAGAACTACCGTGTCTGCAACCGGCTGACAGAACTGACAGACGTACAAGTGGCGATCCTTTCAACCCCCAGCCGCAGCGTAGAAAAGTACGCCCTCGAAGCACTGAATCTCGGCATCCATACCGTCGACAGCTTCGACATTCACTCGGGGACAGTCGATCTCCGGCGTAGTCTCGGCGAAACGGCACGCCTCCACAATGCCGTCGCTATCCTATCGGCAGGCTGGGACCCCGGGACGGATTCCGTCGTGCGCACCCTCCTCGAAGCCTGTGCGCCCAAAGGAATCACCTATACGAATTTCGGTCCAGGAATGAGTATGGGACATACGGTCGCCGTCAAAGCCATAGCAGGTGTCCGTGCTGCCCTCTCAATGACCATCCCCACGGGGACAGGCATCCACCGCCGGATGGTCTACGTCGAAGTAGCAGAAGGCGGACGATTGGAAGAAATTACACAAAAAATCAAGCAAGACCCCTATTTTGCTCACGACGAAACGCACGTGATGCAAGTGGAAAATATTGATAACCTGCTGGATATGGGACACGGCGTGAACCTCACCCGCAAAGGCGTTTCAGGCAAAACACAAAATCAATTGTTTGAATTTAATATGCACATTAACAACCCCGCCCTGACGGCACAAATTATGGTATCCGCCGCACGCGCTGCCACTCGCCAGTCACCGGGCTGTTATACGCTGATAGAAATTCCGCTCATCGACCTGCTTTACGGCGAACGCGAAACATTAATCAGACAATTGGTGTAAAACGACACAACCTTGCGGACAGTAAGCGGAGAGCGATGACAACGAAAGTAAAATAGAGAAATACGGACATAATAGAGAAATACTTGCTACTTTTGATCTCGGAAACCGACTTTTGAATCGGGCTGTAAATACGATGACTATGAATGATAAACTGAAAGAGGAACTTAGAAAAACAAACGAGATACTCAGAAATGGCGGGGTAATTCTTTACCCCACAGACACCATTTGGGGACTGGGCTGCGATGCCACCAACGAAGAAGCCGTAAAACGCATCTACGATATTAAAAAGCGGGCAGACAATAAGTCTATGTTAGTGCTTTTAGATGACGCCGGAAAAATCGGCTCCTACGCCCACGTGCCCGACATCGCCCTCGATCTGATCGAGGTCACCGATAAACCGCTGACTATCATTTACCCGGAAGCCAAGGGACTTGCCCACAACCTGATCGCCGAAGATGGTTCGATCGGTATCCGCATCACCAGCGAGGAATTTACGAAATCTTTACTCTTCCGCTTTCACAAGCCCATCGTTTCCACCTCCGCCAATATCAGCGGCGAACCTTCGCCCCGCTTTTTTGACGAAATCAGTGACGAAATTAAAAATGCCGTTGACTATGTTGTAGACTACCGTCAACAAGAAAATAAAGCCGCCACACCCTCCGGCATTATCAAAATCGGTGCGAAAGGAGAGATTCAAATCATTCGCAAATAAAGACGGACCAACCCAAAAAAGAAATATGGCACTCTTACTAAATATAGATACCTCTACCGAAATATGTTCCGTAGCTTTGTCTGAAAACGGAAAAATCGTAGCCCTCAAAGAAAACAAAGAAGGCTTGAACCATTCTGTGCTCCTGGGCACTTATATTGACGAAATCTTGCGCGAGCATCAAACAAACATTCGGCAACTCGATGCCATCGCTGTTAGTATGGGTCCGGGCTCGTACACAGGGCTGCGCATCGGCATTTCGATGGCAAAGGGACTCTGTTTCGGAGCAGGCAAACCGATGATCGCCATCCCCACACTGCAAGCACTGGCGCAATCGGTGTCCTCACGCCTTCCGGACAACGCACTCTATTGCCCAATGATCGACGCCCGCCGGATGGAGGTCTACACCGCCTTTTTCGACCGCGAAAACCGCGAGATCGTCCCCACGAAAGCAACGGTCATCGACAGCAATACATTCGCAGACTTACTGTCTGTCCACAAAATTTATTTCTTCGGTAACGGCAGCGAAAAGGTGAAAACAACGCTCACCGCCGCCAATGCCTGCTACATTCCCAACGTTACTACTTCTGCCGCCCACTTAGTGCACCTTTCCGAACAATACTACAACGAAGCAAAATTTGTGGATGTCGCCTATTTTGAACCTTTTTACCTAAAAGATTTTATCGCCACAACCCCTAAAAAAGTCCTTTAACCCCGCTCTCGGCAACTTTTGCCGAGAACCAAACAAGATACACTAAAAAAAACAAGATGAAAACAACTCTCTTTATCACTTTAGCCGCTTTGTTCCTGCTATCGGGATGCAAAAAAGAAGTCGCACTCGACACGAAACAAATTCACGAAACCGATAAAAATACCAAATGGGAAATCGACATAACTCACCCCACCTTCTCGACAACAGAGACAAGTGTAGAAGGAAGTTGTACGGTATTTAACGACGAAATCAGCGCATTGGTCAACGGCATCAAAGCCGCCTTTGTCGAACAAGCAAAAGAAACAATTGCCCTCCTTGATTCTGCCAAGATTCAACAGGTGGCTCCCTATCAATTACTGATTCAAGACACCGTTTTCCAAGCAAACGAAAATTACATCAGCGTGCGCCTGACTTCCTACGAATATATCGGCGGAGCACACGGAATTACTAATTTCTACGCACTGAACTATGACATAAAAACTCAGAAATTCCTCGACAAAAAGCAAATTCTCGACTATACAAAAGCCGCCGACATCAACGCATTGCTCAAAACTCACCTTCAAGATCCTGACAGTTGTTTCTCTTTTGAAACTCCTACGGTCGAAAATTTCACCACCGTGAACCTCTCCCTCCACAGCCTTGAATTTACTTACGCACAATATATCCTCGGTCCCTATTCCTGTGGCTATACCACTATTTCCATCCCCCGCACGAAAATGGAAGGTTTGTTGCTTCTCAAATAAGCTCCCTACCCACACTGAAGGGACGGATAGATCCCTCTTTTTCTCAGCGCATTGCCCTCTTTTTTAGGACAATGCGCTGAAATTTTATCACTCAAACCCTCCATCCTTTCGCTTTTACAGACGAAAGAAAAGCATTCATTCACACTTTTTTAGTGACATCTACCAAGATAAGCTAACTTTTAATAATTATACAAATCATTCATATACAGGCACATCTATTATTCATTCTTCTATTTATATAACGATTAGAAAAGAACACTCCCCTCTCCCGACCGTATAAATCCATATTAATTATCCACTTAATATCAAAAACAATGAAGACAATCAAAACGATGATGATGGCAATGATTGCCATCTTTTTCCTCTGGTCGTGCGACACAGACAACGATCAAGTGTCACGGGAAACAAATGAACAAGAATGTTCTACTCTTCAACTTTCCTTTGTTACCACCAACGGACAAGTCACAAAGGGATTTGGGGAACAAACAGCAACAGCCATCGAAAAACTGGTAAAGACCGCCAGTATCTACATTTTCGACAACAGCACAGGAGGTTCATTTGTTTTCAAATACACCCTCAGTCAGCCGGAAATCAATCAGATCAATACACAGGACATCATCTTCAAAGTTCCGGGCTTGAAAAAATTATCGCAATACAATTGTGCGGTTATTATTAACCAAAACAACCTGCCTAATTTCCCCACCCAAAACGATCTGATCAATTTCAGCATCAGTGACATCCCTGCTTATAATGGGAGGTGGGTAGAAGTGAATGACGCTGTGAGCGTTCCGAAACGTTCCGATGGCTTCGCAATGAGTCAAATCAAAACCTTTACCACCGATCTTGATGCCAAAGGAAAAATACAAGTGCCGGTGATCAGAACCAGTGCCAAGTTGGATATAGAAACCACCGTTCAATTAGTAGGACTATCCGGCACCTATCAGGTTGATTCAATCAAAGTGATGAATACCCAAGCAAATACTTCCCTGATTCCGCAACCGGGCAGCCTCATCAGCCAGCGAGGAACCCTGTCATTCGTACAAGCCTCCAATCACGCTACCACCCCGACAGAACGCTACCAAAACCGTTTCTACATCTTTGAAAACGGAGCCTTTGCAAATCACGGCGACCGCGTAAATTTACGCATCTACGGCACCTATACTCTGGATGGCGTAAAAAGCCCGATTGTACACAACAGCTCGTTGGCAACCTGCTCCGCCGATGGAAGCTTCAAACGCGACGGAGCTTATGCTGTCAAATTAAACATTACTGGATTGGGCGGCACAGAGATGGACGTAAAGATCATCGTCTGCGATTGGACTTCCTTCTGTACACAAGTTATCAATTTAGATAACAATGATTGTTAAAGAGAAACAAAAGATCTCCGACAAAAGTCGGAGATTCTTTTTCAATAGACTATGGATAACTAAACAAACCTTCATTCCGCTCATCTTCCGCATCCACTGCCACCCAAACCTTAAAATCCCCACGCTCAGGAGCATACTTCATCCGCAAATTAAAAGATTCAAAACTTTAAAACAGGCACTCATTCCCTGCACCTTATTTCAAACCAATCACAACTAAAATAAAAAAGAGGTGCCTCACAGCACCTCTTTTTCTTCAACTAAACTGATATATTCAGCCTCGATCTTCTTATTTCTCAGATTTCTCTAACTTCTCCATTTCAGCTTTAGAACCAACGATCAAACCACGGAGTTCCCTCATACCGGTACCAACCGGAATCAAGTGACCGCAGATCACATTTTCTTTTAAGCCTTCAAGTGGATCAATCTTACCATAGATAGCAGCTTCATTCAAAACTTTTGTTGTTTCCTGGAACGATGCAGCCGAAATAAAACTGGACGTCTGCAAAGCAGAACGAGTAATACCCTGCAACACCTGAGCCGAAGTTGCAGGTACAGCATCACGAGCTTCTACAATCTTCAAGTCACGACGTTTCAATTGTGAATTGATATCCCGAAGCGTACGAGAAGAAATAATCTGTCCGGCTTTCACACGGTCAGAATCTCCCGCTTCCATCACCACTTTTTTACCATACATCTCATCATTTTCCGCCATAAAATCAGCTTTATCCACCACTTGATTTTCAAGGAAGCGGGTATCACCTGAATCCTGTATCAACACCTTACGCATCATCTGATGAACAATGATTTCAAAATGCTTATCATTAATCTTCACACCCTGCATCCGGTACACATCCTGCACTTCATTCACAATATACTCCTGCACCTTGATCGGACCTTGAATATTCAATATATCAATCGGTGTAATTGCACCGTCAGACAATGGAATACCGGCACGTACATAATCGTTCTCCTGCACCAAAATCTGCTTAGACAAAGACACCAGATACTTCTTCACTTCACCGGCTTTTGACGTCACAATAATCTCACGATTACCTCGTTTAATCTTACCGTATGTCACTTCACCGTCAATTTCAGACACAACAGCCGGATTCGACGGATTACGAGCTTCAAACAACTCTGTCACACGCGGAAGACCTCCGGTGATATCACCTGCCTTACCGACAGCTCTTGGAATCTTAACAATCGTACTACCGGCAGTAATCGAATCGCCTTCTTTCACAACAACGTGTGCCCCTACCGGAAGGTTATAACTCTTAATCAAATTACCCTTTGCATCCAAAATAGTCAAAGCCGGAGCTTTCGTCTTATCGCGGAACTCAGTGATCACTTTCTCACGGAAACCGGTGGTTTCATCCGATTCTTCTTTATACGTTTCACCGTTATTCAAATTATCCGAACCGACCGTACCACTAAATTCAGTAATAATCAAAGCATTGAACGGGTCCCATTCGCAAAGCAGATCGCTCTTTTTCACTTCCTGCCCGTCTTTCACAAACAACTTTGCTCCATAAGGAATATTGTGCGAAATCAGAATAATATTCGTATTCTTATCAATAATCCGAAGCTCTGTCAAACGTCCAACCACGACATTACATTTCTGTCCGTTATCCTGAGTATATTCCACAGCACGTAATTCCTCATACTCAATATAACCGTCATATCTCGCTTTCAGTGAATTTTCCGTAGAGATATTACCGGCGGTACCACCCACGTGGAAAGTTCTCAACGTCAACTGAGTACCCGGCTCTCCGATGGACTGAGCAGCAATCGTACCGACCGCCTCACCAATCTGAACCACCTTGCCGGTGGCAAGATTACGTCCGTAACATTTCGAACAAACCCCCTTCTTAGCCTCGCAAGTCAGTACAGAACGTACCTCCACGCGCTCAATCGGCGATTTCTGTATAGCATCGGCAATCTCCTCTGTGATCTCACCCCCTGATTTCACCATCAACTCACCGGTGTGAGGATGATAAATATCGTGTACGGATACACGTCCGAGAATTCTTTCATACAAAGAAGAAACGATCTCTTCATTATTTTTAATAGCTGCAATAGTCACTCCTCTCAAAGTGCCGCAGTCATCTTCTGTAATAGTAATATCATTGGCAACATCCACCAAACGACGAGTCAAATAACCGGCATCGGCAGTTTTCAACGCAGTATCTGCCAAACCTTTACGAGCACCGTGAGTAGAGATAAAATACTCCAACACCGACAATCCCTCTTTAAAGTTAGCCAAAATTGGGTTTTCAATAATCTGTCCACCGGTAGCTCCTGACTTCTGCGGTTTCGCCATCAATCCACGCATACCACCCAACTGACGAATCTGTTCACGTGATCCACGGGCTCCGGAGTCAAGCATCATATAAATAGAATTGAACCCTTGGTCATCCTCTGCCAACTGCTTCATCAACGTATTCGTCAAATTAGCGTTCACGTGTGTCCAAATATCAATAATTTGATTATAACGCTCATTGTTCGTAATGAAACCCATATTATAGTTAGACAACACCTCTTCTACCTGATCATATCCTTCTTTCAACAAAGCATCCTTCTCCACCGGAACGATAACATCAGCCAAATTAAATGACAATCCACCTTCAAATGCCTTCAAATAACCTAAATCCTTAATATCATCCAAGAATTTAGCCGTCACATCCACTCCACATCTCTTGAACACCTCACCGATAATATCACGCAAAGCCTTCTTCGTAATCAAAGTATTGATATACGGGAAATTTTCCGGAGTGGACTGATTCAATATAACCCGACCCACCGTCGTTTCGATGATATGAACAAAAGGATTTCCATCTTTATCCACATCGTGAATCTTCACCTGTATCTGAGCGTGTAAATCAACAGCTTTCTCATTCAATGCAATAATCACCTCTTCAGGAGAATAAAACTTCAAGCCTTCGCCCTTAGCTCCCTTACGCGGTTTAGTGATATAATACAATCCCAATACCATATCCTGTGAAGGCACAGTAATAGGAGCACCATTAGCAGGATTCAAAATATTATGGGCACACAACATCAAAATCTGAGCTTCCAAAATCGCTTCATTTCCTAACGGCAAATGCACAGCCATCTGGTCACCATCAAAGTCAGCATTAAAACCCGTACAAGCCAGCGGGTGCAAACGGATAGCCTTCCCCTCAATCAACTTCGGTTGGAAAGCCTGAATACCCAAACGGTGAAGAGTCGGAGCACGGTTCAACAAAACCGGATGACCTTTCAACACATTTTCAAGAATATCCCAAACCACCGGATCACGGCGATCTACAATTTTCTTAGCACTCTTCACAGTCTTCACAATACCACGTTCAATCAATTTACGAATGATAAACGGCATATAAAGTTCTGCTGCCATATCCTTCGGAATACCGCATTCGTGCATCTTCAAATCAGGCCCAACAACAATCACCGAACGTGCAGAATAATCAACACGCTTACCCAACAAATTCTGACGGAAACGTCCTTGTTTACCTTTCAAACTGTCGGACAAAGACTTCAACGGACGATTATTCTCAATCTTCACGGCATTTGACTTCCGTGAATTATCAAACAACGAATCCACAGCCTCCTGCAACATACGTTTTTCATTACGCAAAATCACATCGGGAGCCTTGATCTCGATCAATCGTTTCAAACGATTATTACGAATAATAACCCTTCTATATAAATCATTTAAGTCAGAAGTCGCAAAACGTCCTCCATCCAATGGCACTAACGGACGCAATTCCGGTGGAATCACTGCTACCACCTTTACAATCATCCATTCCGGCTTATTAATCTCTCGGCTGATACGGAAAGCCTCAACCACCTGCAAACGCTTCAAAGCCTCATTCTTACGCTGCTGTGAAGTCTCAGTATTCGCCTTATGGCGTAAATCGTATGATAAATCATCCAAATTCAGATTTTCCAGCAACATCTGAATCGCTTCTGCTCCCATCTTAGCAATAAACTTATTGGGATCATCATCATCCAAATGTTGGTTATCTGCCGGCAGAGAATCCAGAATATCCAAATATTCCTCCTCCGTCAAAAAATCCAATTCTGCAATTCCTTTCTCTGCCATAATACCCGGACGTACTACAACATATCTTTCGTAATAAATCACCGTATCCAATTTCTTGGAAGGCAATCCCAACAAATAACCGATTTTGTTAGGCAGAGATTTAAAATACCAGATATGTGCAACCGGAACAACCAACTGAATATGTCCCATTCGTTCACGCCGCACTTTTTTCTCGGTCACCTCTACACCGCAACGGTCACAAACAATTCCTTTGTAACGGATCCGTTTATATTTACCACAATGACACTCATAATCCTTTACCGGACCGAATATTCTTTCACAGAAAAGCCCATCACGTTCAGGCTTATAAGTACGGTAATTGATCGTCTCCGGCTTTAAAACCTGACCACTGGAACGTTCCAGAATCTCCTCAGGTGAAGCCAGGCTAATTGCAATTTTTGTAAAGCTTTTGGGCTTATTGGTATTAGTATCTTTTCTAAAAGCCATAGTAACTTTGTTAAGTGAAAAGTGAAAAACTAAAAGTGAAAGTGAATATGAAAAAATGACTCATCATTTTACATCTTTCACTTTTGATTCTTCACCTTTGATATTTATATCAAGTTTATGCTCAATCCAAGTCCTCTCAGTTCGTGCAACAACACGTTGAACGATTCCGGTAGACCCGGTGTAGGCATAGGCTCTCCTTTTACGATATGCTCGTATGTTTTCGTACGACCCATTACGTCATCCGACTTCACGGTCAAAATTTCCTGCAAAACGTGGGCAGCACCGAATGCTTCCAATGCCCAAACCTCCATCTCACCAAAACGCTGTCCACCGAACTGAGCCTTACCTCCCAGAGGTTGCTGCGTGATCAATGAATACGGTCCGATAGAACGAGCGTGCATCTTATCATCCACCATGTGCCCCAATTTCAACATATAAGTAATACCGACAGTTGCAGGTTGGTCAAAACGATCGCCTGTTCCTCCGTCATACAAATAAGTCGTTCCATATCTTGGCACACCGGCTTTATCCGTATAAGCATTGATATCATCCAAAGTTGCTCCATCAAAAATAGGAGTGGCAAACTTCAGACCCAATTCCTTACCGGCCCATCCCAATACAGCCTCAAACACCTGTCCAAGGTTCATACGAGAAGGTACACCCAGCGGATTCAAACAAATATCAACCGGAGTTCCGTCAGCCAAGAAAGGCATATCTTCCACTCTTACGACACGTGAAACAATACCCTTATTACCGTGACGTCCCGCCATCTTATCACCAATTTGCAATTTACGCTTCTTAGCCACGTAAACCTTCGCCATCTTGATAATACCGGAAGGTAATTCATCCCCCACAGTTGCATTATATTTCTTACGCTTCATCTGACCCTCGATCTTCTTGTATTTAATCACAAAATTGTGCAACAAGTCACGGATCATATCATTCTTCTGCTTATCGGTCGTCCATTTATTCGGGTTAATCTCCAGATACTTCAGATTTTGTAAAGTCTTCAACGTAAATTTAATCCCTTTCGGAATCATATCTTCGTTCAAATAATTCTTCACTCCCTGAGAAGTCTTTCCATTCGTTAACTCAAACAACTTATCAATCAACAAGTCGGTCAAATCGCCTACATTACGTTCAAATTGCTCATCAATCTCAGTCAAGATAGTCTTACCGGCAGCCTTAGACTTACGGTCGCCCACCATACGCTGGAACAATTTCTTATCAATAATCACACCGCTCAATGAAGGTGAAGCCTTCAACGAAGCATCTTTCACATCACCTGCCTTATCTCCGAAAATAGCGCGAAGCAATTTTTCCTCCGGACTTGGATCAGACTCTCCTTTCGGAGTAATCTTACCAATCATAATGTCACCCGGTTTCACACGGGCACCAATACGAATAATACCGTTTTCATCCAAATCTTTCGTTGCATCCTCACTGACATTCGGTATATCAGCCGTCAATTCTTCCAATCCACGTTTTGTTTCACGCACTTCCAACGAATACTCATCAACGTGTACAGAAGTAAACACATCATTACGGACGATATTCTCAGAGATTACAATAGCATCCTCATAATTATACCCCTTCCACGGCATATATGCCACTTTCAGGTTTCGTCCCAAAGCTAACTCTCCATTTTCTGAAGAATAACCTTCTGTCAATATTTCACCGGCTTCCACGCGCTCTCCTTTTCTCACGATCGGGCGCAATGTAGTCGTCGTACTCTGGTTCGTCCGTTTATATTTCGGCAGTAAATACTCTTTCGTATCACCATCAAAACTCACAAAACGTTCTTCCTCAGTTTGATCATATTTAATCACAATGCGACGTCCGTCAACAAAGTCGATCACACCCGCTCCCTCCGCTACAATCTGTGTTCTGGAATCCTTAATCAGATTACCCTCCAAACCGGTTCCAACAATAGGAGCCTGCGGCTTAATAATGGGCACTGCCTGACGCATCATATTAGAACCCATCAATGCACGGTTGGCATCATCGTGTTCCAAAAAAGGAATCA
This sequence comes from Odoribacter sp., assembly GCA_036657595.1. Classification (GTDB taxonomy): domain Bacteria; phylum Bacteroidota; class Bacteroidia; order Bacteroidales; family Marinifilaceae; genus Odoribacter. The sequence continues at coordinate 11,739 of JAVXFZ010000033.1, read as the reverse complement.
AAGAAGCAGCAATAGAAGCAATCTGATTAGGCGCAACGTCAATCAAATCAATCTTCTCCACCTCTTCAACAGGGAAATCACCATCCATACGGGATTTAGCTCTTCTCTCTACAAAATGACCATCATCTGCTACTTCCGCATTTGCTTGAGCAATTGTTAGCCCTTCTTCTTCCTCCGCAGAAAGATATTTTATACCCTCCAATGAAAGATCAACAACAGCGTTGTTCACTTTTCGATAAGGAGTTTCTATAAATCCAAGTTTATTAATCTTTGCATACACACAAAGTGAAGAAATCAACCCGATATTCGGACCCTCAGGAGTTTCAATCGGACAAAGACGACCATAGTGTGTATAGTGAACGTCACGAACCTCAAATCCGGCACGATCTCTCGACAAACCACCCGGCCCAAGAGCGGACATACGGCGTTTGTGAGTAATTTCAGCCAACGGATTCGTCTGATCCATAAACTGCGACAAAGCATTCGTTCCAAAGAAAGAATTAATGACAGAAGATAAAATCTTAGAATTAATCAAATCAACAGGAGTAAACACCTCATTATCGCGCACATTCATACGCTCCCGAATCGTTCTTGACATACGGGCAAGTCCCACTCCAAACTGATTATACAATTGTTCACCCACTGTACGCACGCGACGATTACTCAAATGGTCAATATCATCCACATCCGTCTTTGCATTCAGCAATTTAATCAGATATTTAATGATCTCAATCATATCCTCCTTCGTCAACACTCTCACAGCAGGATCAGTAATCAATCCTAACTTTTTATTCAACTTGTAACGTCCCACCTCACCTAAATCATAACGCTTATCCGAGAAGAATAACTTATCAATCACATCACGGGCAGTCGCTTCATCTGGTGGTTCAGAACTACGTAACTGTCTATAAATATGCATTACAGCTTCTTTTTCCGAATTACACGGGTCTTTCTGTAATGTATTATAAATAATGGCATAATCTGCCAAATTTTGTTTCTCTTTATGCAGCAAAATCGTCTTTGCACCTGAATCGACGATTGCGTCAATGTGTTCATTTTCCAGAACAGTTTCACGGTCGACAATGATCTCGTTACGTTCAATAGACACCACTTCACCGGTATCCTCGTCTACGAAATCTTCCACCCAGGTCTTCAAAACACGCGCAGCCAACCGACGGCCAACGACTTTTTTCAATCCCGATTTGGAAACATTTATTTCATCTGCCAACCCGAATATTTCAAGAATATCCTTATCCGTTTCAAAACCAATCGCACGCAACAAAGTTGTTACCGGCAACTTTTTCTTACGATCAATGTAAGCATACATCACATTATTAATGTCTGTTGCAAACTCGATCCACGAACCTTTGAAAGGAATAATTCTGGCAGAATACAACTTCGTACCATTCGCGTGTACACTCTGACCGAAGAAAACACCCGGTGATCTGTGCAACTGTGATACAATCACTCGCTCTGCACCGTTTATCACAAAAGTACCTTTGGGTGTCATATAGGGAACATTCCCTAAATATACATCCTCTATCACCGTATCAAAATCCTCGTGTTCCGGATCAGTACAATATAACTTCAGTTTAGCCTTCAGCGGCGCACCAAACGTCAATCCCTGCTCCAGACATTCGTCAATCGTATAGCGGGGCGGATCAATAAAATAGTCCAAAAATTCCAGAACGAAATTGTTCCGGGTGTCGGTGATCGGGAAGTTCTCCTTAAAAACAGTATACAGGCCTTCGTTTTTTCTGTTTTCAGGCGTCGTACCCAATTGAAAAAAGTCCTTGAAAGACTTTAATTGCACTTCAAGAAAATCAGGATATTGCAACTGATTTTTTGTGGAGGCAAAACTTATTCTTTTGTTTGAATTATTTGAAGACATCTATTAATTTTTTGGAACCTAAACAATAATAACAACAAAATGGTTTAGAGTCAAAAATGACTCTAAACCTCAAAACCCATAGGGGTCTATGACTTATTTAAGTTCAACCTCAGCTCCAGCTTCTTCCAGTTGTGCTTTCAATTGTGCAGCTTCTTCTTTAGAAACTTTTTCTTTAACAGGAGCCGGTGCTTTGTCAACTAATTCTTTAGCTTCCTTCAGTCCCAGACCGGTCAGCTCTTTCACTAATTTAACAACGGCCAGTTTAGACTGTCCACCTGATTTCAGGATTACGTCGAACTCAGTTTGTTCAGCAGCAGCAGCACCTTCTCCGGCAGCAGCAGGAGCAGCTACAACAGCAGCAGCAGCAGCTGGTTCAATTCCGTACTCGTCTTTTAAGATGTCAGCTAACTCTTTTACGTCCTTTACAGTCAAGTTTACTAATTCTTCTGCAAGTTTTTTCAAATCTGCCATTTCGATAAATATTTAAAATGTTCTTATTCTAAAAATAATAATAATAATAATTATGCTCTATCTTCGAGAGTTTTAAGCACTCCGCCGATAGTATTCTTCCCTGATTCCAGGGCAGAAATAAGCTTCTGCATCGGTGATTGTAACAACAGAACAATATCTCCCAGCAATTCCTCTTTCGATTTAATGCAAACAAGATTATCCAGTTGATTCTCACCCACATAGGCACATTCTTCCACAAAAGCAGCCTTGAGTACAGGTTTGTCGTGACCCTTACGAAATGCTTTAATCAATTTCGCAGGAGCATTTCCTGTTTCAGATAACATCACTGCACTTGATCCGGCTAAAGAACCATAAATTTCTTTATAGTCTGTATCCAATCCATCAAGGGCAACGCGCAACAAGGTGTTTTTCACTTGAATCAATTTGATCCCTGCGGTGAAACACGCTTTACGCAACTCCTGTGTAGCAGCAGCATCCATTTCTGAAATGTCGCTAACATACAGGTGTTTGTATGCTTTGATCTGCTCGGTTAAATTGTCTATGATTACTTGTTTTTCTTCCCTTTTCATTCTACAAATGGTCCTTTAAAGGTTAATAATTAATCAAGTAATGACTTAAGGTCTAATTTAATACCGGGACTCATTGTACTTGACAGGAACACACTCTTCACATAGGTACCTTTTGCAGAAGAAGGTTTCAATTTTTGAATAACGTTCATAAATTCACAAGCGTTATCCTTGATCTTCTCCATATCAAAATTCACTTTACCGATAGAAGTGTGTACAATACCAAATTTGTCAACTTTAAAATCAATCTTTCCCTGCTTAACCTCAGTAACGGCTTTACCAATTTCCATAGTAACAGTACCGCTCTTCGGGTTTGGCATCAATCCACGAGGACCTAAAATTCGTCCTAAAGCACCAATTTTACCCATAATGGCTGGCATTGTAATAATGATGTCGATGTCGGTCCAACCGCCTTTCAACTTTTCAATATACTCTTCCAATCCAACATAGTCGGCTCCGGCGGCTTTTGCTTCTTCCACCTTGTCAGGTGTACAAAGTACAAGCACTCTAACTTCTTTTCCGGTTCCGTGGGGCAAAGTAACAACACCACGTACCATTTGATTGGCTTTACGCGGGTCTACTCCCAGACGAACGTCCATGTCAACTGACGCATCAAACTTGGTAAAAGTGATTTCTTTAACAAGTTGAGCAGCTTCTTCAATGGTATAAATTCTACCATCTTCGATCTTTTCTAAAGCTAACTTCTTATTTTTTGTCAGTTTACTCATTACGTTTGAAGTATTACAAATTCATTAAAAAGGTTTCTCACCATCAACGGTGATACCCATACTTCTGGCAGTTCCAGCTACCATACTCATTGCTTTTTCCACTTCAAAAGCATTTAAATCACTCATCTTCCCTTCAGCAATCTCTCTCACCTTTGTCCAAGACAGAGAAGCCACTTTCAGGCGATTCGGTTCAGCGGAACCTGATTTAATTTTTGCTGCTTCCAAAAGCTGTATTGCAACAGGAGGTTGTTTAGTAATAAAATCAAATGATTTATCACCGTAAACCTGAATAATTACCGGAATGATCTTACCCGCCAAGTCCTGAGTCCTTGCATTAAACTGCTTGCAGAAGTCCATAATATTGACTCCCTTTGAGCCTAATGCGGGACCTACTGGAGGTGAAGGATTCGCGGCACCAGCCTTAATCTGTAGCTTGATAAGAGCTTCAACTACTTTTGCCATGATTTTTTAATCCAAAATTAAATTATTCTTTTTCTACCTGCATAAAACTCAATTCAAGGGGTGTCTTACGTCCAAAGATCTTGACAATTACTTTCAATCTCTTCTTGTCGTTATTCACCTCCTCTATCACGCCGGTAAAACTGTTGAACGGTCCGTCTGTAACTTTTACGGATTCGCCAACAACATAAGGTATGTTTATCTCCTCTGGTTGTTCCGCAAGCTTATCCACTGTACCTAAAATCCGGTTAATCTCTGCTTGACGCATCGGCACCGGTTCTCCTCCTTTGGTTTCCCCCAAAAATCCGATGACATTCGTAATGTCACGAAGAATGTGAGGAACTTCACCAACAAGAGCAGCCTCTATCATTACATATCCCGGAAAAAAATTTCGCTCTTTGCTCACTTTTTTTCCATTACGCACCTGATAGACCTTCTCAGTAGGTATCAAAACCTGTGAAACGTAATCCTGTAGCCCTAAACTGGCAATTTCACTATCAATGTACTCTTTTACCTTCTTCTCTTTCCCACCGATCACTCGAAGTACATACCATCTTTTTTTAATTTCTGCCATGTCAGATTTGAGGATTAATTATAACATACTATATATAAAATCCATAATATGCCTGAACGAAAAGTCCATCACAAATATACCCATTGCAATAATGACGGAAGCTATCATCACGATGGTTGCACTGCTCTGGAGTTCAGGCCAAGATGGCCAGGAGACTTTATTAACTAACTCGTTATATACGTCTGCAAAATAACTCTTAATATTCATAAGAAATAAGTGTTTTTTATTAGCACGGAAGGAGGGGCTCGAACCCCCGACACCTGGTTTTGGAGACCAGTGCTCTACCGACTGAGCTACTTCCGTAAAATCAGGTTGATTGTTTCACAACCAACCTGAATATCAATTATTATAAAATTTCAGTAATCTGACCAGCACCTACGGTACGACCACCTTCACGAATTGCGAAGCGAAGACCGAGTGAGCAAGCTACCGGAGCTAACAATTCAACTGTAATTGTTACGTTATCTCCCGGCATTACCATTTCAGTTCCTTCCGGCAAAGTGATTTCACCGGTAACGTCCATCGTACGCAGATAGAACTGAGGCCTGTATTTATTATGGAACGGAGTATGACGACCGCCTTCTTCTTTCTTCAAGATATACACCTCAGCTTTAAATTTATTGTGAGGTTTCACAGAACCCGGTTTAGCCAATACCATACCACGTTTCACATCTTCTTTATCAACACCACGCAGCAATAAACCTACGTTATCACCGGCTTCACCTTGATCCAGAAGTTTACGGAACATTTCTACACCCGTACAAACGGTTTTCTTGCCATCAGCACCCAAACCGATCATTTCGATTTCATCACCAACGTGAACAATACCTGTTTCGATACGTCCCGTAGCAACTGTTCCACGACCAGTGATTGAGAATACGTCCTCAACCGGCATCAAGAATGGTTTTTCGTTTTCACGCGGAGGAAGTGGAATCCAAGTATCAACTGCATCCATCAATTCCATTACTTTATCTTCCCATTTAGCCTCACCGTTCAATGCGCCTAATGCAGAACCTAAAATAACAGGAGTATTATCTCCGTCATATTGATAGAAAGACAACAATTCGCGAACTTCCATTTCTACCAATTCCAACATTTCAGGATCATCAACCATATCCACTTTATTCAGGAATACAACGACTTTCGGTACGTTTACCTGACGAGCTAAAAGGATGTGTTCACGAGTCTGAGGCATCGGACCATCAGTAGCAGCACAAACAAGAATTGCACCGTCCATTTGGGCAGCACCAGTAACCATATTCTTCACATAGTCAGCATGGCCCGGACAGTCAACGTGTGCATAATGGCGATTTGCTGTTGAATACTCAACGTGTGAAGTATTAATGGTAATACCTCTTTCTTTTTCTTCCGGAGCGTTATCAATCTGATCGAATGATTTCATTTCAGAAAGACCTTTCTTTGCCAATACTGTAGTAATTGCAGCTGTCAAAGTAGTTTTACCGTGGTCAACGTGACCGATAGTACCAATATTTACGTGTGGTTTTGATCTGTCAAACTTTTCTTTAGCCATGACTTATAAACTTTTTATTATTAAACAATTTATCTCAAATAACTCTTAAAACTCTACTAAACTTCAGGTTATCAAACGTTTACTTGTTGTAAGCATTCTCTACCCCCTTTTATTGAGCGTGCAAATATAAGCAAATAATTCTGTCTCGCAAAATTATTTTATTCAAAGTTTGTAGTTTAGCGTTTTAGAGATGAATCTACTAACAAACTGTTCCAAACTTATCGCTTTTGTTTCCGACTTTTTATCTAAAGCCTTTCACTTTCTCAGCACTCTCTTTCTTTCTCTTTGATTTTCACTAACTGACGTTTCAACACATCATATAGTTCATCGATGGACTCTTCAAATTTCTTGGCATTCTTTTTAGCAAAAACTTCCTGCCCTTTGATGTTGACATTTACTTCCACCACCTTATTTTCAAGCTTGTCGTCTTTTTCCAATTTCAACGTCACTTCAATACCAATGATGGCATCGTGATATTTATCCAATTTTTCTAATTTTTTCTGGATAAACTCCTCTAATTGTGCACTTGCAGAAAAACCGACCGGATTAATTTTAATGTTCATTCTATTTTCTCCTTTCTTTTTAAGCCCGTGGATGAGCCTGGTTATAAACCCGTTTCAAACTCTCAAAAGAATTATGTGTATAGACCTGCGTCGCCGCTAACCCTGAATGTCCCAGTAGTTCACGGATCGCTTCGATACAAGCACCGTTATTTAGCAAAGCTGTCGCAAACGAATGACGTAGAATGTGAGGACTGCGTTTAGATAAGGTTGTCACTGCTTCCAGACTTTTTTTGACGTGCCTGTAAATATATTTTTCATTGGCAGGAACGCCGCCGTCCGTGATGAAAAAAAAGGAATGTTTCCCTTTTATATTCTCCGCTCTGGCATCCAGATAAACAGTTACCTCCTCCACTAAATCATCCAGCATCGGGACAATACGTTGTTTATCTCCTTTACCGGTGATTCGGATCACTTTCGCGCTCAAATCCAAATCCTCTAACTTCAGACCGACTAACTCCGAACGCCTCATACCGGTGTAATAAGCCATCATCATCACCATCAAATCCCGCAACTCTCCAAAAGAATCATAGTCGGACATTTTATCGTCCAACAATTCATCCATCTGGTAGTCCGGAACAAAAACAGGCAATCGCTTCCCTATTTTTGGTGCAATCACCACCTCCGTCGGATCATCGACTAAGATTCCTTCCCGCATTTGATAACGGAAGAAGGAACGCAGAGAACTCAATTTCCGCCGGACCGTTTTTGCTGTCATCGGCTTCGGATTTTTTTCTCTTTCGTCGTAACCAAACATCAACTTTCCGGACATCAGCCCCACCTCAAAGCGTCGAATCATCCCTGATGTTATTTCCGACCATTCGTGAACTAACTCAACTTTTTCACAGAACTCAATAAATTGATTCAAATCCACTGCATAAGCCCAAAGTGTATGCGATGAATACCGCTTTATATTTTTAAGATAACACAGGTATGAATCAATTTCCATATTTACTACTCTAAAACGAACCCAATATAACTTTTTTCTCCGAGAAAAACAAACATCGGAGATAAAAATTATTCTTCCGCTTCTTGTAAAGTCTGCTTGTAAGCAGCTTTGATGCGCTGTGCCCGATTACGAATAGAAGGTTTCGTGAAAGCCTGACGATCTCTTAATTCTTTCACAACACCGGTTTTCTCGAATTTTCTCTTGAATTTTTTTAAGGCTCTCTCAATATTTTCGCCTTCTTTTAAAGGTACAATAATCATAATTTCTTATTTTTTTAAAATTTCTATTCTTTTACTCAAATACGCATTAAAATATCTATACATAACTACGCAGTGTTCACTACCTATTTATATACGATCATTTTTCACTTTCGAGTCAGCATCGCTGACATTTATATCCTTCAGTGGGACTTATCAGGCGAACTTATTCGTCTTTTACGATCACTTTATCGGATTTTATCTTCCATTTTTCATTCTAAAACAAGCATCGCTCGCTTTAGTAACAAGCACCCCCTTTCAAAGTGGATTGATTTTTAATGCGTTAAACTTATTCGAAATTAGACGGCAAAGATAAAGTAAAAACTAAAAACTAAAAACTAAAAGGTGAAAAAATCAAAGAAAAAAACAGATGGGAGATTTTGCCGCTTCCCTTTTCCTGTGATTCCCTCTCTTTTTCTTTGATTAATGACCCTAACGCCATCTTCTCACCGCCTCCTCTTCGCCTGCATAAAATGCTTGTAATGTGCATCTAAAGCCACTATAAAGCGCAACGAAAAGCATTGAACGAGCTGTTTCTATGCTTTAAACATCCATTTTACGATATAATTGCCGTATTTATGCCATAGTAATAATAAGGTATAAACGGAAGGATCTTTTCTCTAAAGCATAGAGGAGTTTCTAAGGATTCAACAAGTCTTTGCAATAATATCCCAAAATATTCCGAATCATCAATGAATAATTTTCCGCTTTCCGATTTTTCGGATTCAAGCGAATCACTGCATTAAATTTGTTCAATGCCTCTGTCATTTTTCCCTCTGCATACAACAATTCGCCCAATTGGAGCAAACACTCCTCGTCTGTCGCATTTTGTTGTATATATTCTTCCAGACAGCCAATCGCTTCTGCCTGATGTCCGGATTTCAGTAATTCTTCTATTTTCTTTTCCATAATTTTAAAACGATATGATCCTGTAATAGGTTATATATTTAAAGTAAACACTTCTTTTTCGGGGTATTATTCGTCATTTTTCGAAATTTCTATTTTCTCCAATGGACCGGTCGGCAGGCGTTATCACTCGTTGTTTAGATGCATTTAATCTCGTAAAAACCAAATAATTAGATAGCATACAAGCGATAAAACACCCTTTACCCTTTTTTCTCCTTTTAAAAAAATAACAATTTTTTCCACTGCAAATATATCAACACTCTTGATAATTTAAAGAATAAATTCTATCTTTGTCAGGAAAAGATTAAGTTATGGCAGCAAAACACGATGCCGTTATTAACGAGCTGAGTTTTAAAATAGATAAACTAATAAAATTATATATATCCTCTCTGGAACAAAATAAAGATCTGGAAGGCAAAATTGAGGTTTTGCAAACAGAGCTGGAAGGTGTTAAAAGAGAGAACAGGGATTTGAATGAAAAATTAAAAACAACCAAGGTGGCAAGCGCAATTTCAGGAGGAGACGGAAGTTATGAAGCGAAAATGCGTATCAACCAATTGGTGCGGGAAATTGACAAATGTATTGCTCTTTTGAATAATTAATTATGTCTGAGAAACGTAACATTAACCTAACTATTGCCGATATACCATTAAACCTGAACATCACAGCAGCGGATGAAGAGGTGATTCGGAAAGCAGCGAAAGAAATTAATGAGCGCGTTTTAAAATATAAAGCCGGTAATTCGGAGCCGGAGCCTTTCTATTTTTTGGCTTATGTTTCGTTGTTGCACACCATTAAAATGCTGCAACAGGAACAGAAGTTTGATGAAATAGAGCAAATTAATTTAAAACTTGATGACTTCATCAAAGAGTAAGCTATTTTAAGAGTTCTTTGAATATAGATATTCCCGCATTATTTCGATTTTAAGCGAAAAACTCAACACTTAAACAATTAGAGCGTACGCTTATATTTGCACAAGACAGGCCTCAACTCTTCGGAGTTCCTTCGGGACAGTGGACGTTTGAATCAAATGGCAGCTCTACCCATGTTATTCTGGGGTTTTATTAAAAAGAAATAGTGCGGGTTTTTTTATGCCTTTATCCCATAAAAGAAGCATCGGAAAAGAGAACGGATTGAAATGATCCGAACACTTGAAAAGGTATCTTTTTTCCCCAATAGAAACGAATTTTTTTAATATTCATATATAATAAATTAAATTAATCACAGAAATATGACATTTACAATAATCGCAATCCCATTGGCTTTGATCGTTGGTGGATTGATTGGCTGGATCGCCATACGAATGGCTATGAAATACAGAGCCCAGAATATTATCAAAGAAGCGGAGGCGGAAGCAGAAGTGATCAAAAAAGATAAAATTCTTCAGGCAAAAGAACGATTTTTACAGATCAAGACCGAGCAAGAGAAGCAAGCTGCCGTGAGAAATAATAAATTACTGATGGCTGAAACCAAACTGAAACAGCAGGAGGCTGATGTTTCACGGAAATTGGAAGATATACAACGTAAAAGTAAAGAAATTCAAACGCAGCAGAGCAGTATTGACGTTCAAAAAGAATTGATTGAAAAGAAAACGGTTGAGCTGGATAAGGTGAAGAAGCAACAGATTGAACAATTGGAAGCCATTTCCGGAATGTCGGGCGAGCAGGCGAAAGAGAAGTTAATCAATTCACTGAAAGAAGAAGCAGAAACAGAGGCAATATCTTATGTGAATGAGATTATGGAGGAAGCCAAGATGACTGCCAATATGGAGGCGAAAAAGATTGTGATTAAAACGATCCAACGCGTAGCCACCGAAACAGCCACGGAAAATGCCGTATCTATTTTTCACATTGATTCAGATGAAATCAAGGGTCGAATTATCGGACGAGAAGGTCGTAATATTCGCGCGCTGGAAGCAGCTACGGGTATTGAGATCATTGTTGACGATACCCCTGAAGCGATTGTCCTTTCCGGATTTGATCCGGTCAGACGTGAAATTGCCCGTCTTTCTCTTCACCAGTTGGTGACGGACGGACGTATTCACCCGGCACGTATTGAAGAGGTGGTGAATAAAGTGAAGAAACAGATTGAAGAAGAAATTATAGAAACCGGTAAGCGCACGACGATTGACTTAGGCGTACACGGTTTGCATCCGGAATTGATCCGTTTGATCGGTAAAATGAAATACCGTTCTTCTTATGGTCAGAATTTGTTGCAGCACGCTCGTGAAACCGCCAATCTGTGCGCTATTATGGCAGCAGAATTAGGATTGAACGTGAAAAAAGCGAAACGTGCCGGATTGCTCCACGATATTGGTAAAGTGCCTGACGATGAGCCGGAATTACCACACGCAATCTTAGGTATGCAATTAGCCGAAAGGTATAAAGAAAAACCGGATATTTGCAACGCCATTGGTGCTCACCACGAGGAAATCGAAATGACTACGCTGATTGCTCCGATTGTGCAGGCTTGCGATGCTATTTCAGGCGCGCGTCCGGGAGCCCGTCGCGAAGTGGTTGAATCGTATATCAAACGACTGAAAGATATGGAGGATTTGGCTCTTTCTTATAATGGGGTGGTTAAAACATACGCTATACAGGCAGGACGCGAATTACGTGTTGTCGTAGGTAGTGAAAAGATTACGGACGGAGAAGCAGAGAAGATCTCTTTCGACATTGCTAAACGGATTCAGGACGAAATGACCTATCCGGGACAAGTGAAAGTGACGGTGATCCGTGAAACACGTGCGATCAGTTACGCAAAGTAACTATTCCCGAACTATAAAAAAGAGCACCTTTATCGGGTGCTCTTTTTTTTGTGTCGTCTCCTGTGGATAGAGTTATTTAG
>JAVXFZ010000032.1:0-29745 GCA_036657595.1 Odoribacter sp. | reverse complement strand
TTGAATATTTTGTGCTGGATATTTAAAACTAACACAAAAACTGACGCTTTGTTTATTTGAAATAATTAAACAAAGCGTCAGTTTTTGTAGGTGTATTTAAAAATTTTGTAGGAAAAAATAAGATTCTACACAACGTTAGATGATCCGTTTCTAAAATGAGAATTGCACCCGAGCTTGCAATAATCCAAAATCATCATCACCTCCGGGGGCGTGATGCCCGACGGTCAAATAAGTATAGTTGATTTTGGCAGCCACATATTTGTTGATAAAATAATTCATACCCAAAGAAAAATCCGACATTCTTCCTCCTTGAATGCCTACATTATTCAGGTCTACCCGATCGTAACGGAAAAGTACTTCAAGACTTTTGGGTGCCGGATTCCCGATCATTCCAGTCGCGGGATTGTAATTGTGTTTTTCTCCGAGTATCAAGTAGCCCGCCTGAGCATAGCCTCCTCCTACTTTATAATTGGATACTCCGAAACGATTTAGGTACACTTGAAAATATTGTCCCTGAAAATACCATTTATGATACAATAGGATGATTTCCATATCCAATTTCCATTGGTTGATGATTTGTCCCACGTTTGCTTTTACGAAAGCATTTTTATCGCTTGCTAATAGATCAGTCGGTATACCTGCGCTCAAATTGACTTCTTTGCTGCCACTAATGAATTTTGGCGCAATACCGATATGTATCAGTTTCCGATCCCCCATCAGAGGGCGTCCGATGATTTTACCTGCCAGTGAATAACCCTGATCAAGGGGTTTTGATTTCTCAATCTCTCCCTCACTGAATACACCTGTCATCACATTAAGCCACGTGCGGTTATAACAGTAAGTGATTCCCAACTTTCGTTTATTCCCCAATGCTTTTTCTGATGGTGCATTCGTCATAAAACGATAGTTTGCCGTACCGACACGCGAATAGCCGAATGGTTCGTATTGATGTCCTAATTTGAAAACGTGGGCACCTGTCTTATAACTAAGGTAAACATCTTTTAAAGAAACTTTGCTGTCACCATAGCCTAATTCGATCTTTGCTTCCCAATCATCCAAAAAATGGATTTGAGTACCCAAACGTATATCGTTTACCTGAAAACTATTTCCCAATGATGTTGAATCGCCGAAGAAATATCCGCCATCAAAAAACACTCGTCCGATGAGCTTCCACTCGAAATCACCCGGTTTGATTCCCCGTACATATTCCTGAGCTGTTGCCGGTATAAAAAATAAGCTTTGAAAACAAAAGAATAATACCAATAAATTCTTCTTCATACAGTAAATGTTATTAAGTAACCCCCCATTCATCGTACTTTGTTTAAAATATAGTTATTAGCAGAAATATTTAATAAGTAGATGAGCCGATAAGCGGGCATAAAAGTATAAAAACAAAAATTAACGTGCAAATCAAATAGAAAAGTCTTGTTTCTGTATCTTTGCACCATAAAATACGTCATTGACTGAAGAAAGTTGTTACGGATGATGATGAAACGGTTGTTTATTATACTTTAGAGAAATTGAACGAGGGAAAAGGATTATTTCAGAATTTGCGTGAGTTATTGCCCAATAACTTGCAGGCGTTTTCACATATTTTAGTATCGTTGAAAACACGGAATTTTCGCTTGTATTTTAGTGGGATGTGTGTTTCGCTAATTGGTACGTGGATGCAGCAAATCGCAATGAGTTGGTTGGTTTACGAACTCACCGGCTCTGTCTTTCTTTTAGCCACAGTTACTTTTATGGCGCAAATTCCCATCCTGATTGTTACACCTTTTATGAGCGTATTCGTTGATCGCTTTGATCGGCGCAAAATATTACTGCTCACGCAAAGCCTCTCTATGATTCAGGCATTAGTGATGGCTTTGCTCACGCTCACAGGTCTGATAGAAGTATGGCACATTATGGTGCTTAGTTTGATGATCGGTTGCATTAATGCCCTCGACAACCCTACGCGACAGGCTTTTTATCCCAGTTTAGTCTCGAAAGAAAACCTTAGTAATGCAATTGCCCTTAATTCTGCCGTCATTAATGGCTCGCGCTTGATTGGTCCGGCGGTTGGTGGTATCTTGATCGGTCTTTTTGGCGAAGGTATTTGTTTTCTGATTAATGGTATCAGCTTTCTGGGGGTGATTGTTGTTCTCTTCCTGATGCAACTGAAACCTTTCATTCCGCATAAAAATCACCAAAATATGCTAATGGATATTCGGGAAGGATTCACCTATGTTGCCGGAAATATTCCAATCCGGGCTTTATTACTCCTGATGAGTGTCATTAGTTTTTTCGGTTTACCTTTAATGACCTTCATTCCGGCTTATGTCAAAGATATATTGCTTGGAGAAAGCGAAATGTTGGGAGCTTTGCTGTCTTGCATCGGCATCGGTTCTTTCGGTGCTGCGATCTACTTGGCTGCTCGAAAAAGTGTACTGGGACTGGGGAAAGTAGTCACTATTTCCGGAGTTCTATTGGGCTTTAGCTTAGCCGGCATATCTTTTTTGAAAATTCCTTGGGCGGCAGCTCTTGTTTGCATTCCGGCAGGATTTGCTATTATTGCTACGGTTGCTTCCATTAACACTTTGCTCCAAACTCTTTCTGATGAAGACAAGAGAGGACGGGTGATGGGCTATTTGGCAATGACCTTTACCGGCATTGCACCGGTGGGGAGTATGGTCCTTGGTGCCCTCGAAAATTATATAGGACTTCCGGCAATTATATTTCTCTCTGGATTATTTTGTATTGCCGGTGCTTTGGTATTTGAATATTACCGTCCCTTGGTGCGTAAATATGCCCGTAACGTTTATATTCGGAAAGGAATTATTCCGGAAATAGCTACCGGCATCAATTCGGCAGAAGAAACTAACTCTACATTTTAAGTTGATATAAACTTCTCTTACTGACATCCATAATTAATTCTTTTGGCGCTTTGATCTGTTTTTTCTATCTTTACAGCCTCAAAGAAAATACAAATTTAAAAATCACAAAATAAATGGCAACAACAGCAGACTTCCGCAATGGATTATGTATCGTGTTTAAAGACGATTTATATACAATCGTACAGTTTCAACACGTTAAACCGGGAAAAGGTCCCGCTTTCGTAAGAACAAAAATGAGAAACGTAAAAACCGGTCGTATGTTGGAGAATACATTTACAGCCGGTCTTAAAATTGATACGGCAAGAATCGAAAGACGTCCCTACCAATTTCTATACAAAGAAGGGGAAGATTACATTATGATGCATACCGAAACTTTCGAGCAAATAAATATTTCGGCTGACTTGATCAATGCGCCACAATTCTTGCAAGAGGGTGATCCTGTTGAAATGGTGGTACACGCAGACACAGAAACGCCATTGTATGTTGAATTGCTGCCCAGTGTTGTTCTTGAAGTGACTTATACAGAGCCGGGGCTGAAAGGAGACACTGCTTCTTCAACCGCTTTGAAAGCAGCAGAAGTAAGTACCGGTGCCCGTGTGATGGTTCCTCTGTTCATCGAAATGGGTGAAAAAATCCGTATCTCAACAGAGGACGGTTCTTATATAGAAAGAGTTAAATAATTCTTCATATAGATTTCTTACTGAATATTCATACCCTGAAATAAGGGAAATGCACAAAGCATCCCATCGGGGATGAATCTACACTTTATACTTACGATTTGCGAAAGCCAAGCGGTTGATCGTAGATCGTAAGTTTTTAAATTTCTATATCTTTGATTGTTCCCTCGGTAAGAATAGCAATTACTTTTTGCGCAGCGTCCTGCTCCGCTTCTTTTTTACAACTACCATATCCCCGTCCTTTTTCTCCTTCTGGAAACTTGATTATGCAACAGAATTTATTCCGTCGTCCCCGACCGGTATCTTCGGTATGAAGTTTTACTTCCACTTTATTTTTTTGGCTCCATTCAATCAGGCGGCTTTTATAATTGGTGTCGATAGAAACCAAATCTTTAATGTTAAAGAAATTGGGGAAAATAAATTTTTCGATAAAATGTTTAGTATGGACGAAACCTTGATCCAAAAACATTGCACCGATAAAGGCTTCAAAAACATCACCATAGACGTGTTTGTTGTGAGATATATCCGATTTGGCCACTACGGCTTTGTTTAAGCCTATATTGATCGCCAACTCATTCAACGACTCGCGGCTGACAACTTTCGAGCGTACGCGCGTCAGGAAGCCCTCATCTTTGTTTGGAAAGAATTTGTAAAGTAACTCGGCTACAATAGCACCTAATATGGCATCTCCCAGAAATTCCAATCGCTCATAATTGAGCACAACTCCCTTAGAGGTTATCTTAGAAGCAGATTTATGCAACAAAGCTAACCGATATAGTCCTTTGTTATGGGGGACAAAACCAATTTGAGAAATAGACAATCCATAAAACTTCCCGTTACGATGCAGGTAGAGTCTTATGGATTGAATGATTTGTCTAACCACAGCCCTAAAATATTTAGTATGTGATTATTTTTTGATTACTACACAAGCATTATGCCCACCAAAGCCAAAAGTATTACTAATGGCAACATTCACCGTCCGCTTTTGAGCCTTGTTAAATGTAAAATTTAACTTCGGATCAAGTTCCGGATCCAGAGAATGAAAATTGATTGTTGGAGGAATAATGTTATTCTGTACGGCTAAGGCACAAGCAATTACTTCAATCGCTCCGGCAGCACCTAACAAGTGACCGGTCATCGATTTCGTAGAACTGATGTTTAATTTGTAAGCGTGATCACCGAATACTTTCAGAATGGCTGTCGGCTCAGAAATATCACCCAAGCCGGTAGAAGTTCCGTGAACGTTAATGTAATCAACATCAGTAGTACTCATTTCTGCATCTTCAAGAGCTTCCAACATAACATCGTGTGCTCCTTCAGGATTGGGAGCAGTCATGTGGTAAGCATCGCAATTTCCGGCACCTCCGGCTACTTCTGCGTAAATCCGGGCACCTCTGTTTTTTGCGTGTTCATACTCTTCAAGAATCAGACTGGCACCACCTTCTCCAATCACAAAACCATCTCTGTCCGCATCAAAAGGACGCGATGCCGTTTGAGGGTCATCATTACGGGTGGAAAGGGCTTTCATCGAATTAAAGCCTCCTACACCGGGAACGCTGACAGCGGCTTCAGAACCTCCGGCAACAATAACATCAGCTTTTCCTAAACGAATTAAATTCAATGCATCAACAATCGCGTGAGCCGATGATGCACAGGCTGAGACTGTCGTATGATTCGGACCTTTCAGTCCGTTCTCAATGGCAATCATAGCTCCGCACATATTGGCAATCATTTTAGGTATAAAGAAAGGGTTAAATCGCGGAGTGCCGTCTCCCTTTGAAAAATCATTACATTCTTCAAAGAAAGTCTGTAAACCGCCTATTCCTGCCCCCCAAATCACACCGATCCGCTTCTTGTTTTCCTGTTCCAAGTCCATTCCTGAATCTTTAATAGCCTCTCTTGCAGCAATAATGCCGAATTGAGTATAAAGATCCATTTTACGAACTTCTTTCCTATCGAAATATTCGGTAGGTTCATAATTTTTTATTTCACAGGCAAACTGAGTGCGGAATTTTGATGCATCGAAACGAGTAATAGGACCAGCGCCACTGACGCCTTTTAATAAATTGTCCCAAAACTCAGGCACGTTATGCCCCAGAGGATTGATCGTTCCAAGGCCTGTTATTACTACTCGTTTCTGATTCATAGAAATGATATTAAATTACTTTGCGTTTGCTTCTACATAAGAGATAGCATCACCTACAGTAACAATCTTCTCTGCCTGATCGTCAGGAATTGTAATGTTAAATTCTTTTTCTAACTCCATAATCAACTCTACAGTATCCAATGAGTCAGCACCAAGATCGTTTGTAAAGGTAGCTTCCGGTTTCACTTCTGATGCATCCACTCCTAATTTTTCTTCAATAATCCGTTGTACTCTTTCAGTAATGTCAGACATAACTTTAAATTTTAATTAGACATTCTTTTTAATTTTACACTCTTTGCGCCATCATAGGCACACTTATCTAAATTCAGAGGGCAAATTTAGAGTTTATTTTTTTCACTGGAAAATTTTTTGCCAACAATAAACTTTTATTACCTTTATCACGTTGATTTTTAATAGATTACAATATGAAAAAAGTAGCAATATTTGCCTCAGGATCAGGTTCTAACGCTGAAAACATCATTTGTTTTTTTGCTAAAAATCCTGAAATCTGCGTAAATTCCATCTTTTGCAACGTTCCGGGAGCCTATGTGTTGGAACGGGCAAAAAAATACGATTTACCCACCTATCTTTTCAATCGCGAAGAAATGCGCAATCCGGATAACATACTGAAACAGTTGAAACAACAGGGCATTGATTACATCATATTAGCAGGATTCTTGTGGTTGATGCCTGACTGCATCACTCGCGCCTACCCTAATCGGATTATTAATATCC
This sequence comes from Odoribacter sp., assembly GCA_036657595.1. Classification (GTDB taxonomy): domain Bacteria; phylum Bacteroidota; class Bacteroidia; order Bacteroidales; family Marinifilaceae; genus Odoribacter. The sequence goes on along the minus strand of JAVXFZ010000032.1, from coordinate 23,314 downwards.
ACCCTGCCTTGCTTCCTGCTTATGGAGGAAAAGGAATGTTCGGACATCACGTACACGATGCGGTCATTGCTGCGGGAGAAAAAGAAAGCGGCATCACGATCCACTATGTCAATCAGCATTACGACGAGGGAACAACTATTTTTCAGGCAAAATGTCCGGTGGTGTCGGGGGATACGCCGGATACATTAGCTGCCAAAGTGCACGAATTGGAATATCAACATTTCCCACGTGTCATCCAAGAAACTATTTTAAGAGATAAAAAATGAAATTCACTCACTTTCACGTCCATTCTCAATACTCCATCCTTGATGGAGCTGCCAGTATTCCCGGATTGATCGATAAAGCCGTTGCCGATGGAATGACAGCCCTGTCGTTGACCGATCACGGCAATATGTTCGGTATTAAATTGTTCTATGATTTATGCCGTAAAAAAGGCATCAAACCAATATTGGGATGTGAAGCGTACGTGGCAAGGGTATCTTTGGCTAACAAAGAAAAACCGATTGACCGATCAGGAGAACACCTTATTATAGTAGCAAAAAACTTACAAGGCTACCTGAATTTAGTAAAACTCTGTTCCGCCGCATTTGTCGATGGCTTCTACTACCGTCCGCGTATTGATAAAACTCTGCTTGAAAAATACCACGAAGGATTGATCATCTCATCTGCTTGTCTGGGAGGAGAAATCTCACAAAAAATTATGGCGGGCGATATTGTCGGGGCGGAAACTGCTGCCCAATGGTATCAAAATATCTTTGGCGATGATTATTACCTTGAAGTGATGCGTCATCCGGCTGAAGATCCCAAACAACGGATGGAGATCTACGACAACCAACAGCGGTGTAATAAAGAAATAATACGTATTGGGAAAAAATTCGGAATCAAAGTCATCGCTACTAACGACGTACATTTCTTAAATGCAGAAGATGCCGAAGCCCACGACCTTTTAATCTGCCTAAATACCCGGAAGGACATCGACGACCCAAACAGGATGCGTTACACCCGTCAGGAATGGTTTAAAACGACAGCCGAAATGCTTGAACTATTCAGCGATATGCCTCAGGTGATCGAAAACACACAAGAAGTGGCTGATAAAGTCGAAGAATACAAACTTGATTCCGACCCGATTATGCCGGTATTTCCGATCCCCGTTGAAATAGGTACGGTGGAAGAATATCGTCAAAAATATACAGATGAAGACCTCTTCAACGAGTTTACCCGCAATGAAAAAGGCGAAGTGGTGATGAGTGAAGAAGAGGCTTTGAAAAAAGTGAAAAAACTGGGAGGATACGATAAAATCTGCCGAATTAAGCTGGAAGCCGATTATTTGAGAGAATTAGCAATGAAGGGTGCGGTCAAACGATATGGTGAAAACATCCCTCCGGAAATTATGGAACGTCTGATTTTCGAGCTGCACATTATGAAAACGATGGGTTTTCCCGGCTATTTTCTCATTGTGCAGGATTTTATTCGAGCGGCTCGTGAAATGGGAGTCATTGTGGGACCGGGACGTGGATCTGCCGCCGGAAGTGCTGTTGCTTATAGCTTAGGCATCACCAACATTGACCCGGTTAAATATGATCTGCTCTTTGAACGTTTCCTGAACCCCGACCGTATCTCTCTTCCTGATATTGATGTGGATTTTGATGATGACGGACGTCAACGGGTATTAGAATGGGTGACACAAAAATATGGTGCCGACAAAGTATCACACATCGTTACCTTTGGCAGTATGGCAGCTAAAATGGCGATCAAGGACGTTGCGCGTGTGCTAAAATTGGAACTATCCGAAGCCAATCGTTTGGCTAAGATGGTGCCGGAAGCTCCTAAAATGACCTTAAAAAAGGCGTACAAAGAAAATCCGGATCTCGAAAAAGAAAAAAAATCCTCCAATCCCTTGATCTCAAAAACCATTCAATTGGCTGAAATACTGGAAGGATCTATCCGTCAAACAGGAGTACACGCCTGTGGAATATTAATCAGTCGGGATCCTTTAACCGACCATATTCCCATTATGCCGACGGAAGGTGAAAGCCTAATGACCACACAATACGATGGACATTTCGTCGAGCCGATCGGATTGATCAAAATGGACTTCCTCGGTTTGCGTACCCTGTCTATCATCAAAACGTGTCTGGAAAATATCAAAATATCCAAACACCTAATCGTAGACGAAGATAAAATTCCTTTGGATGATCCCGAAACCTTCGAACTCTTTTCGCGGGGCGACACCACCGGCTTGTTCCAATTCGAGTCGCCCGGAATGAAAAAACACCTCCGGGCATTACAGCCCAACCGTTTTGAAGATTTAGTGGCGATGAATGCCTTATACCGTCCCGGACCGATGGAATACATCCCATCATTTATCCGCCGAAAACACGGAGAAGAGGAAATTGAATACGACCATCCGATGATGGAGCCTTATCTGAAAGACACCTATGGCATCACCGTTTATCAGGAACAGGTAATGTTACAATCCAGAGCTTTGGGAAATTTCACACGTGGAATGTCCGACACCCTGCGAAAAGCAATGGGTAAAAAACAGATTGATACGATGAATGCCTTAAAAACACAATTCCTCGAAGGCTGTCGGAACAACCCTGAATTTGTGAAAGGAGCAAAAGAAAAAGGTAAAAATATTGATGAATTAGTCAATAAAATATGGGGAGACTGGGAAGCATTTGCTTCCTACGCTTTCAATAAATCACATTCCGTTTGCTATGCCTACATCGCCTATCAGACCGGCTTCTTAAAAGCACACTATCCGGCTGAATTTATGGCGGCTAACTTAAGCAACAACCTGTCGCAAATTGAAAAAGTGACCGTCTTTATGGACGAATGCAAGCGGATGGGATTAAACGTTCTTGCGCCGGATGTCAATGAATCCTACAACGACTTCACCGTTAATAGCCACGGGGACATTCGCTTTGGGATGGCTGCTATCAAAGGAGTAGGTGAGGGGGCAGTAGAGCAAATCATCAAAGAACGGGAGGAAAAAGGTCCCTATAAAGATGTATACGATTTCTTTGAGCGCATTGATTACAGATCGGTCAATAAAAAAACATTAGAGAATCTGGTGATAGCGGGGGGATTAGATAGCTTCGGTTACCATCGGGCTCAATTCCTGCATCTGATTGATGCCACAACCACCATCTTAGATACGCTCATCAATTACGGACAGAAAAACCAGCAGGATAGCAACAGTATGCAAGCCACGCTATTCGATGATGAGGAAGGCTTTGAAGTCAGCAAACCCCCCATCCCCGACTGCGAACCTTGGCACGATTATGAAAAATCAAAAAAAGAAAAAGAACTGATCGGTATTTATCTGACTTCTCATCCCTTGGATCGCTACAAATTGGAAATGCGACTGCTTTGTACGCCTGTCGAGGAAATCAACTCCAATCTCGAAAACCTGAAAGGAAAGGAAGTGACCATTGCGGGCATTATTTCCGCTATGCGGGAAGGAAAGACGAAAACAGGAAAAGATTTTGGCATCCTGACCATTGAAGATTTTGGGGGCACTTACGAACTGGCATTCTTCGGAAAAGACTATGCCAACAACCATCAATATTTTATCCTTGAAACAGCCGTTTACGTAAAAGGAAAGATACAACCGAAATGGGGGAAAGAAGACAACGAACTTGCTTTCACCATCCAAAAAATGGGTTTGTTGGATGATTTTGCAAAAGATGTGATCCATTCCGTCACCTTGCAAGTAGATATTGAGAAACTGACCTCGGATATTGTATCTGAAATATATGACCTTTTCGTCACTGATATAAACAGTGAGGCGTATAAAGAAAATCGGAAAAAAATAACGTCAAAATCACAAAAAACATCAGAGAATATGGAAGATCCGCAGGAACAACAAAGCGATATTCCCCTTAATTTTATGCTTTTTGACCGACAGGGAAATAATGTCAAAATGTTCTCTCGCACCTGTAAAATCAAACGCTCCCGTGAACTGTATGAATACTTCGACAACAACGAAGCGATTCGGATGAAAATCAATGGAACCTCTTAAAACCATCCTTGTGGGGGAGGATAAAAAAGAAATTTTAACGTTCTATTATCATAGATATACTTCGTATACAATAAAAATATTGTAACTTCGCGGTGTTAATAATGAATACCAACTTTTAAAAGATAAAACTATGGCTATAGCAGTTAATGATTCTAATTTTGAAGAGGTTGTACTGAAAGCAGAACAGCCTGTTTTGGTTGATTTTTGGGCAGAATGGTGTGGACCTTGCAAGATGATGTTGCCGATTGTGGAAGAAATTTCAAAAGAATTTGAAGGTAAAATTGTCGTTGCTAAAGTAGATGTTGACAGTGCATCCGGTACGGCAGCAAAATTCGGTATCCGTAACATCCCGACCATCCTTTTCTTCAAAGGAGGAGAAGTAAAAGACAAACAGGTAGGGGCTGTACCTAAAAATTCTCTCGTAGAGAAAATCAACAAACTCCTTTAAATAATTGAAAATTGAGAATTGAAAATGAGCATTCATTTTTGATTCTCAATTTTTATATAGCAAACAATTTTTCATTTCTAAGTAGACCTGTGTGCTGACTGCTCTGTTGATTGCTCAATACGCTCAAATTATTTCATCTTTCCAATCAACAACCAACGAAACAAACGATGACACTTCGCTTGCGGACGAACCGGTAAATATATCACTATATAAAGGTACATCGGAATGATGAATTTAGAAGAAATAGTCCGCTACGAACAATTCGATCACCTTGAATTTATTGCCTCACAAATTGTTGAGGGCTTCATTACCGGACTTCATCGCAGTCCTTACCACGGCTTTTCGGTAGAATTTGCTGAACACAGGGTTTACAACACCGGTGAATCGACCAAACACGTCGATTGGAAACTATATGCTCGGACAGAAAAACTATTCGTCAAACAATACGAAGAAGAAACCAACCTGCGCTCATACATCGTAATCGACACCTCCTCTTCAATGTTATTTCCGTATCTATCCGATAAAATTTCGAAACTTCATTTTTCCATCTACTGCGCGGCGGCACTGATTTATATGCTTCGCAAACAGCGCGATGCCTCCGGACTGTGCCTATTCGCTGACAAAATCGAAACCTTGACCGATGCAAAACTTGGTAGCACACATATCCAAATGATGTATGCCCACCTTCGCGATTTGCTCAAGGACAACGCCGTACCTTTAAATAAGCCCACAGCGACCGCCGAGGTGTTACACCAATTAGCCGACACCATACACAAACGCTCACTGGTGATCCTTTTTACCGATATGTTCTCCAACGGCAACACCGAAGAACTCTTCTCCGCTTTACAACACCTGCGTTACAGCAAACACGAGATCATCCTTTTCCACGTCAAAGACAAACGAATGGAAGAGAAATTTGAATTTTCCAATCGTCCCCACATCTTCATTGATATGGAAAGTGGACGCGAAATCAAATTCTCTCCCAACGAAATCCGGGAAACCTACAAACAAAAAATGACTGAATTTTATCAGGAACTCAAACTACGTTGCGGGCAATTCCAAATTGATTTTGTCGAAGCCGACATCAACCAAGACTTCAAAGAAATTCTTCTCCCTTACCTCATCAAGCGTAGTAAACTATTTTAACTCAACCATCCTTTATTTCCTTTATTTTTTTGTCTGTCTTCCGGGTTTCGCTTTCAATAGCGGGTGCCGCATATCATATTCTTGTTTCCCATACTTAGGGGCATTGAACAAATCCGATGGAATCGCTTTTCCTTCCTGCTGTGCTCTTTGTATCAAATATTCCAAAGCGACGGCATAATTATAATGCGTCATCGCTTCATCCCGTTCATACATATTATAGGCAACATATCTCATATAGCGAACCTTGTTAACTATCGTTTCAAAGGGTAGATTATCATCGGTATACTTGGGGCTTACCCTGACATAAAAAGAAAGCAGTTTGATAAATTTATGTTGATCAATGCTACTGTCGGCAATCAGCCTATCAACTGCTTTCCAAGCTTCGGCATAATTCTGTTCTCTGAAAAGAGCAGTCAATTGAGCCATCTTAACATTGTAATCTTTTCCATTAAAATCACATAAACTTTGAGTAAAAGGAATAGGAGCATAGGTGGTGGCTTCGGTCAACTTTTCATCCACTGCTTTTTTCCCGAAAGCTTCCACAAATTGCGTATAATTGTCTGAAATCTGTTGCACATACGGATTATCATATCCGTTGACACATTCACAATACAAATCCCATATCTCTTTATCCGTTAATTTACACCCCATTTCAATCAGTCGATCAAAATCTTTCACCACATTCCGATCGCCTGATACCTTTCTATTACGGATATAATTTTTCAGGAAATCGGCATCATATTGACCGCTTTTATATTTTTCAGTCAAATACACCGAACTGAGTTTGGCATCAAATGCTCCATTTACATCTGCTAAAAAATCTGCCACCGGTTTATTACCTCCGCTTCGGTGAATCAATTCCTGATTCTTTGGATTAACAAAAACATAAGTTGGATAAGAAGCAACGTGATAACGCTTTGCCAACTCCCGACCTTCGCCTTTCTCGGCATCAATCTTCAGGCAAATAAAGTTCTTATTATACACTTCGCCCACCTGTGGTAAAGGAAATACAGTCAGTGCCATATTCAGACAAGGTCCGCACCATTCCGTAAAGAAATCAATAAAAATCTTTTTCTTCTCTTTTTTAGCTAAAGCGATGGCTTCGTCCCACGATCCGTGAAAAAAGCGGATTCCGCTTTCCTGCGCGGTGGCAGGAAGCAGAATCGCTATGAATAAGACAACATATAGAATTTTTTTCATATTGATTGAGATGATATTATTTCGTTACTTTTTTCAATACTCTTCCCTCCGCGGCATAGCCAATATATTCACTACCGGCTTCCTTTGATTTTTTTGTTATAATTTTTTTGGTCTTTAAATCATAATATACGAGAGTTTTTGCCGTATCTCCGCTTTTAACCTCATTGGTGGATGACCATAGAGTTCTGGTTAATTCTACTCCCTCTAAAGCTTTTATTGCCTCATTAATGGTCGTTAGATTCACCGCTAATTCAGCTAATTCATTAATCGCCGGCAAATACCAGTCAGTAACATTTTTATAGGAATAAGAATTTGCCCACATAAAAACAGCATCCCTTGCGGTCAGGGGAGAGGTAAGTGTTTTATTCCTTTCGACCATTTTTCGCGTATTTCCTTCCCCATCATTCTGATCAGGAGTATCAAAATCTATGCCCAATCCTTTTCGATTCCCGCTATAAAGTATTCCCTTTTGTTGATCAATATTTACAATTTTAGCTTCTTTGATATTTGCTTTATTCACCCAGCAAACGATACCTGCCGGTTGAAAATCTTCATTATAATAAATATCTCCTACTTCAAAATAATCTTTGGGGGCGATTAATTTATAACGAACCGTACTGGAAACTTCTTTTCCATCTTTTTTAACGGTAAGAGTCATTTCTCCACTTCGGTCAATAGGAGCATAGAAATCTTTCGGTCCGCTGAGAGAAACCGTTTTCCCTACTACCTTTACATTCCAACCATCGGGAGCATTGCTCAATTCAAATATTCCCCCCTCCGTGTAATTGACAGAGAAAGTCACAGCTTCTCCACATCGCGCTTCAATTTCTTTCAAACTGGAAGTGACATATAAATTATTTACAACTCCATCCAACGTATGAGCTGCCATAAAATCCCATATATAAGGGATACAGTAAAATAAAGAAACTCCGTGATCAACACCCGACAATGAATAAATTTCAATATCGGCATTACCACCATTCCACGTGCGTGTAGTGACGGAGGTATAATCTTTAATGGTCAGCGTGTCTGTTTTCATATCGGCTGCAAAATAACCGCCGATCTTTTCTGCCCACGTAGTCATATTCGTAAGAACAGCACTATGAATCACTATATCATCTTCCTCTCCGGCAAATAGCCGTACCGGTACAGTACGAACCGGTAGCTCGGTTTGACCCTCTAAACTCATCTGTCCTGCACGAGGAGCGATCGCTGCAAATACCGTAGAACGCTCGCAAGCCAACACAAAAGAAAAAATAGAGCCGCTGGACTGTCCGGTCGAGTAGATCCGGTTAGCGTCAATCTGAGGGGTACAACCCTTAAAATAATCTATCATTGCATCAACAAAAGGAAGATGATTCTCACTGATATGCCAATCCACCGTTCCGCTGCTGTCTGCAGAATAAACAACCTCTCCGGCGGGATAACAAACGACACAATTCTCTTTAATCGCTTTTTGTGCCAATGGATCGTTGGCAGTGATGTTCTGAATTGGGTTGGCAGGCTTTTCGCCTTTTTTAAAGGTATAGCTTCCGTGAAATTCAAAAATCAAGGAAATAGGCTTGCTGGCGTTTATAGAGACCGGCATAAAATATTTGAAACGTCTTTCCACGGTCTTTCCGTCCGGTTTGGCGACACTTAATTTCACCAAATGCAGACCGGGTACCAATTGACCTTCCGGCAACTCTTCCTCCTCTTCCTCCGGTTTATCTTCGTTCACGACATTGTCTACATTTATATCCTCTTTTTCTTGGGCTAAATAGGCACTCTTGTCATCCACACAGGAAAACAGGAAAAACAATGCCATTAACGGTAATATAATTTGATATCTTTTCATAACCAATATTTTAAATATTATCAACTAACTCATCTTTCAAATTCTTTCCGTCTCGCCAATGTGTTTGATACTTAATTTTCACTTCCACCGGAATGCCCGACACACCTTTGGTAGACTTATTTTCCCGATAAGTCACTTGTAGGGTAGTTGCATTCAGATCGAACCAAAGAATATCACCCTTGGCTTCTTCACCGGCTCCTTCACTGTCCGTTCCGTAACGGGAGACACCTAATAGCAATGTTTTTTCGCTTCTGGATACACACAACGAGGTGATCATTGCTTCTGCATCATATCCGTAATCAGAAAGTTTTAACACCACATCTTTTTCACCGGGAGCGATACCTGCATTGATGTTCAGGATGTTATAACGATATAATTTATTGCCGGTCACAAAAAACAAATTTTCGTTATAGCGCAGCATATAAAATTTTGTCTGTGCGTTGACGACACTTCCTGCTGCTATATCTCCGACTAATTTTTTCGTATTGTTCCCTTTACTATCCTTGCCTGCCTGCAACAATACCAATTGACAATTAGTCCCATTACTCAATACAGCCAAACTGGTGTTGTTGGCACTATTGGTGGCTGATCCCCACAACAATTTGTCGTATGCCGGAAAGGCTTTCACATCTTCTTCCCCAATCTTATACAAACCGCCATAGGCATCTCCATATAAGAAACGATGATTGATTTGATCGAATAGGATAAAATCCCCTGCTTCATAAGAAAGGAGTTTGTTGGTGCCGTAACTTTCCGTATTACTCATATCATCCCAATAACCAAAGGGAGATAGCGAACCATTGTCATAAACTGTTTTACGGTCATAGCTATACCTATTTCCAAAATTACTTAAAACAGCTGAATACAATCGTCCGTTAGAAATCTCCATAATATAATTATTGTAATAAGTTGTATTGTACAGCGTTTGTACGCGCCATCCCGATATCACTTCTTCAATAAATTGCGGAGTATAGGTTGATATATCCGGTTTCGGATAAGAGGCCAATCCGGTATAAGCTTCACTGGTCAAATAAGGAGTGATCGTGTCCGGCATTAATGTTCGCTTGTCTATTAAACGGATTTGATCGTCTGCCAATACCATAATCCGTCCGTAATTCGTGACAAATGGATAAGGCTTAGACATTTGGGTATAACAAATACTCAATTGCTGAGGATTTGTTCCTAATGCTTCATTAAACCGTTCCTGATAATAATTTACTGCCCAGTTTGCCTCTTTGTCTAACCGTAAATACGACAATTCCGCCTGTCCCTGATATTTACTGAGTATCATCAGCAAATCGCCGGCTGTCGAGGAGCTGACATTGACATTGAAAGTATAATATTTTTTAACCTTCGTCTCTTTGTCTTTGACGATGTAGCGGGCAAATTTATAACCCGGCAGCATATTGATAATAATATTTAAATCGTGCGTCGTTGCCACTTTTTCACTTCCTATTTCCCATTCATAAGAAAAACGGGAAGTATCACTGTATTCTGTCCCTTTGATAATCGGATAAATACACAAACTGTCGTCCGTATCGCAATTATAGCTGCTTCGGATGCTGTCTACTTCAATCTCATTGATTTCGTGATAACCGTAATTACCTAAATCATCGTAACAAGCTGAAAAAATTCCTGCTACAAATAAAATGGATAGTAAGCTTATTTTTTTCATATTTCCGTTATTTTTCATCTGTATTATTCTTTATCAGGAGCTTCCAGCTTGTTTATGTAAATCCGATAGCCCGTATTGTCGTCATACGTTGGCACCTTTTCCAAATAATTTGTTAAACCGTCTACGAAAGTACGTCCATCATTATTATAATTATAAGGACAATAGGTTTGATTGGTAAATTTATCATTAAATGACATCAAGATTTTCCATTTTTTAGGGTGGTAAAATCCTAAGTATCCGAAATAATTTTTTTCCCACCAAGTTGGTTCTGAAAGATAATTATTCAGTTTTATTTTCTTTTTTAACCCTTTTTCCAACCCCAAATCAAAATCTTCGCTGGCTTCCAATTGCAAGTCTAAACGGATATTTTCTTTCTTACTGTAATCATCACTTAAATTTTCACGGTGAATCGCAATCTTTAGCGTGTCGGTTAATTTTTTGGGACGAAACTTTTGTTCCCTCTTGATAGCATCGTAGTGGACACCTGCTACGGCGGTTGTTGAATCGGTCACCACCGACACATAATAGATGCGTTCACGATCGGAAGTTTTCCCCATATATTCGACCACCACTTTAGCCGTATCAATGGTGATACTGTCAGCGATCAAACCAAACGAAAATGTCAGTGAATCGCTATAAGTTCTGACCTGTGTTTTGTCATTGAATGTAAAACATTTAAATTGAATACGATCTTTTCCTGTATAAGGATGATCAATATCTTGGTCGCAGCCGGTCAGCGAAAATGCCAAATAGCCCAAAATCAGTGTATAAATGAATTTTTTCATCTTTTTCATTTTTAATTATTACCTCTATTCTCTGATCTTCTATCGTTGTGTCCGATGCCCATCCTCTATCTCTGCATCCGGTAAGGGAAATACAAAAATTAGGTCACTCGGTTCGATCTCTCCGTTTACTCCGTCGCCCGGCAACTTCAGATTATTTCGTTTATAGACATACCATAACTGACCTTCTCCGACATACTCACGCCGCATCTCTTCGTAAATATATTCTTTCGTCAGATAAGTCCAGTGGGCATTATTACGGATACGATGATCCCGTAATTCATTGATATATTGCAAGGCTGTCGTCGGATCACTACTGAACAGACATTCTGTTATCAGCAGATACATCTCGGAAAGCTTGATCATAGGCATCTTTTGAGGATAAACGGAGGCACTGTCCGGCATAAATTTTATCAATTTCCCGAGATTGAACCATTTGGCATACCGCGCATCATCATTATTGCTTTCGTACATAGAAGATACATTAGCAAAAGGGAGTGGGGTGAGTTGGGTCGCCCCGTGTGAAGTATTATCTTTGTGTAATACTTGACTGTAAGTGTTGATCTTTTTATTTCTCAGCCCAAAAATCAATTCATCAGAAAATAGCAAATCCACGGTCTTCTCACTTTGGTCAATGCTTTTAAAATCCAATAGACGGAATTTTTTACTCTCAATCACCTCTTTTGCTTTCGTGATAGCATTGGTATATTCGCCTCTTGCCTGATAGACCCTTGCCAACATCGCTTTTACGCTATACAGATTCATTCTGGCTACATATTGGTCTGCTTTGTCTTTTGCTGCTGCATCTACTATTTCGCCGTCATTTGTTGAAGTGGTAATCGCATAAGGAATCACTCCTATAATCGGATCATTTGCCAAACAAATTTCCGCTTCTTTCAGATCATTGATGATGAGTTGCATCACTTCTTCCACACTGTACATCGGAGGTAAAGAAACCCCGAATTCCTTATTGTAAGGGATGCCGTTTGCTTTGGGTGAACGTTTTGCGTCCGGCGAAAACATCCGATACAAATCAAAATGAAGATAAGCCCGTAAAGCCAAAGCCTCTCCTCGGATTTGATTACGGTCCGTTTCGCTCAACACACCACTGTTTTTATCCGCCCATTCCAATATACAATTGACTTGAGAAATATTTGAATACAAATTATTCCAATAGCCGGAAATAACTCCTTTTGAACTGCTATTGACATAATTATAGTCTTTCCAATATTCATATTTATCCTGTACACTGTTGTATAAATAATAGCGGGCAAGAAGATCAGTATATTCCATCGTCATAGATTTCCCATACATCATAGGTTTTGCCAATTCACTGTACACACCTGCCAACGCTTCTTTAAATCCGTCTGTTGTGCTGAATAATTTATTATCGTCCACTTTATTGTCCAATTCCACATCCAGCCAATTATTACAGCCGGAAAGCGAAAAAAGAAGAAAAAGGGAAATATATAGTTTTGTTTTCATATCTCAGATTTTAGAAAGTTAGATTTGCGCCCAATGAATAGCTCCAAGCAAACGGATAAGAAGTGCCTCGTTCCTGTTTAATCGTAGAGGCGCGGAATAAATCCGTCATAGAGAAACTAAACTTACACCGTTCTATAAATGTCTTTCGTAACATTTCTCGTGGTAAATCATAAGAAAGAGAAAGACTGGACATTCGAATAAAATTATTCTTTTGAATCAAACGCGTGGATTGATAAACAGATGTTTGATCGTCAATCCGTCGGAACATAGCAATGTCGCCCGGTTTTTTCCAACGATCGTATAACACACGTTTATCCGCATTATATTTCGGATTTGCACCCTCTACTTTTGTTGCCAATGTGTTATTGTAAGCCTTTGATCCGTATTCATACATAAAGGCTAAATACAAATTGATACCTTTCCAATTCAGATTCGTATTCATATAACCGTTTATCTTTGGATTCGTATTACCAACCTCCACCTTATCATTCGGGTCATAATCAAACGTCAACGTACCGTCAAGTTTCTGATAAATCTCATTACCGGTGGCAGGATCTATACCTAATGATTTGACAACCATCAAAGCATTTTGTGAACGTCCTACTTCATACATACGATAAGTCTTTATGCCTTTATTATTGTCTAATTTCAATGCTTCCTCATTCATTGCTTTCATTGCATTGGAAAGTTTCCGGATCTCATCTTTTTCGTGAGTGGCACTCAATGACACATTCCAATTTAAATCCCGATCCCGGTCATTAATCAAATTCACCCGCAAACGCGCTTCAAAACCTTTATTGTCCAACGAACCCATATTTTCTGTATAGGAAGTGAAACCGCTCGAAGGGGCAACGTCAACATTCAACAACAAATTTTCCGTCCGTTCCAGATAAGCATCTAAATTTAACGTGATAATATTCCGCCAAACAGTCATATCCACACCGATATTGTATTTCAACACACTCTGCCATCTTAATGCCGAATTTCCGTAGGCTGAAATCACGGCTCCATAAACACCGTTATATTCAGAATCGGAATCATAAATGAAACGAGTCATCGCTTGATCGGCAGAAAAATTAGTAGAACCGGTGCTACCCACCGAACCGCGAACCTTCATATTTCCGCTGCCTGTCCAAAATTTTTCACGTTCGACATTCCACGCAAAACCAACGGACCAAAACGGTGCAAAACGTTGATCCCGACCAAAACGGCTCGAACCATCCGTACGGAAAGAAAAGTCGGCAATATACCGATTGTCCCAGCCTACGTTGAGGTTTCCCAAGAAACCGATAGACTTCCCTTTATCGAATCGACCGGAAGGTGTTCCGTTTTTCTTGAATTGCTGTGCGTATGACGGATAAGTTAACTTATCATTGACAAATCCCGTTGCCGTATAGCCGTCCGATTGTGAATGACTGGTTGACAACTCGCTGCCCACACCGAGATTGAATGACAACTTTTCAAAAAACAAATGGGCATAGTTTGCCATAATCTTCCCTTCCAGATTAATATCCGAACCATTTGAAATTACATAACTTCCTTTCTCAGCAGGATTTGTAATATTACTGAATGTCGTTGATTGTGCTGAAGAGTAAGCTTCTTCCCGAGTCAATTTTTTCGTGATGGCAAGATTTCCATTTAAATTGATATGTTTCGTCGGCCACCATTGCAATTGCAGATTATCTCTGAACTGAGTATATTTTTCAAAATCGCTATTGGGCAAGGTTGAATTGAACAACGGATTTCTGATCACTGTGCCGTTCGTTTCATATTCTTGAATCAATGCGCCTGTTTCTTGATCGTGCAACCTCTCGTAGGGATTCATCCGTGCATACTCTGAAAAAGAACCGTAAGAAGAATTGCTCGCTTTCACATCATCTATGCTCAAATCATTGCGGACAATTAATTTTTGAGCAATGTCATAACTGAAATATACGTTTATCCCATATTTCTCTCGACCGGAATCAATCATAACCCCTTTATCGTTATCATATTTCAAATTAATACCGTAACGAAAATTCAAGTCGCCACCCTCTAAATAAGCACTGTAACGTTGATTCACTGAGGTCTGTACGGGCTGAGAAAGCCAATACGTATCGACACCCCGTTCGATCTCCGCCAACACATTATTATATTTGGTATCCAAATAAGTTTGTTCTTCTTTATTCCCATTTTTTTGAGTGTACACTCCTGCCAATCGTTCATACTCTAATTTCTCTTGTGCATCCATCAAATTGTAAGAACGCAAATCCGGAACCGATATATTATAATTGGCATTCAACGTCACTTTGATCTCTCCGGCTTGCGGGCGGACGGTCGTAATGACAATCACTCCATTCGCACCACGTGAACCATACAAAGCTGTGGCTGATGCATCTTTCAAAATAGAAAAAGAAGAGACCCGATTCATATCCATATCATAGACATCCGTTGCGCTGACTTCAATACCGTCCATTACATACAACGGTGCATTGGGATTCGTACGTGAATCATCTGCATTTTCCCGTAAATCAAATCCTTTCTGACCACGTACCGTGATTTCAGGCATACGGTTCGGGTCACTACCAAACTCATTGTTTTCCAAGGTGCGGACACCCGGATCAAATGAAGAAATAGCTTGCAATAAATTTAAAGAACCTACTTTTTTCAACTCTTCCCCATCAACAACTACTTCCGAACCGGTCTGACTGACTTTCTTACGTTGGAAATAGCCCGTCACCACCACATCTTCCAATTTTTGAGCTTCATCCTCCATCACCACTTTATAATTCTCCTTCCCTTTCATCAAAGTCACTTCTTTCGATTTCATTCCGATAAACGAAAACACCAATTGTGTAGAAGTGCTTGTCGGGGGAATTTGTAAATTGAACCGCCCCTCCACATCCGTGGCAGCACCAATGGTAGTGCCCTTCACCAACACAGTGACACCCGGTAGTGCGACTCCGCTTTCGTCGACCACTGTTCCCGTGATTTTCAACATCTCCTTATTTTGGACTTGCCCAACGGGAGCATTTAAGATAATCACGTGTTCATTCGTGATTTCGTATTTCAATGGTTTATCTGCAAAAACTTGATCCAGAATTTCCGTTAAGGTTTTGTTCTGTACATCGGCATTTACACGATACTGTCGAACATTTTCGTGATTGAACACGAACTTTAAATTAGTTTTTTTCTGCAATAGATCAAAAAACTGTACAATGTTCACATCATTTAATTTCAGATTGAGCCGTTCCTGCTGCGACCAGACCTTGGCTTGCAGGCTTGAAATGCTCAAAATCATGACTAAACAGACGAATCTCATTTTAATCATTAGTTTGATTAATTTTTTTGATAAAAAATTCATAACTTTGTTGTTAATAGTTTCACTTTTTCCCACTTTGGGAATTTGTCGACCGGAGTGTATGGGAGTACATTCCGGTTTTTAATTGTTGCTGATTGTTTTGATTGTTAATGTTTTTCCTTTTAATTCTAATTTAATATTTTGGGTTTTTTCTAAAATATGAATAATATCATCAATCGACGAACTACGCCGAAACCACGCGGTGAAATGATAATTTCGGATCTCATTGTTTTGATAAAATATTTCTATATCATACCAGCGTGCGATTTCATTTAAAATGCTTTCTAACGGGCGGTCTTTAAAACAAAATGCCTCATTCCTCCAAGCGATAATCTCCTCAACATCGACTTGACGGACTTTTACTCGGTTGTTTATCAAAGAAACCTGCTGTCCGGGAAGCAACCGCGTGATTTTATGATCCTTTTCCAATTGAATGCTTCCCTTGGCTAAAGTGGCTGACGCTATATCATTACTGTAAGTTCGGATATTGAATTGTGTGCCCGTGACCCGGATATTGAATTGATCGGTCTGCACGATAAAGGGGCGAAGCGTGTCTTGTTTTATATCAAAAAAAGCTTCCCCTTTTAACCGAATCTCCCGATTCGTTTTGCTGAAAACCACCGGATAAGTAATCTCACTTTCCGAATTGATCCAAATCGTTGAACCATCGGATAATGCCAAAATATATTCTCCACCACGTGGAACAGTAATGGTATTGTAAACCAATGCTTCCGTACTATCTTGTGGCTGATAAACCAATTGTGTCCCCGTATTTTGAATCACCGCTCCGTTCTTTTCCGTCATTTGTGACAAATTGTCGGAAAGACTGATTTGCTGCCCGTTAGAAAGAGTCAATGTTGCTTGCTTTTTTCCCGGTGTGATACATTGACTCAAAGGAAGATCGCTTTCCTCTATTCGTGAAGGATTCAGCATAAAAAATGAAATCCCAATACAAAACAGAAGAACAACAGCAGCAGCATACCTTTGCCAGATCATTAATCTGTGATGTGGACCGATCCGCTTGCTCAATTCCTCCCAAGCTTCTTGCTGTTCTATTTCTTTGCTGATTTTAGATACGGATAGGATAGAACGGATACGCAAGTATTCCTGATACTTTTCTTTGTTCCCTTTCTCTTCATACCACCGATCAAAAAATAACTGCTCCTCAGAAGTAATCTTTTCTCCTGATAGCAATAAACTTATAATTTCATCAATCTCTTTTCGCATACAAAAACTTAATAAAACGTTCCTTTATTTTAGTCGAAAAAATCAAAAAAACAGAAAGGATTCAAAAAATCCCGCATACTTTACCTAATAAGTTGTCTTTCAGATTTACACAAAATTCTATTCCCCTATTTTTCACTTTCCATTTTTCACTTTTTCTCGGATAATCTCCTACCCAAATAAAGGAACGTTTATTTAAGCATAAGACAGATGAACACAAAAAAAGGGTGGTTGGTTTATAAAAAAAATAAAAGAAAATGTTTTTTATACAAAAACAGTAAATAATAAAACAGGCAAATCATCTCTTGTTGCGGATGGAAAAAGCAAGAAAAAGAATTTGTGATGAAATGTCTGAATGAATATCTTGACGCAAAAAACGATATGCTTTTTTAATATGATCTTTCACGGTATTGATGGAGATGCCCAATTGATCGGCAATCTCTTGATAAGACATTGATTCATTGATATTCATCTCCAACACCTGCCTCCGTTTTGAAGGGAGCTTCTCCAACGAGCAAAGCACCTGAGCGATCAATTCACTGGGTGCTTCCTCTTCTTCCTGAAGTTCTTGGAAATACTCCTGTTGATACTTATCGACAACCTGTAAATGCTCTAAATAATTAAGGCTGTTATGTTTAATGGTATACTGTAAATACCCTTTTAAATTATTAATGTTGGGCAACTGCTGGCATTTCTCCCACAACTTAACAAATGCTTCTTGGGTAATATCTTTGGCAATATCCGTATCGTGTACGTAATACATAGCATTCTTTACCATTTCTGGGTATAATTCTTCAAAAAGAACCCTGAATTTTGATAAAGTTACTTGCGCCATAGAAATGATGAATAAATATTTTATCAAATGTACGGATTTGTATAGATCCGTCTGCATCTTGATGTAAAATTAAACTCTTTTTATATCTTTTCGACGATAATACGTTTATTTTCATCCAATTTAATCAGACCGTTAAAAGAATTTCCATCCGCATCATTGAAACCGGCGATTTTGGCGGTTTGTCCTTTCACCACCAAAGCCTCCACCTGTTTGGGAGTTAGTTTTTTTCCTTGTACCTCCATCGGGATCAGAAAATCGCACGACTTTCGATACAGCGTACAGCCCCAAGCAGTTTTCCCTTTGACAATCTCACCCTGTCCGCATTTTGGGCATTTCAACACCGCCGCTTCCCCCTCAGCCTTCTTGGCTCTCGGCTTTTTCGCCTCTTTCCCTTCCTTGCCTTCCTTTTTCTTCTCCTCCGATCCTTCCGGCAACGCCTCCACTGCCTCCTCTACGCTGATCGTCTTTGCGCTGGAATATTTCACATAATGAATCATCTCATTCACCATCGTCTTCAACTCTTCCATAAAATCCGTCACCTGATACGTCCCCTCCTCAATCCTCCGCAACTTCTTCTCCCACTGTCCCGTCAATTCCGCCGACTTGAGCAACTCATTCCGGATCGTACCGATCAATTCCATCCCCGTTGTTGTCGCAATCAGTCGCTTCTTATCCTTGCGGATATACTGCCGCTTAAACAGCGTTTCAATAATATTGGCACGTGTAGACGGACGTCCAATCCCATTCTCCTTCATCAGATCACGCAACTCCTCGTCCTCCACCTGCTTGCCCGCAGTTTCCATCGCCCGCAACAAATCCGCCTCCGTATAATACTTCGGCGGCTGCGTATCCTTCTCCTGCAACTCCGGTCGGTGCGCTCCGTGTTCCCCCCGCTCATACACCGGCAACACATTCTCCTCGTTCTGCTTCTCCGTATTCCCCCCGAAAACCACCCGCCACGCCGGGGCTATGATCTGCTTGCCCGTCGCCTTAAACTCCTCTTCGCCCACTCGCGCCAACACCGTCGTATTTGCAATCTCACAATCCGGATAGAAAACAGCGATAAAACGCCTTGCCACCAAATCATACACCCGCTTTTCGTCCGGCGACAAATCATAACTAAACACCCCCGTCGGAATGATAGCGTGGTGATCCGTAATCTTCTTATCATTAAACACCTTCGGCGACTTCCGTATCGTCTTTCCCTCCAATATCGTCTTCGTCAACGCCTCATAAGGCTTCAATCCTTTCAATATCCCCGCTACTTTCGGGTACTGATCATTCGGCAAAAAATTCGTATCCACCCTCGGATAAGTCGTCAACTTCTTCTCGTAAAGCGACTGTATCAGCTTCAACGTATGATCCGCCGTAAAAGCAAATTTCTTATTACATTCCACCTGCAACAGTGTCAGGTCGAACAGCTTCGGGGGATGCTCCATCGCCTTCTTGCGTTCGCTCCCCGTGATCTCCAACTCCTGCGGCGTAATCTTCTCCAACAACGCCTCCGCCTCTGCCTTTTTCGTAAAACGCCCTTGCGTATAAGAAAAAAAACCACCCCGATAATCCGTCCGGATCTCCCAATACGTTTCCGGCTGAAAGTGATCAATTGCTTTCTGCCTTTCCACGATCAACGCCAGCGTCGGCGTCTGCACCCGACCGATCGAAAGCACATTCTTCCCCGTCCCGTATTTCAACGTATAAGCCCGTGTTGCATTCATCCCCAACAACCAATCGCCGATCGCTCGTGCCGATCCTGCCGCATAAAGCGTATCAAAATCCTTCGAGTCCATCAGCTTCTTAAATCCCTCCCGTATCGCCTCTTCCGTCAGCGATGAAATCCACAACCGTTTCACCGGAACCTTACATTTCGCCTTGGTCAACACCCATCGCTGAATCAACTCCCCTTCCTGCCCCGCATCACCGCAATTAATCACCTCCTCCGCCTTCGCCACCAACTCCTCAATCACCGCAAATTGCTTCTTAATCCCCTCATCATTGATCAGCTTGATCCGAAACTTCGACGGAATCATCGGCAACATACTCATATCCCATTTTTGCCACTTCTCCGTATACTCATTCGGATCTTGCAAACCGCAAAGATGCCCGAAAGTCCACGTCACACAATACCCATTCCCCTCCATATACCCGTTCCGCCGGGTGGTGGCACCCAGTATATTGGCAATCTCTTTCGCAACGCTCGGCTTTTCGGCTATGCACATTTTCATTATTCCGTATCTTCATCGTTTGAGGCGGTAAAGATACGACAATAAAAATAAAATACCTCATACTTCCCACGAACCCAAATAAAAACAAGGCGAACAGACGGTCGTATATTCCTTTTTGAAATAACCGAAAATATGCACCGGTCTTACCATCTCGCCGGGCAATTGGAAGTCACACCTCCCGTCGCCTCTTCGTGCGGAAACCTCTTTCAACTGCCAAATAACCGGTTTTTTCTTTTTCAAAGGAGTATAAACTGTCACCTGCAACAAATCGAATGGACTAATCCCCGATTCATATTCATTATCCCATTCCACACGGATTCTTCCCTCCTCCGACCTTGTCACCCGCACCTCCCTTGCTATCTCCAACGGTCCGCAGCAAAGCTCAATCGCATTCAAATCGCTGATCTCCCCCTCCGGTGTGAAACGGTGAATATTTCGTTTGATAAATAAATTATAACCGCTGAGCGTTGTGCCTTTCACCGCCTCTCTCCACGTCAGTAAAAACGGTAAATCCAAATTGTGATACAAAGCTCCGGCATATTTCAACTTATTCCGTTGCGCCACCTGCTCCGGACTGCACCGATCTTTATATTGCCCGGTTCTCGCCCTGAATCGGGTTTGCCCGTTTGCCTCATAAATAATAATATTTTGCAAAGAACCTTTGGCTCCCGCAAGCAATGCTGATTTTAAGACTCCCATATCTTTAATTATTAGTCATTTGTAGAAGATAAAAAACGATCGCTCTATACAATCGCTGCGATTTCTCCCATTTATCTCCTACTCAAATGTAACATCTCAAAAAAGCAAAGTCAAGTGAAGCTCAAATTAAATTCACCCACGAACGACTTTATAGCGACTTTGACCCGACTTTGATCTGATTTTGCAGTAATTTTAAGTGAGCGGTAATGATGAGATATTCAAAGGAGAATCTATCCAAATCCGGAGCAGATTTATTCGGAAACCAACGAAAAATATCCACAAAAAAAGTCCAATTAAATCAAAATTTAATTGGACTTTAAAAAAATAGCAGCAAAAGATATAGTAGAATAATGATTGATTTAAAAATCGCAAATAACTTATTTACAATCACCTGTAAAAAAAGGAATACAACGTTCTGTCACTTCTAATAAGTTAATGGACTTAACGGAAAGAATTAGGATTTAAAATAATGTGCTATTTATATTCCCAATACAATATTTGCATCAATATTTAATTTTTAACTGATAGCCCGAGCAATATTTAATGTTGGCTCATTCTTTTTTGTTAAAATCTCGCTGACACGTGATGGACTAATACCTAATAATTGGGCAAGATTTCGTTGTGTCAATACAAAATATAATATTGAAATTTAGAACTATGTGTTTGATTCTTTTACAATAATCGCTCCAATTATATCTATGCGTACGGTCTTCAAAAATATAGTGAAACAATCTTCCTGTTTAGGGCTGCATTTGATTTTAACAATCCCAATAACATTCTTATTTTTGTGCAGGTGCTAAATCGTTATTGGGAGAAAATGGAAAGAATAAACAAACCGCTGGAAGGAAAGATATTTGGCTATGCAAGGGTGAGTACGCGTGAACAGAATCTGAATATGCAACTGGATGTTTTACAGCAGCAGGAATGTGTAAAAATATTCTGTGAAAAAATATCCGGTATCAAGAAACGTCCGGAATTAGAGCGTTGCCTTTCGGTTTTGCAGGCGGGAGATGTGTTAGTGGTCTACAAATTAGACCGCTTAGCCCGTAGCTTATCGGAAATTGTAAGGATTTGTTCCGATTTGGAAAGTAAAAAAATTCGGATTAAATCGGTGAAAGATAACATCGACACAACGGATTATATGGGTAAATTCACGATGCATATTTTTGCTGCTTTGGCAGAATTTGAACGCAATGTCATTTTGGAACGCACCCGCGAGGGAAGGGAAGCGGCTCAGAAAAGAGGGAAAGTGTTCGGGCGTCCCAAAGGACTGAGCGAATTGGCACAAGAAAAAGTCAAAACAGCGGCAATTCTTTATCAACGGGGAGATTCCATAAAGATGATCTGTCGCAAAATTGAAGTGAAAAGCAAAAGTACTCTTTATAAATACCTGCAATTAAGTCATATTCCCCTACGAGCCGTTTTGAAAGATTAAATTGGTAAAAATGATATTGCGCCCATTGTGTAGCGCAGTGATCATTGCCCTACTTTCTTTTTCCCGATCACAAAAATATTCGGGATTGTGACAACCTGTTAGCAAAAAAGGATGATTGAATGTCATATTATTTCCCTTTTTATATGGCATATTTTATATTGTGCAACGTACGCAATAATATTTTTGACAACCAAGGTTTATGCTGATTTTTGAATGTTCATTATTATTTTGAATGATTTTCTTCGCAAATGAATTGTTCCTATTCTATTGAATAAAATATCGCTATCAAAGTGATTTAAATTGAACGCAATTTTCTTTTTGCAATCTAAAAAGAAAAGGTTACTTTTGCACCGGAAAATACAGCAAGTTCTTCAGTAAATAAATGACACTGAGGAACGCGAAGCGCGCTTATAAGCATCCTATCAAGAAAGATAAAGCTATCATAATCAAGTATTCATAATTATTCCGATGTAATTCCTCTTTACTAAATCAGGAATGTACATTGTTGTTTGCACGTCCAATTAAATTTTGATTTAATTAGACCTTTTTTTATTATGTCCCTTCATTGGTATGCCCTATACACTGCACCCCGTTGTGAAAAGCGGGTGTATGCCGAATTACAAAAGCGAGGTATAGAATGTTTCCTTCCCTTACAAAAACGGGAGAGCCAGTGGAGTGATCGTAAAAAGATCATCGAGGAACCTCTGCTTAAAAGTTATGTGTTTGTGAGGTGTGATCCAAAGGATTTTCTAAACATTCAGTCTGTTCGTGGAGTGATTACCTTTTTAACCGATCGTAGAAATTGTCCTCAAGTGTTATCTGAAGATTTCACTAAGAAACCTTTAATAGATATTTGGTAATCAGTGAATTGTATGTTTAATTAATATGGAATCTGATAAAATTAAAATATTGGAATTGCCCAAAATTTTGGATGATAGAGGAAATCTGTCTTTTGT
>JAVXFZ010000031.1:0-29886 GCA_036657595.1 Odoribacter sp. | reverse complement strand
TAGGAAGCATTAATGTGAATCAGATGAAAGATCAGGTTCAGTCATTGCTAAAATTTATTAATACGGATTACATTCAAAACGATGTAGATTACTATAGTATAATTTATAAATCTATATATAAAGGCGAAGAAGTGCATCTAAGTGGTTTAGTGTTGATGCCTCGTGCAAACAATGGGGTGCTTACACACTATCAATATAATCATGGTACATTGTATCCGTTTAAGGACAATAATCATACAGGGAGTGGAGCTACTGATGCACCGTCTCTTTATGATAAAGACGGATTGCAGTCGGAGGACCAATACGAAGTGCGTTTGTTTGGGTTAAGCTTTGCATCGGCAGGATATTTTGTTTCACTTCCCGATTATTGTGGTTATGGTAAATCGTCCGATCTGGAACATGCCTATTTGTGTTCGCAGATATTGGCAGAGGATAGTTTCCAAATGATAAGAGCCTCACGTGAGCTGGCGAAAATTTTGGGCGGAAGATTAAACTCCGATATATATTTAGGAGGATGGTCGGAAGGTGGAGCTGTGTGTACGGCTACTCATAAATTAATTCAAAATAGATATATCGACTTGAACGTGGTGGCTAGTTTGTCGTTAGCTGGCTCTCATATCCCCGATCTTGAAATACAGAATTTAAAAGAGCTTGATGACGAGGAGGAAAATATTGGACTATCTCTACATGCATGGGGTATTTATGCTCACTGTAAGCTGTACAAAAAACCAGTCGACCAATATCTCAATCTGGAAATTACCGATATGAAAAGCTTATTTGCAGTATGTCAAGCTCCTTCTCTTAAGAATATTTACAATGAGTCGACTAGAGAGACAAATTACACAAATTTAAACGAATTAGTTAACGTAAGCACTACATGTGACGGCTGGATACCTCAATCTCCTGCTTATTTTTTTCATGGCACTGCTGACGACCTTGTTTCCCCTGAACATTCAAAAATTTCGGTTGAACGTTTTTTAGAGGCAGGTGCCTCTAAAGAAAATGTTTCGTTGACTCTGTATCCCGGTGAGGATCATGAGAGCGTGGCTTTTAAATATTTGGTAGAATCATTGAAAATATGCAAAATAATTGATTGATAGGATCGCTATCGTATTGATGTGAATCGGATGGATTGCTTTAGGATGTTTCTAAAATAAACCTCTTCCCCAAAAAAATTATTACAGAATCATATTGAAAAAATACCCGGAAAAAATAATAAACAGAGACACCACGCCAAAAAATATCCCAATCAACCGCCACGTCATCACCTTTTTCAAAAGTGTAGCTTCAGGCAACGACAATCCCACGACAGCCATCATAAAAGCGATAGCCGTCCCAAGCGGTACACCTTTAGCGACAAACACCTGTATGATCGGAACAACCCCTGCGGCATTGGCATACATCGGAACGCCCAAAACAACAGCCAAGGGTACGGAATACCAATTATCCTTAGCAAGATAAACCTCAAAAAAACCTTCCGGCACAAAACCGTGCATCATCGCTCCGATACCAATACCTACAACAACATACACCAACACCCCACGCACAATTCCCCACGCATCTTTTAAAATAGTCGGCACCCGCTGAATGAATGGAATATTTTCCGCCTCCCATCCTGCCGTTTCTTTATCCGATTGAGCCTGAATTTTCTTCACCCAATCACTCAGATAACGTTCGAGGCGAAACTTTTCAAGAATAAAACCACCGATCATTCCGAGTAAAATACCCGAAACAACATATATCAATGTCGCCTTCACTCCGAATGCACCCAAAAACATCGCCACCGCAACTTCATTGACCAGCGGCGAAGTAATCAAAAAAGAAAATGTCACTCCAAGTGGTATTCCACCTTTGACAAAACCGATAAACAAGGGAATGGACGAACAACTGCAAAACGGAGTTATCGCTCCAAAAATAGCGGCAAACAAATATTGAAAACCATACAACTTACGAGTGGTTAGAAAAGTGCGCAACCGATCTATTGGAAAATAAGCATTGACCACCCCCATCACCGCACTAATCAAAAAGAGCAATATCAGAATCTTAATCGTGTCATAAAAAAAGAAATTGACAGCAGCTCCTAACTGAGTAGCTCCATCAAGTCCAAAAATTCCATATACAAGCCAATCGGCAAAAGTTTGTACCATAATTCTTTCATATTTAGCAATCACCTCCCCATAAATATTGAGGCAACACTTATTTCTAAATTTCTTTAATATAAAATCCTACCACTACAAATAAAAAACAATCGCATAATAAATTCCCACCGCAATAAACAACAGAGCTATAACGACCTTCATATATTTTTGAACCACCTGCATCCGATGATAAAACTTTCCAAGTCCGGCAACACTATATGCCAAAATCCAAGCAACGACAATAACAGGCAACCCTGTGGCAACAGCAAAAACAACAGGCAAAAAATAACCACCTGTTTCCGCAGCAGCCATCGGCATCAGCATCCCAAAATAAAAAACACCGCTTGTCGGACAAAATGCCAATGAAAACAAAATCCCCAAAAGTAAAGCACCTACACCGCCACGCTTTCTCACCCCTTCGCCCCTATAACCAAATTTTGGAAGATTCAGCCGATCCCCAAAAAGCATAAACAAACCGATCAAAATCAGCGCGGGAGCTATCAACATCTCACCACATTGACCGATTGCTTTTTGAATAGCAAAAACACTTGCACCCGCTCGTAAAAGAGGAATCAAAACAAACCCAATACCTGCATAAGTAACAATTCTGCCTACGGTATAAAGTATTCCATTCCAAAAAATACGATGATGACTCTCAATATCCTTACTAATAAAACCGATAGCCGTAATATTCGTCGCCAACGGACAGGGACTGATAGCCGTCAGCAAACCCAACAGAAAAGCCGTAACAACAGGTATCGAACTATTATTCAACAACTCTTGTAATCCCTCCATTATTGCAACATTTTATTAATACTCTCCAAAAGCTTTGCCTTAAATTCCATTGGATTACTTTTTGCATAACCAAAACCCATCTCGGTCAGATTTTCAACCTTCCCCCCTCGATCAAGAATCAAAGAAGACCAAGTAACTTCATATTTATTAACCATCGCCTCATTTTCAGCCTTCGATAAATCAATAATCTTCATCACAACCCTATCATTCTTCAGACTGTCCACCACCTCTTTGGTCAATTTTTCAATAGCACTACAAGTGATACAACGCTGCTTACCGTGAAAATACAACACTTCAACACCATCGACTTGTTTCGTTTCTACCGTGCTTTGCACCTTTTTGGATGAGCCGTTCCCACACGAAAAAAGGGTAAAAACAACGGCAACTAATAACAACAAATACCTCATCGGAAACAGCTTATTGGGTTAATAATTCTTTGATCTCTGACAGGGACAACTTTTTGCCCTTCGACACAACAACCTCGTCAACAACCAATGCAGGCAATTGCATCACATTGTAAGACATAATTTTCATCAAATCCTCCTCCTTAACCACAGTCGCGTTCAAACCCAATTCAGCCACCGCCTGTCGGGTCATTTCATAAAGAGCCTTGCAACTGGCACAGCCCGTACCTAATACTTTAATTTCCATTCTATATCATTTTAATGTTTGTAAATCGCAAAACAACGAACAATAACTCGAAAAAAACACACTATCTACTCACAACATCCCTTTTTATCAATACCACACGCAAAAAAAGCTCCGAACATTCTTTTTGCCAACATCCAATTTTCTCTATTCACACAATAGCGCACCTTGGGCGGTTCAATCTCCCCCTGAATAAGCCCTGCATCCTTCAACTCCTTCAAATGCTGCGATACAGTAGCTTTCGCAATAGGCAATTCATCGTGAATATCTCCAAAAAAACAACTATCCTGCTTAACCAAAAACTCCATAATCGTAATTCGTGCCGGATGTCCCAATGCCTTCGCAAAACGGGCCAACTGCTCATTATCTACCGTATAATCTCTATTTTTAATCATCCCGTCTTCTTTATTATTCGCAAATCTACGAACAATAAATTAATTGACAAAAAAAATGGCAAAAAATAACAACAAAAAAAACCTCTGCCTCCTCATCACCCTTTTTACAACAAACATACATAGCATCTATAATCCCTCAAAAGAGCTAAAAGACCACTAACCACCAACTATTTACATTTTTTAAAAACAAAATACCAAATTACACTGCTAATCTCATAAATTTGCAGTAAATTTATTTCCATTTTTAATAGGCTCAATAAGCCTAATTTAAAGTCATCTAATTATTTAAAAAATCAAAAATTATGAAATCAAAATTATTTTTATTGGCAGCGTTATTTTTATCATTAAGTTTTACCCTTTCATCCTGCAGTGACGATGATGATTCACAAACTGAAACAAAGCCTGAACCCATAACAGCCAATGTTTCCTATAAAATGGGAGATGTACTCACATTGCTTGAGATGGTCAATATAAAGGTAGAATACACCGGTAAGGACGGTAAGACAATAGAAGAAAACGTAACAAAAACACCGTGGGAAAAGAAAATAGAGAAAGCAAACGTCCCCTTCACAGCAAAAATGAAAATCACATACACCAAAAAAGAAGGCTTTACCCCAACAAAAGACTCTTACAAAATTGGCAGTGGTAGCGGCATTGGTTTTACAACGACGGACGGACAATTTGCCGAGTCTACTGTCAACTCAACCCTAACTATCGCTAAAGATCAAATTCAAAATTACATCGCAGAGATAATAAAAAATCCGAAAGAAAAAATGAAAGAAATAAAGGCAAACAAATAAGTGAAAAAAATCGAACAAGAAGGCGAATGATATATAATATACCATCGCCTTCTTCTTAAGTCCCCGCAAAACGAAGTCGGCTATGTACGAAAAAAACAAAATATTATTCATCATTCCGCCGTTCACACAGCTAAACACCCCCTACCCTTCAACCGTTTACCTAAAAGGATACCTCAATACACAATCCATCACCTCCGAACAGGTCGATCTAAGTTTAGAGGTCATTCTCCGCATCTTCTCTCCCGCAGGGCTGTCACAACTTTTCGCTGAGATAGACCAAAAACAAGTTCGCTTCTCCAAAAACGCCCGACGGATACTCGAACGCCGTCAAGATTACCTCCGCACCATCGCGCCCGTAATCCGTTTTCTACAAGGTCAACACGACACCCTTGCCTACCGCATCGCCCGTGATGAATACCTACCCAAAGCAGGACGTTTTCATACCGTCGCCAACGACGACCTCGAATGGGCATTCGGCACAATGGGATTACGCGACAAAGCCCGCTATATGGCGACCCTCTACCTCGAAGATCTTTCCGATCTCATCGTTGAATGTATAGACCCGGAATTTGGATTCAGCCGTTATGCCGAACACTTAGGGCGTTCCGCATCCTCCTTCGATGAAATCGACCGCAAACTCCATCAACCACTGAGTTTCACCGATCGCTATCTGCTCCCCTTGTTGGAAGAAAAAATCAAAGAAACAAATCCCGATCTCGTTGCCATCACAATCCCTTTCCCCGGAAACCTTTACAGTGCTCTCCGCTGCGGACAATGGATCAAACAACACCGCCCGGACTTAAAAATCGCTATGGGAGGTGGATTCCCCAACACCGAATTACGCTCCATCACAGAATGTCGTTTCTTTGAATACACCGACTTTTTACTTTTAGACGACGGCGAAGAACCTCTTTGTCAATTAATCCGCTACCTCAACCAACAACTCCCCCTTTCCGAACTCATCCGGACATTCACGCTGGATGAAAAAAAGAAACAGGTGATTTATATCAACAACCTACCTGACAACACCATTTGTCCCGATCATTTCGCCACACCCGACTATGCCGGACTTCCCCTCGCCCACTACCTTTCCGTCATCGAAATCATCAATCCGATGCACAAACTTTGGAGCGATGGACGCTGGAACAAACTGACCCTCGCCCACGGATGCTACTGGGGAAAATGCACCTTCTGCGACGGATCGCTGGACTATATCAAACGCTACGCCCCCCGAAAAGCCTCCATATTAGTAGATCAGATAGAGCAAATCATCGCACAAACCGGTGAAATAGGCTTCCACTTCGTGGATGAAGCCGCACCGCCTGCCCTGCTGAAAGAAGTAGCCTTAGAAATCATCAAACGACACTTAACCATCGTATGGTGGGGAAACATCCGCTTTGAAAAAAGCTTTACCCCCGAACTATGCTTCCTCTTAAAATCCTCCGGCTGTATTGCCGTATCAGGAGGATTAGAAGTAGCCTCCGACAGACTGCTCCAACTCATCAACAAAGGCGTATCCATCAAACAAGTCGCCATCGCCACCCAACACCTCACACAAGCAGGCATAATGGTACACGCCTACCTAATGTACGGCTTCCCCAGCGAAACCACACTGGAAACCATCGATTCGCTTGAAGTCGTGCGACAACTCTTCGAGAACGGACTCATACAATCCGCTTTCTGGCATCGTTTCGCAATGACAGCACACAGTCCCGTCGGACTACATCCCGAAAAATACCACTGCCTCCTCATCGACCCACCCTTTGGGGGATTTGCACGCAATGACATCCAATTTACAGAAGAAAACGAAACACCCCACGAACTATTCGGTGAAGGTCTACGCATCTCCCTATACAACTATATGAATGCCACAGGCATTGACCTCCCCTTGCAAAAATGGTTTCACTTTAAAATCCCACACACCACCCTTCCTCACGACTTCATCCGCCGCACACTCAATGAACCCAAAAATTAAAAAACAAAAAAACAAAAGAAAAGAAAATCACCCACTCCTCCCTACTGCTTCACAAAATGATAAGTAATCGTCCCTTTCTGTAAGATCGGGGCACCGGGCTTTTCATTAAAACGCGAACGTTCGGCAGCATCCACCGCCACACGCCACAGACAATCGTCCGCTTCCGACTGAGCCTCAACAACCGTCGCCTTCTGGACCACACCCCGTTGATTAACCGTAATTTCCACCACCACTTTCCCACCAAACTCACATTTAAATACCGGAATAGGTAAAAAACGAGCATAACGATCCTTCAAATTATAACTCACACTGCTTTTTCCCGAATAAAATACCGATTTCAGCGAATCCAATTCCTGTTCGCGTCGATCACGCACCCGTTGCAAACTGTCTTGCTTGTAATTCTTATCCCGTTTGGCACGATAGCGTCCGTCCTCCCCTTCCGCCTCCAACTCTTTCCGAATCTCATCCACATACCGCTGCACATCCGTTGCCCTTTCTTTCTGCTGCGGCTTAGTATTTTCATTAACAGCAATAGAACGCAACATCCGTTCCACCTCTTCCGCCGCACTCTGCTGCCGAATCTCTTTCTTGCGCTGCTCTTCCTCCACCTTCTTTTGCACCTCTTCAGGAGCCGGAGTCTCCATCACAATCTCCATCTCCGTATGCGCATTCATCCTTGAGATCTCCATACTCAACAAAAAAATCGCCAACAAAAGATGAAAAATCACCGTCCCCATTATCCCGCGACGATGAGGAACCACCACTTTTATTAAATACTCTTTCAAAAACATCTATTCCTTTATTCATTGAAACGTTCCACCTTGAACACTTCACATCCCCCCTGACAACTCTCCTTATTCAAATCGAATCGCCTTGATCGGCGTAATCTTTGAAATCAACATCGTCGGGACAATCAACATCAAGACAGAAACCAACAACACCCCTATATTCAACAATATCACATACAACCAATCAAAATTAATCGGAACCGTATCCATATAATAAGTCACCGGATCAAGCGTTATAATCCGGAAATAATATTGCAACCCACCCAAAACAAATGCCAACACATTGCCAATAACCATTCCCCGCACAATCAAGCCGGCAGCAATATACAAAAACAACTTCCGCAAATCTCTATTCTTATGTCCCAAAGCCTTCAACACACCTATCAACGAAGTCTTATCCAAAATCAATATCAACAAACCGGACACCATATTAAATCCGGCAACAATCAAAATCAAAATCAAAATAATCCACACATTCGCATTCAAAAGATTCAACCAGTCAAAGACCTGCGGAGCCGTCTCCCGCAAAGTCGACACCTTATAAAAATTATTATCCTCGTCCAATGGCAACACCCTGTCAATCGCCCATTCAGCCTCTGCCGTCCGCTCCACATCCGTCAACTCAACACCCACACCCGTCACCTCATCCGATGTCCAAGCATTCAACCGCTGCAAATGCCGCATATCACACAACACAAACAAATCGTCATACTCCTTAAAACCGGTATCATAAATCCCTTTCACAATAAACATCCTCACACGGGGAGGATCTTGTACAAAATGAGCCGTCAACTTATCCCCCAATTTCACACTCAGCAAACCCGCAACCGACGAAGAAATCAACACCTCATTGGAAAGCTCCTCAGACTTTAAATTCGGATACTCCCCGCCAATCAGGTGCTTTTCATAAAATCCGGCATCATACGACACATCCACCCCCCGCAAAATCACGCCGTGAATTTCAGTCGCACTCTTCAATATCGCCGGCTTCGTCACATAAGGATAGATCTGCTTCACCCCGCCAATCGTGCGTAAATCATCCAACAACGTATCTCCCGCAACAATATATCCCCCTTCATACGAATTATTATTCTCATAAGCCGTAATATTCAAATGAGCAGCAAATCCGGACAATTTAGCCGTAATTTCTTTTTTAAATCCCGTGATGACAAACACAGACAACAGCATCACACATACGCCCAAAGCAATGCCTACGATCGCAATTTTTACGATCGACACCGACACGGTTCCCACCTTTCCGCCTTTCAGCAATCTACGCGCAATGAATAATTCCAGATTCAAAACTATTGTTTCTAATTTCCGGTAAAAGTACCACTTTCCTCTCAAAAACACAGAACTCCGAGCTGTTTTTATTCAAAACTCATCCATCCAATGCCATCCTACCAAACAAAACGATGATCTCCACACCCCAAAACTCCATTCTTGTCAACAATCGGGCTGGATGATCGCCTATCTATCCCATACATATTTTCTGCATCATCCTCTGATAATGTCAAAATAAATTCACCACAAATTCATTCACAAGCGAATTTAAAGCGAATTTGATATGACTTTAATCCGACTTTGATAAGGATTTAAGCGAGCGATAAAGTAGCGATAATTTAGCCGGAGTATATATTTACCTTATATATACTTCACGAATAATCTTCAAAAGATAATTCTACAAAAAGAAAAAATGATTTATAAAGTGCAAACGAGAGGAAAATTGCCATTTATAAGTTAAAATAATAAAAACTATTTCTTTCTTCAATTAATGTTTGTAATATTGTTTCAAAATGTAAGTAATCAACAAAACTATATGATGCAAAACAATCTAATTGACAATCAGCTGGTTGAATCAATAATGGCACAATGTGGTGTGACAAATTTAGACGATGCCTCTATCCGTGATACGGTAAAAATAGCGAATCTGATAGAAAAAGCGACAGGAGAAAAATTTATTCGAATGGAAATGGGTTCTCCCGGATTAGCTCCTTCACGTATCGCTACAGAAGCTGAAATTGAAGCCTTAAAAAAAGGAGTAGCGCAATTTTACCCGATGTTGGAAGGCTATCCGGCTCTTTCACAAGAAGCTGCCCGCTTTGTAAAAAACTTTATGGATGTCGACATCCGCCCGGAAGGAATCATTCCCACCGTAGGCGCGATGCAAGCGTCTTACGTTGCCTTTATGGCAATTACCGAATGCCACAAAGGCAAAGATACTATCTTATTTATAGATCCGGGATTCCCGGTGCAAAAAACACAATTAGAAGTGATCGGGAAACCTTATATCACTTTTGATATTTACGAATACAGAGGGGCTAAATTAGAAGCTAAACTACGAGAATTTTTAGATCGTGGCAACATTGCCGGAATTGTGTACAGCAATCCCAACAATCCATCTTGGGTATGCCTAACAGAAGAAGAATTACAAGTGATCGGTAAATTAGCCACCGAATACGATACCATCATACTCGAAGACTTAGCCTACTTTGCTATGGACTTCCGAAAAGATCTATCACATCCGGGACAGGCTCCTTTTCAACCAACCGTAGCCAAATACACGGATAATTATATTTTTATGATATCCAGTTCCAAACTCTTCAGCTATGCCGGACAACGTTTGGGCTTACTCTGCATTTCAGACACCCTGTTCGACAAAAAATATGAACACCTGAAAGAACGCTATCATTCAGAAAAATTAGGATATACCATTACCTATAAACTAATCTATACCCTCACGTCCGGAACAGCCCATTCCCCTCAATATGCTGTTGCGGCTGTTATGAAAGCTGCTAATGAAGGAAAAATCAATATTCTGACAGATGTACGGGAGTACGGACAACGGGCTGAAATAATGAAAAATCTTTATAAAAATGCAGGATTCAAAATCGTTTATGATAGAGACGGCGGTCAAGAGGTAGCAAACGGATTCTATTTTACTATTATGTATCCCGGAATGTCGGGAGCTGAACTGGCAAAAGAATTACTGTATTATGGAATTTCATCCATCACGTTGAAAGGATGCGGCAGTACGCGTGAAGGACTTCGGGCGTGTGTGTCGCAAATCGGTTTGGATAAAATGGATACGCTAAAAGAAAGAATTGAGCGTTTCAGAAAAGATCACAACAAATAAGAAAAATAAAAAATTGTTTATAACTCTTTTTATCATTCCCTACTTCATTAAAAAAAGTGAAGTTTAGGGGATGAAAAGAAAATAAACAATACATATTTTGCAGTTTTGATTTTAAAACGTAATTTTATACCCGAAATTCATTCTAAAGTGTAATAGAAATACAAAAATATTCGACAATTTATAATTATTTAAAATTATGGCAAAATTCAGAGGAGCAATCGTTGTTGACACCGAACATTGTAAAGGATGCGGTCTATGTGTCGTGGCTTGTCCGACTCAGGTAATTGAGCTCAATTTAGATGTAAACGGAAAAGGCTATCACTACGCCTATATGAAAAATCCGGAAGCGTGCATCGGTTGTGCCAGTTGTGGGTTAGTATGCCCCGACTCTGTAATTACCGTTTATAAAAAAAGTGTAGAATAAAATAAAACTACTGAAAAATGGCAGAAGTTAAATTAATGAAGGGTAATGAAGTAATCGCAGAAACAGCCATTCGTTGTGGATGCGATGGATATTTCGGTTACCCAATCACCCCGCAATCCGAAGTAATGGAAACTCTTATGCTACGTAAGCCGTGGGAGGAAACAGGAATGGTGGTTTTGCAGGCAGAAAGCGAATTAGCTGCTATCAATATGGTCTATGGCGGCGCATCTTGTGGTAAAAAAGTGATGACCTCATCATCCAGCCCCGGTATCAGCTTAAAACAAGAAGGTATCACCTATATTGCAGGTGCAGAATTACCTTGTCTCGTTGTAGATGTAATGCGTGGAGGTCCCGGCTTAGGAACAATCCAACCGTCACAAAGTGACTATTTCCAAGCTACCAAAGGCGGCGGACACGGCGACTATCATTTAATTGTACTGGCTCCGGCATCTGTACAGGAAATGAGCGATTTCGTTGTATTAGGATTTGAATTAGCTTTCAAATACCGCAATCCGGCGATGATATTAGCCGACGGTGTTATCGGACAGATGATGGAAAAAGTAGTTCTTCCTGATTTTACTCCGAGATGGACAGAGGAAGAAATTGAAAAAATGTCAGGCGATTGGGCTCTGACCGGAAAGAAACAACGGAAACATCACGTTATCACGTCACTCGAACTCGACCCACATCGTCAGGAAGACTTTAATATAAAGCTTCAGAAAAAATACAAAGTGATCGAAGAAACGGAAGTACGTTACGAAACGATCAATTGCGAGGATGCAGACTACATTTTTGTAGCCTACGGCTCAACAGCACGTATCTGTCAGAAATCTATGCAGCTGGCTCGAGAACAAGGTATTAAAGTCGGAATCTTACGTCCCATCACTTTATATCCCTTCCCGACAAAAGCTATCGCAGCTCTTTGCCCGAAGACAAAAGGATTCCTTTGTGTAGAGATGAGTGCAGGGCAGATGATCGAGGATGTACGCCTTGCTGTCAACGGAAAAGTGCCGGTAGAATTTTACGGACGTATGGGTGGAGTAGTACCGACACCGGAAGAGATTGTTGATGCACTTAAAAATAAATTTTGATTTAAGATGGACGATCTACCTCCGCAATACACCGCGTATGTCGGTAGGTATTTCATAAATCAAAAAATCGTAAATCGAAATCGTATATGATTGAATTAACTGATATTATAAAAGAGGAAAATCTTGTATTAAAGAAGAGTGAACTCCTCACCGATAACATAATGCACTACTGCCCGGGCTGTACGCACGGAGTGGTTCATAAATTAGTTGCAGAGGTTATTGAAGAACTGAACATTCAGGATCAGACGATCGGAGTTTCTCCCGTTGGTTGTAGTGTTTTTGCTTATAATTACATCGACATCGACTGGGCAGAAGCAGCTCACGGACGTGCGCCGGCAGTAGCTACGGCTATCAATCGGCTTCACCCGGAGAAGTATGTATTTACCTATCAAGGAGATGGTGACTTGGCTTCTATCGGCTGCGCGGAAATTATGCACGCCTGCAACCGAGGTGAGAATATCGTTGTTATATTTATCAACAACGCTATCTACGGAATGACCGGAGGTCAGATGGCACCGACCACCCTATTGGGACAGGTGACTGCTACTACTCCTTACGGACGTGATGCCCGTTTGAACGGTTATCCAATGAAAATTACCGAATTATTGGCGCAGTTAGACGGTACGTGTTTTGTCACCCGTCAGAGCGCAGAAACTCCTGCTGCTGTCAGAAAAACGAAGAATGCTATCAAGAAAGCATTCCAGAATACCCGTCTGCACAAAGGAGTATCGTTCGTTGAAGTTGTCGGGACGTGTAATTCCGGATGGAAGATGACACCCGTGGATGCCAACAAGTGGATGAAAGAACATATGTTCGCCAAATATCCACTGGGAGATATGAAAGATATTTAATCATTTTTCCATTTTCAATTAATAAGAATTATGACAGAAGAAATAATTATAGCAGGTTTCGGAGGACAGGGAGTACTTTCTATGGGTAAGATCCTTGCTTATTCCGGAATTATGCAGGACAAAGAAGTATCCTGGATGCCGTCTTACGGCCCTGAAATGCGTGGAGGTACGGCTAACGTCACGGTGATTATCAGCGACGAACGGATCAGTTCGCCGGTGCTCACCCGCTTTGACTCAGCCATTATCCTCAACCAACAGTCTATGGACAAGTTTGAAGAACAGGTAAAACCGGGCGGTACGCTTGTCTATGACCCGAACGGTATCATTCACCCACCTACGCGTAAAGACATCAACATCTATCGTGTAGAAGGTTCACGTTTAGCTTCAGAAAGCGGTAATCCAAAGATTTTCAATATGATCATCCTTGGTGGATTCTTGAAAGCAAAACCAGTTATCCACTTGGAAAATCTGGAAAAAGGTCTACAAAAATCACTTCCTCCCCGTCACCACAACCTGATCCCGATGAATATCGAGGCAGTGCAAACTGGTATGAAAGAGGTGGAAACGATCAATAAGATATAGAACAACCTTTTTTAATGAGCGACCGTCATCTGTAATAAGTGGCGGTCGTATTTTTTTGGAGTATCTAATCATCCAAAACTAACAAAACAACAAAAAGTAAGGATGGCATCTAATCAAAAAAAAGACTGCCTTTGGATAAAATCCAAGACAGTCTTTTTTAATAAGCGATGATGATTAGCCAATCATAACAACCAAATATTTCGTTTGTTTCCAAAATGCCTTCTCATCATTGATCTTCAGAATCAAGTTTCCATCTTCACCCGTCTCAAGGATATAAGAATCTGCCGAATGTACTGACAACACTTTTGCTTTCTTCGTATTTAAAGGAATAGATTTCACTTCACGCACATCCATCGTCTTGAAATTAGCCTTTTGCGCCTGTGAAGAAACTATCGGCGGGCAGAAAAGTCCCTGACGAGAAATTACATTTGCTTCCTTCAATTCTTTGCGATTGCCCACTAAATAATGGGCTTCGTGAATCGCCTGATCTTGTTCAGAGATCGTCGTTTTCTGGCTCTTTGTCTCCTTATCTAAATCAGCCACATTTTGAGTCAGATTATTCACTTCCTGAGTCTTTACAGCCAACTGTTGATTTTTATCAGCCAATTGATTAGTGATTTCAATAATTTTTTGATTGCGTGCATCTAATTCTGCATTCAAACCGGCAATCAATTTTTTAAATTCAGCTGATTGTTTTCTGTTTTTACCTTCCAATTTAGCAATTTGTTCTTTGTATGCAGCAATGGCTTCGCTAATCGCTTTTACATCACTCTTCAATTGATTCAATTGCTGTTTCTTCTCTCCACTTTTAGTTTCTTTTTCAGCTTCCAGTGTCAACAAATGTTCAGCCTCTCGGATAGATTGCATCCCGGCTGAAATTTCGTTCAAGTCACTAAAAACATCTTCCATCTCCGTATTCTGAGCAGTAGAAACCATACTCAGTGAATCCAAACGAGCCTGCAATGCCTTGTATTTTTGTGAATTTTCAACACAACTACTTAAAGACAATACACACGCTCCAACTACTATAAACATAACTTTTTTCATCATCTTTCTATTTTAATGATTATTTGATCTGATTTCCTGATAAAGGACAATGAGTGTGCCACAAACAGCAAATCTATTTAGCATCCTTATATACAAATAATTATACACAAATGCCTATTCCATATATAATGGGGAAGGTGGGGATTTACAACAAATGGGGTGGGGAAATATTCCCCACCCCATTTATCCTTATTCTTTCTCAAGCGATTATTTTCGGTAATCGTAGAAACCAATACCTGTTTTGCGTCCCAATAAATTAGCACGTACCATCTTCCGCAACAAGGGATGCGGACGATATTTCGAATCGCCAAATTCATTGTATAACACTTCCATAATGGCTAAACAAACATCCAAACCAATCAAATCACCCAATTCAAGAGGTCCCATTGGATGATTAGCACCCAGTTTCATCGCTGTATCTATCTCTTCTTTCTTTGCTACGCCATCGGCTAAAATACCGATTCCTTCATTGACTAAAGGTATAAGAATACGATTAACAACAAATCCGGGAGCTTCGTCAACACTTACCGGCGTTTTACCAATCTCCTGCGAAAGGGCAAACACCTGATCGTGTACCTCCTGTGAAGTCAGTTGCCCTTTAATCACTTCCACTAATTTCATAGCAGGAACGGGATTAAAAAAGTGCATACCGATCACTCTTTCCGGTCGTCCGGTAGCAGCAGCAACTTCGGTAATAGACAAAGAGGATGTATTGGTTGCCAGAATCGCTTCCGGTTTACAAATTGCATCCAACGTACGGAACACCTCGTGTTTTGTTGCCATATCTTCCGCAATCGCCTCAATCAGCAAGTCTGCATCCCGGCAATCTTCATATTGCAATGTATCTTTAATCTTCGACAAGATTTCTATTTTTCGCTCGGCTTCCAGTTTACCTTTTTCCACCATTCGTGAAAGGTTCTTGTCGATCGCCTTATGAGCCTTTGCCAGAGAAGCCTCTGAACGTCCTTTCAACAGGACATCGTATCCTGCTTGGGCAAATACTTGGGCAATACCATTACCCATTGTTCCCGTACCGATAACACCTATTTTCATCTTACGATATTTTAAATGATTATGCTTTTTTAAATTCAGCTTTCTTCTTCCATAAAAATGCTTCCATACCTTCTTTTTGGTCAGTGGTGGCAAAACACAAACCAAACAAGTTGGTCTCTATCGCGATACCCGTTTCAATGTCCGTTTCAACACCTCGATTGATGGCTTCCTTCGCATAGCGAACAGCCAATTGAGCCTTAGAAGCGATCACTTTTGCCATTGCTATGGCTTCTGTCATCAATTCTTCCGGTTCCACCACCTTATTCACTAAACCGATACGGTAAGCTTCCTCTGCAGGAATAACGGTAGCTGTATAAATCAATTCTTTCGCTTTCCCTAAGCCAACAATCCGTGGTAAACGTTGCGTACCGGAAAATCCCGGTACAATCCCCAGTCCCACTTCCGGTTGTCCGAATTTCGCTTTCACCGATGCAATTCGAATATCACAAGCCATCGCCAATTCGCATCCACCGCCTAAAGCAAAGCCATTGATGGCAGCAATCACCGGCTTGCTCAGAAGTTCGATTTTTCGAAATACCGCTGCGCCCAATTGTCCAAAATGTTTCCCTTCATCAGCTTTCATCACACTCATTTCAGCAATATCCGCGCCGGCAACAAAAGAACGTCCCTCTCCGGTTAATACCACTACATCTGTATCCTTATCCGCTTCTATCTCATCAAAAGCCTGTCCCAATTCAGTTAATATCTGAATATTCAACGCATTCAGGGCTTCCGGATGATTGATTTTCACAATACAGATATTTTCCTGTTTCTCTATGATTAATTTCTTATAATCCATTTTGTTAATTCGTCGATTTGTTTATTTATGGAATCGTCGATTCAGTTAAACGATCATACAGCCTACTTTCCGTTTTTCCGGATTGCAGCCAGTTTATCGGTCAAGAGAGGTACAATTTTCTTTACATCTCCAACAATACCAATATCTGCGACATTAAAAATCGGTGCAAATTTATCTTTATTAACAGCGATGATAAATTCCGATTCCTCCATACCGGCAAGATGCTGGATGGCTCCCGAAATACCCATTGCAAAATAAAGATCCGGACGTACCGTTTTTCCGGTCTGTCCAACTTGTCTTTCGTGAGGTAACACACCGGCATCAACCATCGCACGCGATGCAGATACTTCTGCACCTAACACTTTTGCCAATCCGCCCAACATAGCAAAGCCTTCGGTATTTCCAACGCCACGTCCACCGGATACCAATACTTTTGCTTCTGTAATATCAATCAAATTTTTCTTTTCTTTCACGGTTTCGAGAATACGAACGCGAAATTTCGATTTATCAAAATTGATCTTTATATTTTCCGTTTTCCCCTGACGAGCTGTGTCTTTCGGTTTTGTTCGCATCACACCGGGACGTACCGTAGACATTTGCGGACGATGTTCTTTACAAATAATCGTAGCCATCAAATTACCGCCAAAAGCCGGACGGGTCATCAATAAATCGCGATCATCCGAAATATCCAGTCCCGTACAATCTGCCGTCAAACCTGTTTCCAAGCGAGCGGACAAACGAGGACCCAGATCTCGACCGATCGTCGTAGCACCGATCAATACAATACTCGGTTTACGCTCCCGTACAATTTGGGTAATAGCCTGTGCATAAGGCTCCGTATTATATTGTTCCAATTCCCGGTCGTCTGCACACAAGACAACATCTGCCCCGTAAGCGATCAAATTTTTGGCTTCAGCCGAGATCCCCGAGCCAAACAGCATAGCCACCACTTTCTCATTCAGGCTATCCGCCAGTTCCCGAGCTTTTCCCAGCAACTCTATAGCCACATTTTGAATCACGCCTTCCCGTTGTTCAACGAAGACATAGACGTCTTTATATTGAGATTTATCCATTTCAGTAACGATTAAAAAAATAACGAGGAATGATGAACGAATCGCTCAATCACACGTCATCACTTAAATTATAAATTTTTCTTTCAATTTGCCAATGATCACATCAACCGCTTCTGCCGGCTCTACTTCAAAGATCTTACCGGCAGATTTAGCTCCTTTAGTAAAGGATTTCCATACCCGAGTAGGAGAACCGTTTAATCCTAATTTAGCCTCGTCAACGCTGATATTGCTGAAATTCCACACTTCCACTTCGTGATTGTAAGCATCTACAATTCCTTTGACAGACATATAGCGAGCTTTATTCGCCGTAGCTAAAACGGTCACCACGCAAGGTGCTTTTACTTGCACCATTTGATAGCCTTCTTCTGTCGATTTCTTAATCGTAAATTCTTTTCCTCCATCATATTTCAGATCTTCCACATAAGTAACCTGCGGCAGATCCAAATGTTCTGCTATCTGTGGACCTACTTGTGCCGTATCGCCATCAATAGCCTGACGTCCGGTAATCAATAAATCAAAATCAAGCATCCGCAAGGCTCCGGCAATCGCATTTGAGGTTGCCAATGTATCCGCACCTGCAAATTTCCGATCGCTCAAATGAATCGCACGGTCTACGCCCATAGCGAAAGCTTCGCGCAAAATATCGTCTGCCTGTGGAGGACCCATCGTAATGACCGTCACGTGCGCACCATATTTCTCTTTTAACTGTAAAGCCATTTCCAAACCGCCCTTATCATCTGGATTCATAATACTTGGAACCCCATCACGAATCAATGTACCCGTCACCGGATCAAGTTTTATTTCGGTTGTATCCGGCACCTGCTTTATACAAACTATTACTTTCATATATCTTTTATTTGTTGTTATCTATCCTACTGTTCAGCACCTATTATCGCAATAGTGCCGCTGCAATCACCATTCTCTGCACTTCCGAAGTTCCTTCATAGATCTCCGTAATCTTAGCATCGCGCATCATACGCTCTACCGGATATTCACGGGTATACCCGTATCCACCGTGGAATTGTACAGCTTTCGTTGTCACTTCCATCGCTGTTTCAGCAGCAAACAATTTAGCCTGAGCTGCTTCTACCGAATAAGAAGCTTTCTGATCTTTCTTATATGCAGCTAAGCGCACCAACAGACGAGATGCCTGTATTTTTGTTTGCAAATCAGCCAGCTGAAACTGTGTATTTTGGAACTGTCCGATTGAACGCCCGAATTGTTTTCTTTCCTTCACGTATTTTACAGTCTCATCCATCGCACCCTGTGCGATACCGAGAGCTTGTGAAGCAATTCCAATTCGTCCGCCATCAAGCGTTTTCATAGCAATCTTAAAGCCATCTCCGATCTTACCCAGTAAATTTTCTTTTGGAACGATACAATTCTCAAATATCAATTCACAGGTTGCCGATCCACGAATACCCATTTTTTTCTCTTTCTTGCCAACAGAAAATCCCGGAAAATCATTTTCCACAATAAAAGCCGAAATACCCTTTGTTCCCAATGACTTATCGGTCATTGCCATCACAATATAAACGTGAGCATAAGCCGCATTCGTAATAAATATCTTCGACCCGTTCAGAATGTAATGATCCCCCTCGAGTACCGCCATCGTTTGCTGAGCAGAAGCATCAGTACCGGCATTCGGCTCAGTTAAACCAAATGCTCCCACCCATTCGCCGGAACACAAACGAGGCAAATATTGCTTCCGTTGAGCTTCCGTACCAAATTCATAAATCGGAGCACCACACAAAGAGGTATGTGCCGAAACAATCACTCCTGTTGTTCCGCATACCCGTGACAATTCTTCAACTGCCATCGAATAAAGCACGTTATCACCACCGGCACCGCCATATTCTGCGGGGAACGGAATACCCATAATTCCCAATTTAGCCATTTTCTCTACCGTTTCCACCGGGAAACGCTCCAATTCATCCACTTCCGCAGCCAAAGGTTTCACTTCTTTCTCAGCAAATTCTCTGATCATCTGCTGGAATAATATTTCTTTTTTTGATAATGAAAAATCCATAATCTTATTATTTGAAATTCAGGAGTTCAGGTGACCCTTTCCACTCCCACGTTTTACATTTACACTGCCATCGGCTTTAAATCCGGAGAAATAATCAACGTAGCATCCGTAGCTGCTTGCACTTGTTCCACCGTAAATTCCGGATGAATTTCTTTCAATACAATCCCTTTATCGGTGATCTCCATAACGCCCATTTCCGTAACGATCATATTCACTTCCCCTTTAGCTGTTAAAGGTAAGGAACATTTCTTTAAAATCTTCGGATTACCTTTAGCGGTATGTTCCATTGCCAGGATCACCTTAGCGGCGCCCATCAACAAAT
The DNA here is from genome assembly GCA_036657595.1 of Odoribacter sp. Classification (GTDB taxonomy): domain Bacteria; phylum Bacteroidota; class Bacteroidia; order Bacteroidales; family Marinifilaceae; genus Odoribacter. The sequence goes on along the minus strand of JAVXFZ010000031.1, from coordinate 9,940 downwards.
CCATTGCACCGCCCATTCCCGGAGTCTTTTTTCCGGGGATCATCCAATTGGCAAGGTCCCCCTTTTCGTCTACCTGCAAAGCACCCAAGATGCTGACATCCACGTGTCCACCACGAATGATTCCAAACGATGTGGCACTATCAAAGCTAACCGCTCCCGGCAAAGCACTAATGGCACCCCCTCCGGCATTGATCAAATCCGGATCTTCTTCTCCTTCTGCCGGCGTTGGTCCCATTCCTAACAAACCATTCTCTGTTTGTAAAACCACACTCACCCCCTCTTTCAGATAATTCGGTACAAGTGTCGGTAAACCAATACCCAAATTCACCACATCCCCATCTTTGAGTTCCATTGCTACTCTTTTCGCAATCACCTCTCTTATTTGTTCTTTTTCCATGGTCTATATAACTTTTATTTTATAACTATTTTACTCTCAACGTGCGGCATTCAGTCGTCTATCTAACTCTTGTGCCACAAAAGAGGCAACATCATCGGCATAACTGTTCATTCCAAATCCGGCATCATAGCCCAATTCCTTTGCCAATTCGTGTGAAATACGGGGTCCGCCACAGGCGAGGATCACCTTATCTCGCAAACCTTCCGCTTCCAACATTTCCACCAGCTCGATCATATTTTTAATATGTACATCCTTCTGAGTCACCGTCTGCGACACCAGTAAAGCATCCGCTTTCAGTTCTATCGCCTTTGCGATAAACTCCTCATTCGTCACCTGGCTCCCCATATTCAATGCTTCAAACATATCATAACGTTCCAAACCATAATGTCCGGCAAAGCCCTTCATATTCATAATCGCGTCAATCCCGACAGTATGCGCATCCGAACCGGTGCTTGCTCCTATCACCACAATCTTCCGCCCGATATGTTCCCGAACAAAATCATCTGTTTCTGTCATTCCCCATTTGGTCGACTCCACTTTTGGCACGTGGATCGTTGTATAATCCACCGTATGCGCGCAACTGCCATAGCAATTAAAAAACGTATATCCTTTCGTCAATTCCCGATGAAACACCACCAACGGATTCTCAAAACCCATTTTCTTCATCAACTGCTTCGCCGCTTCGATCGCTTCATCTCCTGCCGGGACAGGCAATGTAAAACTAATCTGCGTCTTCCCGTCATTCATCGTATCCCCATAGGGCTTTATTTTTTTCAGGTCGAGGGTCTGATCAAAATCCCTGCCTTCTGTTGAATATAAACCTCCACTCATAATCAAGCACTATAAACATTAAACACTAAATTCCACGCATTATTGCAATAAAGGGATTCCAATAATTTGTTCCCTTTTCTGCCACACCGTTCAATCCCTTACCGCCATTCTTCGGACGCTTAATATCGGCAAATATACCTTTTTCCAAGGCAGTAAAGAGCCCTTCGTGCTCTATCTTTTCCAATAATTCAATTGCATCCCCCAAAACCTTTGCCGCCCGCTTCCGAACGATTCCACCTTCCGCAAATTCGACTTCATCACCGATATTCTTCATATTCCGAAATATATAACGGGCATTTTCTATCGACAGATAACGGTCGGACATAAAAGGCGTATGGATCGCTTCTGTTGGCATACCCAGTAATTGAATACCTTGCGAAGTCCAGACTCCAACCATATTAAACAAAGCATCCTGAATATGTCCCCGGAAAATATTACCGGTCATAAACTTCGTTGGAGGCATATACTTCAATGTTGCCCGAGGGAAAATCTCCCGAGTCATTTGCGCTTGTGCCAATTCCAACAAAAATCCATTTTCCAACTCAGGATCCATCTCAAAAGCGTGACCCAAGCCCATCTGTTCTTCGGGCAATCCGGCAAGCAAAGCCAACTGCTCATTAATAAAATCCGATGCCAACACCGTATGAGCCTCTTCCACCGCATCCGCCGTCGTCAAATAATTATCCTCACCCGTATTAATAATCACTCCGGCAAAGCCATTGATCACACGCGACATATACTGATCCACCAGTGTCCGCTGCATATTAATATCACGGAACAAAATACCGTAAAGCGCATCATTCAACATCACGTCAAGCCCTTCAAGCGCACCCATCACCGCAATTTCAGGCATACAAAGCCCGGAACAATAATTACACAACCGAATATAACGCCCCACCTCTTCGCCTACTTCATCCAAGGCTTTCCGCATAATCCGGAAATTCTCCTGCGTGGCAAATGTACCTCCAAATCCTTCAGTGGTGGCACCGTAAGGTACATAGTCCAACAAACTTTGTCCTGTTGTACGGATCACAGCAATAATATCCGCCCCTTGCCGGGCTGCTGCCTGTGCCTGCACAACATCTTCATAGATATTACCGGTAGCCACGATCACATACAAATAAGGCTTCGGACCTTCACCCATCGTAGCGATATATTGTTCCCGACGTTTCCGGTTCGCCGAAATCCGCCGAATACTCTCATCGATATAAGGTTTCAACACCTCTTCCCGTTGTGCCTGTGATACAACCGGTTGTCGTGTCAGATCTAATTGTCCGGCAACCATCCGTTCAACTATTTGTTGTGGCGACAATCCTGTTGCCACCACCGCATTACCGAGCGCGAACAGCACTCCTTCACTCAACATCCCTTTCTCTTTCAATTCATCTACCAGAATATTAGGCAGAGGGACTGCGTTCTGATCCACACCGTCAACACCCATCAAACGACTCAACGTTCGTTCAACTGTCACCGTCGTATAACCATCCACAAAAGACTGAACATCTGTCGCAATCTTTCGGGACAATTCCCGAGCGTGTTCTACTTTACCAAAATCTATTCCTAATTTACTCTTCATATATTTCGTATTATTGAGGTTGTAATCAACCTTCACAATCTTTCATTTTTCACACTTCAAAAATCTCTCTACCTCATCCAACAGCCCTTCATCCACCCCCAGCATTCGAGCAATCCTGATTGCCTCGTGAGGGACATCCTCCCCGTTTTCTTCGACCAAGGAGTAGTCGATAAACTCATTAATATTCTTCCACGTCAATTTCCCCTCCACCCGATGATCCATAAATCCTTTCACCCGCAAAGAACGACAATTCGCCGTTATACCACTATAATGTGTCGTCACCAAGGCTCCGGTAGCATAACGGGTAAACAACTCCAACACCCCGTTGACAATCGCTCTTCCTTCCACCGGGTTCGTTGTCCGTGCCAATTCATCAATCAACACCAACACTTTTTTACCGGATTTCACCCGGCTGACAATGCCATCCACCCGCAGCATCTCCGCCGCGTACGATGACAGTCCGCTCAACTCATCCTGCTCATCGCCAATACACGTCATCACTTCTTCCACCGGCTTCACCACAGCTCTTTCTGCCGGAACAAAAAAACCAAACTGAGCAAGATATTGCGACAAAGCCACACTTTTCAACAACACCGTCTTCCCTGCCATATTCGCCCCCGTGATCAACGTCGCCAAGGGTTTCACTTCCACACTCACCGGTTGAAACTTCTTTCCCTCCTGTTCCAATACAGCTTTCACCTCCGGATGAAAAAGTCCCTGATAAACTGTCGCCGCGCACACATCTGTGACGATCTCCGGACAACAAAGTCCCCACTTCACCGTCTGCCGCACTTTCGCCAGCAATACATCCAACAATGCCACTTCTTTCAGTGCCCCCTCTATATCCGTATGCAAAGACCGTATGCACTCCGATAAACGGACACGTACGACATCCTCCAATTCAACACTCTTGAAATAAAGCGATTCAATCTCTTGCTCCTCTGCACCCTCTTGCTTTTTTTTCTTCAATTCCTTCCGTACGGCGGACAATTCAGGAGAATAAACGTCATAAATATAAAAATGCGGAATACGCGTACCTTCCGGATCCAATAAAACAACCAAAGGTGTCAAATCAGGTATTCTCGCAAAAGTCCACTTACCCAGCAACTTTCGTATCTCAACAGCCAGCAAAGCAAAACTTTTCAATTCAAACAATTCCAAATCATCTGCCACATTCGCTTCGCCAATACGCATCACCGTCCCCTGTATATCCCTCACAAGAGCCAGTTTTCGCCCGATCTTTTCCATCCGTTCTTCCGCCTCCACATCTCCACCCAACAGCATCACCTCCTTCATCTTCCGCTGCTCGCTCTCTATTTCTTCTTTCCCATTCAACCAAGGCAACTCATACAGATACCTCCGCCCCAAACTCGACCGCACATTCAGGTTCTCTATCATATACCTAAATCCGCTTACTTCCCGTATCGCTTCCTTTATTCTCATATCAACACACTTTGAGATGATCCATTTTTCGGACATCATAAACCGGAATTTGCAAACTCTCCTCCATCGCCCTCTTCAAACGATCCGAATCCAAACAAAACCCTGCAGGAGATTGCGGATTAATCGTTACGGCAACCAATTGACTTTTCTGCAACACGCGGATATTTCCCCCTTTTCGTAAAAAAGCATAATACGAAGCGGGAGTGGCAAACATTCGAGTAAAATCTCGAATCATCAACTCCGTCGGTTCCGTCTGTGCCCGCAAAAATGTCAACAACTGATCGCTTACAGCCCCTGCGATATACAATCGACGCCCATATTTAAAAATATCGACCCCACTTTTTTCTAACATAAAAACCGAAGGCAAATGCAAATCAATCACCTCGCCCGATTCACTAACAGCCCAAACCCCTCTCGCCAAATCCTCCAAACGTCCCCGCAACTCCTCTTCCACCTGCTCCAACCCTATCAACTCATAGACATAACGGGTAGAACGTACCAATTGCGGAATATTTCCCGACAACGCCGCGCCCGTAGCCAAAATCATAGCTTCCGTAACAGCCGGCGAAGCCAGACTCAAACGGGATAAGGCCCCATCCACAATCGTTGTCTGCACACCAAAATCTTCCAAATGCTCCATCAACTTTCTCAACTCCACCGTCGCAGAGGGTCCGGAAAGCAACACCTTGCCCGACGACTTCGCCCGTGCAATCACCAATCGTCCCAATGCCGTCCGTTCCTCACACACATCCAACACCTCCGCCGTCAAGCGTTTCTCTCCATAATGCTTTTCAGAAGTCACAAAGATCATACCTTCCGGCACTTCGATCTCCGGTTTCGGGGTTCGGCAAACCTGATCCCTCTTCTCCCCATCAATCCCCACAGACGTAAGAGCGAACTGCCTGTCCATATCCTTGATTTGACTCAGGATATAATTCAAACATTCCGTCTTTCCCGTATTCTTCTCCATCCCGACGATGGCAAGACTCCTGTGGTTCAATATTTCTTCTATAAAAGCCATAAAACAATGCCTACCATTTAATCCAAATACACAAACCAACGCTTTATTTATTCATTTAATCGCTTAAACCATAAAACCCATAAATGAATAAACAAAGCGTAAAATATAGGTATTAGTCTTTTTTATTCCTCATCTTCCGGCTCAATGTTGTCGGTTCGATAGAAAGACGATCCCCACAAAGCAACTCAGAAACGCCCTCCGTCTTTCGGTGTTTTTCACATTCCTCACAATGGCACTCATCCTTATAATCCGACGGTTCCGTATATGTCGTGACAACCCCCTCGAAATTCCGCAACACCACCCGGTTCGGTCCCTGTGATATCAGATAAGTCGGCATCACCGGAATCTTACCTCCTCCACCGGGAGCATCCACCACAAAAGTAGGCACGGCATACCCCGAAGTATGTCCCCGCAAACTCTCAATGATCTCAATACCCTTTGACACCGGTGTACGGAAATGCCCGATCCCCAATGACAAGTCGCAAATATAAATATAATACGGACGTACCCGGATTCTCACCAACTGCTGCACCAAACGTTTCATAATGTGCGTACAATCATTGATACCCCGCAACAAAACAGACTGATTTCCCAAAGGAATACCGGCATCTGCCAAGCGTGCGCAAGCAGCCGACGATTCCTCCGTAATTTCATTCGGATGATTAAAATGCGTATTCAACCAAATCGGATGATACTTATGCAACATATTCACCAATTCAGGAGTGATACGCTGTGGCAACACCACCGGCGTACGTGATCCGATACGGATAATCTCCACGTGAGGAATATCCCGTAAACGCTTAATAATATATTCCAAACGTTCATCGCTCACCAACAAAGCGTCACCGCCCGACAGCAACACATCCCGCACCTGAGGAGTCTTTGCAATATATTCAATACACTTGTCAATCCGTTCGATAGGAGTCGCACAATCGTGATGTCCCGCAAACCGGCGACGCGTGCAATGCCGACAATACATCGAACACATATCCGTAATCAAAAACAACACCCGATCCGGATAACGGTGTGTCAATCCCGGTACAGGCGAATCGCCATCCTCGTGCAACGGATCTTCCAAATCTGCCGGCGAACGATGAATCTCCTCAATCGTAGGCACCGACTGCTTCCGAATCGGACAATACGGATCATTCGGATCAATCAAACTCAAATAATAAGGAGTAATTGCCATCCGCAACGTCTTCAACGATTCCCGGACACCCTCCTCCTCATCTGCTGTCAATCGAAGATACTTCTTCAACTGATCCAATGTTTCTATTCTGTTTTTCACCTGCCAATGCCAGTCATTCCACTGTTCATCGGTAACCTCCGGAAAAAATTCTTTTCTTCTACTTCCCATAAACTATGTTTTTAGCCAAAAATCGAAAGTCAAAAGCCAGTCTTTACAAAAGACACATCGAAACGACAGCCAAGTGAAGCGGACTTTTGACCTTCGACTTTATAACTCTCAACTTTTAAGCGTACAATTCTGTAAATATTTTTCTCAATGCCTCACACTCACGTAACTCCTGAAGAGTAATCTCTGCGTGTCCCTTCGTATAGCCATTCCCCATAATCATCGTCACATCACTGCCTACTCCTTCAGCACCCAAAGCTGCCTTCGTAAAGCTCGTAGCCATAGAGAAGAAATAAACAATACCCGTATTCTTCGTACACAGGATACTGGTCATCTCCGTATCCGTAATATTCACATTATTAATCGTAATATCACACATCTCGCCACCGGTCAATTCCGTGATCTTTTCCATCACCGCTACCGGTTGTGTAGCATTGGCAGAAAATACATAGTCGCAGAAACCGAGCTTCTGCAAACGCTCCGTACTCTTTGCGCTGTGACACAAACCGATCACTTTACCCGTCACGCCGGCACGTTTCTTTGCCTCGTAGCAACACAACATACCTGATTTTCCACCGGCGCCGATGATCAACACCGTATCGCCCGGACGAACCAACTTCGCTGTCTGTGCAGGAGCTCCGGCAACATCCAATGCCGATAAAGCCAATTTTTCAGGCAGATCAGTCGGAATCTTCGCATAAATACCACTTTCAAACAAAATAGCCTTACCGTCAATATCCACCTGATCAACATCAGCACGGATCTCCTTGATCTTATCAATACGCAAAGGAGTCAGCGACAAAGAAACCAACGTCGCAATCTTATCCCCTACCTTCAGGTCAATTTTACCAGCCAAAGCATCGCCAATCTTCTCTACCGTTCCCAACAACATTCCGCCCGATCCGGTCACCGGATTCCGGTGTTTTCCCTGCTTCTCCACAATCCCCAGCATAATCTCAGCAATCTTAGCCTTATCGTCCTTTGCCTGCTCAGCAATCTGCGTAAAACTGGCTGAATCAATATTTAAAGTCTGGACATCTATCAAAATCTCATTATCATAGATTTCGTCCATATTATTATCCAACTTATCTGCCGGTTGTGGCAATACACCTACGGGCGAAATAACCCGATGCGTTCCGTATTTATTTCCTTTTTTCATACATTAATAAATTTATCTTTTTGCTATTCTAATCACTTCAAACCAAGAATCTTTCGTGCTTCGGCAGGAGTAGCCACTTCACGTCCCAGCTCTTTTGCCAGACGCACCACCTTCTCCACCAATTCACCATTTGATTTTGCCAATACCCCTTTTGACAGATACACATTATCCTCAAATCCCACTCGCACGTGACCACCGTCAATAATAGCACAGGCAGCTAACGGAAATTCATACCGTCCAACACCTGCCACCGTATAGGTAGCATCCGCAGGGATACTATTTCGTAAAAACATAAAATCGCGCATTCCGCCGTCGATTCCCCCATTCACTCCCATCACAAAATCAAAATGCATCGGCGACACAATAAACCCCTTCTTATGCAAGCGCAACGCCATATCAATCATACTCTTATCGAACACTTCCAATTCAGGCTTAATCCCCATTTCAATCATCCGCTTGCCGAAATACTTAATTGTATTCTCCGTATTGGTAAATACATCATCGCCACCAAAATTGCACGTTCCGCAATCCAATGTTGCCATCTCCGGATGCAATTCCGTCGGCTGCAAACGCTCGTCATCGCTCATCCCCACTGCTCCACCCGTAGAAGGCTGCACGATCACCGCCGGACAAGCCGCGTGTATCGCATCCATAATCACCTTAAAACGAGCTTTATCCTGCGTCGGCGTCCCGTCATCCTGACGCACGTGCAAATGAATAATACTGGCACCCGCATCGGCTGCCGACTTTGCTTCTCTAACACACTCTTCAACGGTATAAGGCACAGCGGGATTATGTTCCTTCAAAACCTCCGCTCCGCAGATCGCTGCTGTTATAATCAACTTTTCCATACTTCTCTCTTCGTTTTTCAGTTTTTACTTTCTCTGACAACTCTTTGGGACCACACAAGTGCCACTGGCACGGCAAACAACAATCGGTTCTTCCAAGAAATCAGCCGCAGAAGCCGAAACATCTCCCCGTGAAATAACCACTTTCCGTGCCTCAAAAGTCATCTTCCGCGAAGAATTTCCTACTTTCACAATCTCACCCACCGCTTCGATATAATCACCGGCATACACAGGTGCCAAAAACTCAATACTATCATATCCGGCAAACAGACCTTCGTCGCCATCGTGTTTAATCAACAGCTCAGTAGCCACATCTCCAAACAACTGGATCATTCTTGCTCCATCCACTAAATTACCGCCATAATGAGCATCGTGCGCGCTCATACGAAGTCTTATAATTGATTTTTCCATTACTTTTAATTTTTAAAACATCCAACAAATAAATACTTACTCCCCTTTCACAATGAAATCCACAAAGATTCCCGGTGTCTTCACCAATTCAGGATACAAATCGCCAACTTCCACCAAATCCTGCACCTCAGCAATCACCAAATCAGCAGCCGTAGCCATCAGCGGATTAAAATTCTGTGTCGTTCCTTTATAAACCAAATTACCCGATTCATCCCCAACGCTCGCGCCTATCAAAGCGACATCCGCCCGCAAAGGTTTTTCCAGCAAATACTCCTTGCCGTCCACCTGAATAATCTGTTTTCCTTCTGCCACCAACGTACCGATACCCGTAGGAGTCAAAACGCCTCCCAAGCCGGCACCACCGGAACGAATCCGCTCTGCCAACGTCCCCTGCGGACTAAATTCAATGGTCAACTCCCCGCTATTCATCTGTTCGCTCGTACACGGGTTTGTACCGATATGCGACACAATCACTTTCTTCACCTGCTTGTTAGCAATCAATTGCCCACAGCCCCTATCGGGATAAGCAGTATCATTTACGATCAAAGTCAGATTTTTCACCCCCGACTTCGCCAAAGCATCAACGATCGCACGAGGCGTACCATTGGCAAGAAACCCGCCAATCATCACCGTCATACCGTCCGTTACCTTAGCCACCGCTTCTTCTATTGAAATAAGCTTCTTCATATCTATCTATATTTTGTTTAAAATTAAACGTATTCGTTTCATTCTGTCAAATTTACACTCTTTTTCCGTAAATAAGAAATATTCTAAACATTATTTTCTATTAAATTCATAATTTGGAACGATTCTACTGAAACGGATTCAAACCAGCGATCAGAACGATCGCCAAGCCACCATCGCCAAACAAATGATTCAACCACCCGCTTCGCTCCCTCC
>JAVXFZ010000030.1:25039-31885 GCA_036657595.1 Odoribacter sp. | reverse complement strand
TATGTTAACACAAGCACAAATTGATATTTATTCCACAATAATTATATATCTTTGCATCAAAGAGAAAGAATAGATACATAAAAATATTTATTATTTTTTGGCTTAATAATAAAATCAATTAAATACAAAAAAGGAAAATTAAAATGGAAGATAATTCCGGTAGACTACAAAAAACAATACTGGTAGCTGAAGATGTTGAAAGTAATTTTCTATTACTAAAAGCTCTTTTAGGTAAAACATATACCATGTTACACGCTCTCAATGGACAAGAAGCAATTGATCTCTTTCAGTCAGAAAAACCTGATCTGATTTTAATGGATGTAAAAATGCCATTTATGGACGGTTTAGAAGCCACTCGACAAATCAGACAATTATCCTTAACAATCCCCATTATTGCCTTAACAGCATTTGCTTTTGATCAGGATCGAATTAGAACACTTGCTGCAGGATGCAATGATTTTCTAACGAAACCGCTTGTTCCCAAAATTCTAAAAGAAATGATTGAAAAATATATTTAAACAACATCAAAGAATTATGGTAACATTTAAAAATTTGAAATAATATATTTCCAATTTTAATAAAACATAAAGTTTATAAGTCAATGACCTTAAAATATCCTTTTAGCTAAAGGAATATCAAAAATATCACCATCCGTACAAATAGAAGTATTTGAAAAAAACATCTGAGCCTCTGGAAGTAAAACAGAGGGATCTATATAACGGGAAGAAAAATGCCCTAAAATCAACTGGTGCACTCCCGCCATTGAAGCCAACTGAGCCGCTTGTTCGGCGGTACTGTGGAATGTGTCTTTAGCCAATGTTTCTAATTCTTTACCAAAAGTAGCTTCGTGATAAAGTAAATCTACACCTTTTACATATTCAGCAAAACTCTCTCGAAATAAGGTGTCTGTCATATAAGCGTAACTTCGTGGCGGAGGTGAAGCTATCGTCAATCGCTGATTAGCTACAATTTCCCCTTCGGCAGTTATAAAATCTTCCCCTTTTTTTAGATATTGCATAAAGGCTATGGGTACATTCCAAGCAGCAGCCATATCTTTGCATATCGTTCTTTCCCGTTCTCGCTCCCGGAAAAGAAATCCCCATACGGGTGCATCATAACGATGCTTTAAAGGAAAAGAAGTCACACTCATCAATTTATCCTCATAAAGGATTTCAACCTGACGTCTCAAAGAATGAAAGATAAGTGGATATCCTAAATGGCTATTCATCACTTTCAATTGAAATTCAATGATTTCCTGCAATCGTGAATCCGCATAAATGTGCATTTCTCCCCGACGATTCTGTAAGGAAAGACTCGATAAGAATCCGATCAGACCGAAGAAATGATCACCGTGAAGGTGAGAAATAAAAATATGATTGATCTTATTATAAGGAATATGGAAACGCCTAAGTTGATGTTGTGTTGCCTCACCACAATCTATAAGAAAGTACCGCTCAAGTACATTAAGTACCTGAGCGGCAGAGTTTCTTTTGGAAGTGGGGACGGCAGAGCCGCACCCCAATATTGTTAACTCAAATTTCACGAATTACTCTTCAGCTTTTTTTTCTTCCTTAGCAACAATAGCAGCAGCAGCATCCGCTGTCATCTGTTCTTTCAAAGCAGCCAATTCGGTGATATCACCCAAAGTTGTTTTTTCAAGCTTTTCTTTCACTTGCTTAACAGCTTTTTTCGTTGACTTATCTTCAGAAGTTCTTTTTGCTTTCTCTTCTGATTTCTGTACATCTTCAAAAACACGTGAATGAGAAACGATAATACGTTTAGCTGTCTTGTTGAATTCAATTACCTTAAATTCAAGTTTTTCGTCAGCCTTAGCCTGTGTACCATCTTCTTTTACCAAGTGACGCGGAGTTGCGAATCCTTCAACGCCATAAGGTAAAGCAACTACGGCACCCTTATCGAAGATTTCAGTAATAGTTCCTTCGTGAACAGAATCAACAGTAAAGATGGTTTCAAATACATCCCACGGATTCTCTTCCAATTGTTTGTGACCTAAGCTCAAACGACGGTTATCTTTGTCAATTTCCAACACAACCACTTCAATCGGTGCACTGATTTGTGTGAATTCTGCCGGATGTTTCACTTTCTTCGTCCAAGACAAGTCAGAGATATGGATCAATCCATCAACACCTTCTTCTATCTCAACAAATACACCGAAGTTAGTGAAATTACGTACAATGGCTGTATGCTTTGTACCAACACTATATTTCTCTTCGATTGTCTGCCACGGATCATTCTTCAATTGTTTGATGCCCAAAGACATTTTACGTTCGTCACGATCCAAGGTTAAAACAACAGCTTCTACTTCATCTCCCACTTTCATAAAATCTTGAGCAGAACGCAAATGCTGAGACCAAGACATTTCAGATACGTGGATCAATCCTTCAACACCCGGAGCAATTTCAACAAATGCACCGTAATCAGCCATCACCACTACTTTTCCCGTTACTTTATCACCTATTTTCAACTCTGCATTTAATGCATCCCAAGGATGTGGAGTCAATTGTTTTAGACCTAAAGCAATACGTTTTTTCTCATCATCGAAATCAAGAATAACCACATTCAATTTCTGGTCAAGGGCTACAATTTCGTTCGGATGATTAACACGACCCCACGATAAGTCTGTAATATGAATCAATCCATCTACACCACCCAAGTCAATGAATACACCGTAAGAGGTGATGTTTTTAACAGTTCCTTCGAGTACCTGTCCTTTTTCCAGTTTAGAAATAATATCTTTCTTCTGCTGTTCCAATTCAGCCTCAATAAGAGCCTTGTGTGATACAACAACGTTTTTAAATTCTTGGTTGATTTTAACCACCTTGAATTCCATTGTCTTACCAACATATACATCGTAATCACGAATCGGTTTCACATCAATCTGAGAACCCGGCAAGAATGCTTCAATACCGAATACATCAACGATCATACCACCTTTCGTACGACATTTAACAAAACCTTTAATGATTTCGTCTTTTTCCAATGATTCATTCACACGATCCCAACTACGCAATGCGCGTGCTTGTTTGTGTGAAAGGGTCAACTGACCTTTTTTGTCTTCCTGTGTTTCCACATAAACTTCCACTTTATCACCCACTTTTAATTCCGGATTGTAACGGAATTCATTCAATGAAATGATACCATCTGATTTGTAGCCGATGTTTACAACAACCTCTCTCTTATTCATTGAGATCACTGTACCTTCAACGACTTCTTTCTCGCCTACTTTAGAAAGAGTTTCAGCATACTTCTGTGTTAACAATTCCTTTTCGCCTGCCGCAACGACTACGTCGTTAGCATAGGCTTCCCAATCAAAATTATCATCCGGTTCTGATGTAGTTACCGGAGCGGTTCTTTTTGTAGCTTTTTCAGCAGCAACTGCCTGCATTTCTTTTTGTTCTTCTGACATAATCTTTAATTGTTTTCTACCTAATGAGTTAGACATTATTTTAAATACGGGCACAAAGTTACAAATTATTATCAAATAGCCAAAAGATCAAATATAAAAGATCAGTAAATTTATTATATACGTATTTCCATCCGGCATATTAAATGTTTCTATTTTATATAAAAAAATACGAGATTTACACTATTAGTATACAAATTAATAAATGAATTTATATCTTTGTCAAAAACGATTAAAAGTTATAAAATGAAGATTCTATTGTTTGTTATAGTTCTACTTTCACTGGTTTCCTGCATCGATAAACAAATAAACTACGACTCACTAACTTCCAAAGCCTGTGATTCTTTACTAAAAACAACAGCATTATCTTCATCTGAACGGGCAAAAGTCATCGGACAATATGCTCTACTGAATACACCTACACGAGATAATATCAATCAAATCACTAACAATAAACGTGACTCCTGCCTAAACATGCTACAAGAAGCAATCTCCTTAATTAACGGAAACCTTCGAACAGACTTACAAATTAAAATGTTACCATTCTGCATTTCCAAACTTTCACCCAATAATACAGAAAGTCATCGTCAAATCCGTAATTTAATGAGTAATATTGAAAATAGCAATATGACCACCCTCCAGGAAGCTTGGTATCTAAGCTACAAAACACAATACTATATTTTACAGCAAGCATCCAAAGAGGCTTTCGAACTGTGCGAAAAAGCAAGACACAATTTTCGCCTCAACAACGATCTTCATGGAGAATTTAATACCCTCTCACAAATAAGTTCACTCTATCTACTTCGAAAAGACTATCGAAATGCTCTTCATTATTGCGATATGGCACAAAACCTCCCAAATCACCAATTGTCATTTACCGAGCAACAAAAATTATACAATCAATATTCAATTCTATATGGACAATTAGGTGATTACAACAAAGCGATCCAAGCCTGCCAAAAAAGCGGAATTGACACCATTAAAAATTATACTTTAATCCATTTATATATCGCTGCCAACCGCTATGAAGAAGCCCTGAAGATCATCCAAAAACAGGAAGCCCTCCGAAATGATGATACTTTCCGGATAAATTACAACCTACGAATCAAAGCGGAAATTTATGAAGCCAATGGACAATACGAAAAAGCCGCTTCCATACGCGAAAAAGCAATTAGTATGGCTGAAGAAAATAGTCTGAAAATTCAAAAGAAACATCCGAACATTCCGGGAATACCGAGTGCATTTGCACCGATCTATGCAAAACAAGCTGCGTGGGTATGGAAAAAAGGAAACAAAAACAAAGCGATCGCTTTACTGCAAAAAGCTGAAATACTGAGCATACGTAATAACAATATTCAAAAAGAAGATTTTCAACTACTAAAACAGCTAAGTGACTATTATAAACAAATGGGAAACTACCGCTCAGCTTTCATCACCGATCTGCGATATGATTCTCTTCAAAAAATATACGACAAGTCTCACGACACAAGTCTATATCAAGAAATTCTGGCAGAACACGAACTCGAAATGTTAGATGCTACGATCAGTAAACAGAAAGCCGAACATCGTATCACCAACTACTCCTATATATTTATTATAAGTAGTATTATTTTATCATTAATTATCATCACATTAATTGTCTTATACCGCCGAAATTTAAAACGTCTGAGAAAAAAACGAAACACACACAATTTGTTCGTTAAAGATGAACTAACGCCAAATAACGACTGTGAATAAAATAAAAACATACAGCTGTCTATTCTTCTTTTTCTGCATATCTACTATTTATGCTCACGAAAAGACAATCATCAAAGACACCCTCAATCACATTGACAGTGTCAAAAATATACTGCTACACGAGGTAAAAGTGATCGCACGAGAAAATCGGTCGGTGACCACCTCCTCCGTGATCGGTTTGGAAGCCATTCAACACGTTCAACCCTTTTCCATCACCGATCTGATGCAATTACTACCGGGAGGCACAACTCCCAATGTATCATTTAAAGAACCTACTTATTTCACCATCCGGCATATTGGCAATAATCTTAACACAAATGCACTGGGAACCGGTATCAGTATCGACGGGGTTAGAATATCTTCCAACGCTGACCTGCAACAACTTCCGGAACAAAACGGATCGACCAACTTTTCGACAGCCAACTCCCAAAAAGGAATAGACACACGGGAAATAAGCACCGACAACATAGAATCCGTTGAAGTCATACGCGGAATCCCATCTGTCAGATATGGTGATATCACCTCCGGTATGGTAATCGTTCATACGCGGAAAAACATATCTCCACTCACTGCAAACATCCGATTTACCCCTCAAATCAAATCGTTCAATACCGGAAAAGGCTGGCAAATCAAACCCAACGAAACATTTCATCTCTCTACCGGATATACTCGGGCAAATTCGGACATCAATACCACTGAAAATATTTACCATCGTATTTCCATACAGACTGCTTACAGTCGTCATTTTAACCGCAACAACCGACCGCTCTACATCGAAGCCGGAGCTGCCGGCGACATCACCATTAACAAAAATCCACAAAACACATTACTGCAACCCGGTGAATACATAAAAGCCGCCCGGCAATCTTTCCGTTTCAATTTCTCTGGAAAATGGGAATCCGCTTATAAATTACTAACCGACATCAACTGGAAAATTTCAACAGCCTATGCCCATTCCATTTCCGAATACAACCGATACTTCACGACGGGCTACACCATCAGTTCCGATGCCACCGTAAATAAAGAACAAGAAGGCTTCTTCATTCCTCCACAACATTGGAAAAACAACGGCATAGAAAGTTGTCCCATAGAGATAACAACAGAATTAAACTTCCATCTACGCAAATCGGCAAACAACTGGAAGAGTCTGACCACCATTGGTATAGAATGGAATAGTGAAGGCAACAATGGACACGGAAAAACCTACAAAACACATACCCCCACGCTTCCCTCTCAACCTTCATACAACTTCCGCCACCTGCCATTTATGCATCATTATGCAGGTTATATAGAAGAAAAATTGCAAAAAGGCAACCTCACGCTTGAAGCAGGTATCCGAATAAGCGGAATATCCGTCCGTGGGAAAACATTCCATCCGGTAGCAGAACCACGTCTAAACCTCAATTACCTGCTACTGCAACATCCCTATCAAAACGGGCTACGCCTCTTACGTATCAGAGGGGGAATCGGGTTACTTCGTAAAATGCCCACATTCAGCTATTTATTTGGAGAAGACCAATATAACCATATCACCAACTATCGCTATCTCGACGATGCAGCCAATCGCTCATTAGTCATCGTCACAACCGCCGTATCCTCTCTTGGTGGAACAGAATCTTTAAAATTACCTCAAAATTTCAAAACCGAAATCGGATTTTCCGGGATTATAGGCGATTTTTCATTCG
>JAVXFZ010000030.1:0-24939 GCA_036657595.1 Odoribacter sp. | reverse complement strand
CAAAATTTCAAAACCGAAATCGGATTTTCCGGGATTATAGGCGATTTTTCATTCGATGTCACGGGATTTTATGAACAACTAAGCCGTGGATTCAAACTAAACAGCTCGATAACTCCCATTGCTCTCCGAAACTACAACAGTGACACAAAGCCGGGACTACAACCGGAATATTTAAACGGTGAAGTATGTATAAACGGTAAACCGGTAGGATATACCAACGACACCACTTTTAATCATTCCGAAAGAGTCGGCAATCATCTCTATCAACACAAAGGAGGCATTGAATTCACTCTCCGCTCCAATTATATTTCTCCATTAGCCTCCACCTTTATTCTTGATGGAGCTTGGATCATACAGCACACAACCGACAAAAGCCTCTCGCCTATTTACAAAGCAGAAACAAACAACGAACGCTCTTACCCGATGTGTGGCATCTATGACAACGCTGCAAAAATAAACACTTACCAACAATTCACCACCACGCTCAGGGCTGTGACAGAAATCCCCGTCATACGGCTCACAACCACCATTGCCCTACAAAGCGTATGGATCGATCGTTCACAGAGGCATCCTGCAACAAACGCCTTAACCGCTTATTATATGAAAGATGATCTGGGAAATCGTATCACCCACAACCTGACAAAAGAGGATAAAAACATAAAATACATTGATCCTGCCTATTATATGGACACACACGGGGCTATACACCGCTTCACACCCGAATTGGCAGACAACCCCACATTCAGTAAAATGGTTGATCAAATTCCAAGCCGTTTTTTTATAAAAGACTCCTATTCACCTTACTTTATGCTCAACCTAAGAGTTTCCAAAAATATAGGCGATCATTTCTGTGTTTCATTTTTTGCCAACAACTTAGCACAAATGAATCCAAAAAGATACTTGGCATCAAACGGACAGTACCGACAAATGAATCCTCCGGCATTTTTTGGAGCTGAATTACAAATTAAATTATAACTATGCATTCATATCCACACCTATCAGTCCTTTGCCTGATTCTTTTATCACTCCTATTAAAAGCCTGTGTCAACCCACAAGGAGAAGGACGTACACTATACGTACAACTGCAAATGCCCGAAGAATTACAACAATTCATCCCCGAAGGAACCGAAGTAAAACTCATCAATACAAACAACGGCACAACCTACAAAACACTTGCAAACACTTCAGGAATGGCTGTTTTCAACGTAGAATATGGCATTTACCGACTGTCCGCACAACTCACCTATCAAGAAAATATGCTCCGCAACCACCTTCTCAATGGCGGAGTTGAAAACATACTCCTCACTCCTTCCAAAGGATTGGAAAAGGACACTATTTCCGTTATCCTTATCGACAGCCCCTTTAGTAGCGTTATCATCAACGAAATATACTACTCAGGATGCTACGACGAGAACGGGAAATCATATTCACGCGACGGATACATCACCCTTTACAACAATTCCAATCAAACAATTTGGTTAGATAGCCTCTGCATAGGAACTGTTGCACCCGCTACTGCCAGCAAAGTTTCTCCTTGGCTCACCTATTGTCCCGACACCATACCCATCTGTTTCTTCGGTTGGCAATTTCCCGGTACAGGACGTGAACATCCCCTACCCGCCGGAAAAGAAATTGTAATTGCCGTCAATGCCGTCAACCACAAAGGAAGCGAGTACAACCACATCAATTCCGTCGACTTATCAAAAGCCGAATGGGCCTTCTACAACAATAAACTAACAGGATCAGACATCACCACAGGAGTCACTCCATTGGATATGTTTTTAAGGATAGGAAACATCACCACCTTCCCCCTTTCCATATCCGGTCCGGGAATCATCATCTATCGCATTCAAGGAATCAGTGCCGGCGAATATGCCAGCAATCCGGCACATCTCCTCTCCGATCCACCACAATACACCGGGCTAAAAAACTTAATTATCCCGGCTAAATGGATATTGGATTGCGTGGACTGCGTGGAAAATGCCACCAAACAAGGATTCAAACGTGTCCCCTCTTTCCTCGATGCTGAATCCATCTTCCTACCTTCCGGAAAATATTCCGGTAAGGCTCTCCGCCGAAAAAACGCCGGAAACAAGAATGGGTATATCACCTACCAAGACACAAATAATTCGGCAAACGATTTTGAAGAATGTACACCAACACAGAAATAAAGGAAACGTATGAACAAATATATTTCAAAAAAGAACAACAAGAACCTATCGGTATATTTCAAAAAAACGATTTCTTTATCCGGAATGTATTTAAATATAATCTGTACATCAATTTGTCTGCTCTGTTACACTGATCTCGGTGCACAATCAGTTATAACAAACCCAAAAACTTATAGGGATTTCAATCCTTGGAACGAAGGAACAAACACCTCCGGACTTATTTTTAATCCCACACAAGCATTCTCCGGCATAAAAACAGGCTACGACTTCACCAATGGAAATTTCCGAATAGCGATGGATGCCCCCGACATTCATCGTTACCATATAACCTCTGAATCCTACCGACAACTAAAAAAAATTCGACTACACGGAAATATTGGCTATACACTGGAAAATAAAAAACGACACCAATGGAATGCCACCTTGCAACCGGAAACCCACCTCATCAACTTTGGCGACACCATTGCCGGACGGCAACGCTGCGAAACCTATTACATCAATGGAGACATTGCTATCCCCCTCACACAACGCTGGACAATAGGTGGAAAACTGAACTATCAAGCACTTTCAAACGGCAAAAACACCGATCCCCGCAATCGAAATACACAAACCGACCTCTTATTTTCTCCCGGTCTGCTCCTCTCCTTCGCTCAATGGCATACAGGAGCTAATTTTATCTACCACCGCATCAACGAAAAAGTCACTTACTCAATGGTCAATCAAGAAAATCAAGATATCCGAACATTTTATCCTCTTTGGTTTTATTTCAATGAAAATTTCCAAAACGGTCTCAACAACACCCGCCTATACAAAGAAGAACAAATCGGCGGAGCTGTCCAATTCTATCAAAGCAACAGCCGCCTAAAATGGTTCAACGAATTCAGCTACACCGAAAGTACTCAACTGACAGACATCAACATCAATAAGAACGACAGAGCGGGAGAAACAGAACACCTGGAATTAGCCTATCGGGGCAGCCTCCGACTGCTATCCAAGCTGTGTCATACCATAAAACCGGAATACACACATACCTCCTACATCAATTTCGATAATCTTCAGGGAAAATTCGATAACAACGGAGAACAAAAACAGGAAAATTACGGACGCGTAAAACGCTCTGCCCTTTTCGCAGATCAAATCACCCTTGCCTACGCCCTGTCACGTCCATTAGACAGCCTTATAAACATCTGGACGCTACACCTCCGTTGCGGATACCGACACGAGAAATCAATATTTCTGATCTATCCGGCACAATTTTCCCAACCGCTCAACCGCACCACCTGTGCCGTAAGCTACGAACATCGAATACCCATAAAAAAACAATTACTGGAAATAAGCACACAAATAGAATATGCCACAGGAAACGGTTCGTTACTGAAAATAAAAACAAAAAACGATGCACCCCTGCCGGAAATAAAGATCGCTCAAAAAACCGATCTCCTGCTTCGTGATTTTCAAATCAAAACAGCCGAAACTATTCGCATCGACCTCCACCTGCAATACACCTACCCCATTAATGAAAAATATGCTTTCTTCGGTTATGCTGAAGCAGAATACACTCGTGGAATTTCCTCTAACTGCAACGACCTCCACCGCCTCCACCTGCAACTATCCACCGGATTAAACTTTTAACTCATCCCCCCAAAACACCTTCATTCCGACGAATCACCTCTCTATTCTTCCAACAAATCCGGTCGTAAAGCTTTCGTACGTTCATAAGCCACCTCCTCCTGCCACGCCTGTATCTTAGCGTGATTTCCCGACAACAAAATATCCGGCACCTTCCAACCATTATATTCTGCCGGACGTGTATAAACCGGAGGAGCCAAAAGATTATCCTGAAACGAATCGCTCAATGCCGAACTTTCATCATTCATCGCGCCGGGTATCAACCGAACAATCGCATCCGTCATCACACAAGCAGGCAACTCTCCTCCCGTCAAAACATAATCACCCACCGAAATCTCACGAGTCACTAAATAATCACGTACCCGTTGATCTATTCCCTTATAATGACCACACAAAATCATTATATTCTCCTTCAACGACAACTCATTTGCCATCTTTTGATTAAAAGTAGGGGCATCAGGAGCCGTATAAATAATCTCATCATACTTTCGCTGAGAGGTCAACTCTGCAATACAATCAAATATCGGTTGAATCATCATCACCAAACCTGCCTCTCCCCCAAAAGGATAATCATCCACCTTCCGAAACTTATCCTTCGTCCAATCTCGGATATTATGAATATAAATCTCCACAATCCCCTTCTCACGTGCCCGTTTAATAATAGAGTGATTCAAAGGACTCTCCAATAAATCAGGCACCACACTCAAAATATCTATTCTCATACTTCTAATTCCTGTGTTGAATACAAAGGGCGCGCCGGCACGCGCGCCCTAAATCTTTATCACTTCAAATAATCCTCAAAATAATCAGTCACCTTCTGCATCAAATGAATCCGATCTTTTCCCATCACATTATGCTCTGCACACGGATAAGGGAAATAATCCACCTGCACATTATTCTTAATACACTCCCTGATAAAACTCAGGCTATGCTCCCATACCACTGTATTATCAATTGCTCCTTGACAAATCAACAACTTACCTCTCAAATCCTTTGCCTTATGAATCAAACTCACCTTCTCATATCCGGCTGCATTTGTATGCGGAGAATCCATATAACGTTCGCCATACATCACTTCGTACCATTTCCAATCAATCACAGGACCTCCGGCAACACCCACCTTAAATACATCCGGATAATTTGTCAGCAACGAAATAGTCATAAATCCGCCATAACTCCAACCGTGTACACCAATCCGATCGGCATCCACCCAAGGTTGCGACTTCAAAAACTGAATACCCATCATCTGATCCGCCATCTCTGCCTGTCCGCATTGTCCGTGAATAGCCTTTTCAAAGGCTGCACCCCGATTCGGAGTACCCCGATTATCCATCACAAACACCACATACCCCCGCTCTGCCATATACATCTCCCAACGACGCAACTCTCCCTGCCACGTATTCTTCACCAGCTGCAAATGCGGACCGCCGTAGACATAAACAATAGTCGGATACTTCTTTGACGCATCAAAATCTATCGGCTTAATCAACCGATAATAATTATCAAACTTCCCGTCAGCCGTCTTTACCTTACCCATCGTTATCTCTCCGAAATGATAATCCTTCACCGGATTCTCAGCCCTCAACAACTCCTTCACCAACTTCCCGTCAGTCGCTGTCAACTCAATCACACGAGGAACATTCAAACTACTGTAAT
Source organism: Odoribacter sp. (assembly GCA_036657595.1). GTDB lineage: Bacteria > Bacteroidota > Bacteroidia > Bacteroidales > Marinifilaceae > Odoribacter. The sequence continues at coordinate 19,483 of JAVXFZ010000030.1, read as the reverse complement.
GATCCACAAAATACTTCAAATCTTTGCTCATATTCACCTGATGCCAGCCTTCTGCTTTCGTCAGGCGCATTTTCTTTCCCGTTTTCAGATCCACACGAAACAAATGATTCTCCACCGGACTTACCTCTGCCGATGTATAATAAACATACCGTCCGTCTTCACCCACCATTTCGACATCCGCATTCACATCCGTGATCCGTTTCAACATCTTCCCACTTTTCGTTTCACACAAATACAAACTAAAATACCCATCCCGGTTATTCGTTCGGTAAATAAATTGCGAAGGATCATTTTTTAAAAACACAATCGGATTCAATGGCTCCGTATACTGTTCATTCCGCTCTTCCAGCAAGGTTTTTACAAACTCTCCACTCTTTGCACAATACTGATTCAAATGCATCTGCTTTTGTGCCCGGTCAAGCACCTGCACATAAATAAAATCCCCTGCCGGACTCCACGCTATGTTGGTCAAATACTGCTCCCGTCCAAAATCCGTCACCTCCAAAAACACCGTCTTTCCCGAAGCCACATCATACACCCCCATACTAATCTGCTCCGATTTCAAGCCTGCCATCGGATACTTAATTTCCCGCAACGAACCCATCCGGCTATTTATATCCAACAACGGAAAACTTTCCACTTGGCTCTCATCCTTCCGATAAAAAGCCAACTTTTTACCATCGGGCGACCAAAAAATACCACCACTGATCCCAAACTCATTCCGACTCACCGTCTGTCCATTCACTATATTCGCATCCGTATCGTTCGTCACCGCAAAACTATTACTATTTACATCCGTATAATACAAATTATTATCCAGTGTATAAGCAATCGCCTGCTGTCCATTCGGAGAAACATTCTGCGCGCCCTCCGGCAAACGATACGAACGAGCCGTTTTTGACTCCACATCAATCTCATAAAAAATCCCCTTCCGCATCGTTGTCAGCGTACGCCCATCTTTCCATACAAACTGCGGCCATCCCTTCAAATCCGCTCCCACAATACGATTCAACTCCTCCACCGTCATCACCACCTTCTTTTCTCCACCAACAGCCTCCCCCACCAAATTAACGCCCTCCACATAAGTTAAGACATTCCGATCACCTTGCCATTGCACATAAAGATTCTTTGGATAAAGCGAACGCCCCAAAACAGCCTCCTCCATTGTCAACAACTTATCCTGTCCTTTCAGATTAAGCATCATAATCACACCCATCAACGTAAATAATAAACATTTCATCTTTTATAATTTAAATTAATAATAAAATCATCCCGATCCTCCAACACATCAAATTGATCCCGAAACCGATGTAACTCCGCCACATCCAGCTCCACCACAAGCGTTTCCTCCTGAAATGCCTGTGCTTTCGCAACCACATTCCCTCGTGCATCCGCTACCAATGAATCTCCCGCATAACAAATCCCATTCACATCCTCCCCGACACAATTCACCCCTACCACAAACGCCTGATTCTCTATTGCCCGTGCCCGCAAAAGGACCTTCCAAACCTCCCGCCTCGCCTCCGGCCAATTCGCTACATACACCGCCAAATCATATCTCTCCGTATTCCGGCACCACACCGGAAAACGCAAGTCATAACAAATAAACACCGCCATCCGCACCCCCTCATAATCAAAAACCAACTGCCTTGTTCCCGCTGTAAAATGCTCATTCTCTCCGCCCATCCTAAAACAATGCCGTTTATCGTAACACTGACATCCCCCATCAGGAGACACCGCCAGCAAACGATTATAATAACGTCCCGCTTCCTCATACACCGTCGAACCCACCACCAATGCCCCTTGCCGTACCGCCCATTCCGTCATCTTCTCCCGCACCGCCGTATATTGCGCAGCCACCCGACACTTTTCAGCCTCCGCTACTTCTTTCGACACCTTCACCATTCTACTCCCTGAGGTAAACATCTCCGGCAACACGATCACCCCACACCCCTCTATCCGCGATAACTCCCGGTCGAAATGCTCCAAATTCTTCTCCACATCCCCCCATACAAGGGCAGATTGAACCAATGCTACTTTCATTCTTCCTCTCCTCTTTACCGATTAATCATCTTCTTCTCCACACGAAAAATTCTCCGGATTCCTCGGATTTGCATCCTTATAAGTACTCATCACATAAGCCAAATCCGCATCTACATCGTCCGTTGGCCAAAACAAAGGTCCCATCTCACACACCTTATCCTTATAATCAATCCGTCCCAAATAGACCGGAACTCCCGCAGCCTTAGCAATCACTAAAAAACCTTTCTTCCACTTTTTCCGTTTCTTCCGGCTTCCTTCCGGAGTAATACAGAGATACATCGTATCCCGTTGATTAAACTCACTCACCATCTGACTCACCAACTGGCTGTCACGATTCCCCCTATCAACAGGTATCACCCGTAAAGCCCGCAAAATAGCCCCTATGGGGAAAAAAAACAACTCTTTTTTCATCAAAACAAAAGCCGGAAGCGACTGGCTTAAAAAAGCCAATTCACCCCACACAAAATCCCAATTGGACGTATGCGGAACCGAAATAATCACCGCTTTTTTCTCTGTCGGCAACTCACCCCGAAACTTCCATCCTCCCAACCACATCAAAAATCTTGCTATATATTTCATACTTCCTTATTTTTAATCTGTCGCCAAAATTAGCACAAATTCGCTAATTAATATCACAAACTCATTCCTCTTCTTCATTTTTTGTAGAAATTAAACACGATCTAAGATCAAACCGATACAGAAATTCATCTCGTTTTATTCATACCATTTAAAATGCCGGCTCCTCCCCATCCATCGTCCGATCAAATAATACTCAATAAAGTTTTAGATTTCAAAACCGTTTCTTTCCATTCCAATTCCGGCACAGAATCTACGGTTAATCCTCCTCCTACATAAAGACAGGCAGCATTCGGAAAAAGTTCCATAGATCTCAAATTAACAAACCAATCAAAAGTCCAATTCTTATGGACAGGACCGAGATAACCGCCATAATAGCGTCTGTTTTTACCTTCAATCCGATGAATAACCTCCCGTGCATCCAGTTTTGGATACCCTCCTACGGCAGGCGTCGGATGCAACTCCTTACGGATGACATCAATCATTTCATCCGGCAAGCGACCGGGATAGGAAAAAGTCGTACACAAATGCTCTAACTTTCCCGCACGTCTGGAAAACGGTCCGTGTTGCCACCAACCGATTCCAACAAGCCGCTCCAACACCTCTGCGATATAATCGGTCACAATCTCCTGCTCCTTCTTCTCCTTTTCCCCCCACTCCCCACCGGTTCCTGCCGCACGGGTTCCTGCCAATGACATCGTACTGGAAAAACCCATCATCTGTCGTAAAAACACCTCCGGCGTTGCTCCCATCCACGTCATCACGCCCGGCACCGAAACAAGAAAAACAAAGGTATCCGGATAACGATCCAGTAACTTCTGAAAACACTTGGGCGCACGTTTATAAGCCGCATAAGAGACCACCTTCCGTCGTGCTAAGACCACCTTCTGAGCCTCTTTTTCCTTCAACAGAGTGACCACATCCTCTGCCTGTTTCAAATACTCTTCACGCGATATACTTTTTCCCGGTTCCAACTTTTTAAATTCACTTCCTGCTGTTTCCAAAGCCTTAATGATCCGATCATCCATCGTTTCATCAACAAAGCCAACATCCTCCCGAATAAATAGCTCCGGCACCTCCTCCGATTCCTCAAAAGGAACCACCACAAATCCATCATTGGAACAATGAGATAATTCTCTATCCGGCAACACCTGACCGCTCAACTGTGCTCCAAAAAAGACCTCCTGTCCACCCGGTAAACGATATGTATAAAAAGGGATTCCCCGACTCAAACATAATTTTTGAACTTCCTTAATTGTCATTTTTTCCATCAGTTTTTATGTAAGTAAGGCTACTTAATTTTTACAATCTATCAATATTGCACTAATCGAACTCCAAAATTGAAACAAATTTATTTAAAATAAATGATAAATTTAATAAATAAATTGATGTATTCAATACTTGCGAAAATAAATATTTAAAATAACACCATATACCTATCAACAAAAAATACTATCAACATTTTTTCCCCTCCAATAAGTTAAATAATGTAAGAAAACTAAACATTCCATTTATCCATCTCGTACCTAATCCGATCTTGAAATGATTCGTTATCACAAATACTCAACATTTATTCATCAAATTGAATTCAAACTATGGCAACAAATTTAAAAAACACCAGTACAACGATGAAAATCGGCGTTATGACCCTTGCGATTATGAACGTCGCAGCGGTTGTCAGTCTCCGCGGACTACCGGCAGAGGCAGTCTATGGACTTAGTTCCGCCTTTTACTACCTATTTGCAGCAATTGTTTTCCTCATTCCCACCTCTATGGTGGCAGCCGAATTAGCTGCAATGTTCTCCAACAAAGAAGGCGGTGTATTCCGTTGGGTAGGTGAAGCATTTGGAAAACGCTATGGATTCCTCGCCATCTTCCTGCAATGGATCGAAAGCACTATTTGGTATCCCACCGTCTTAACCTTTGGCGCGGTATCCATCGCCTACATCAGTATGGACACCACACAAGACGCTCTCTTGGCATCCAACAAAATATTCACCTTAGTCACCGTCCTCATCATCTACTGGGCAGCCACACTCATTTCCCTCAAAGGACTTGGCTGGGTAGGAAAAGTATCAAAAATAGGAGCATTAGTAGGAACCATCATACCTGCCGGACTATTAATAATATTTGGTGTCATCTACCTTGCAACAGGAGGTCACAACAATATGGATATGAGTCAAGGATTCTTCCCCGACCTCAGCAATATTGACAACCTCGTACTCGCTTCCGGCATCTTCCTTTTCTACGCCGGAATGGAAATGATGGGCGTACACGTGATGGACGTTAAAGACCCAAAACCTAAGAACTATACCAAAGCGATCTTCACCGGTGCCATTGTCACTGTTATTATTTTTGTTCTCGGAACATTTGCGCTGGGACTAATCATTCCCGCCAAAGACATTAACCTGACACAAAGCCTCCTGATCGGCTTCGATAATTACCTGAGCTACCTCCATCTCCATTGGGTATCTCCCATCATCGCCATCGCCCTAATGTTCGGTGTACTTGCCGGAGTATTAACGTGGGTTGCCGGTCCGTCAAAAGGTATTTTCACCGTTGGCAAGGCAGGCTATCTGCCCCCATTCTTTCAAAAGACCAACCGCATCGGTGTACAACGCAACATCCTGCTCATACAGGGCGGTATCGTTACGCTTCTCGCCCTCCTATTTGTCGTGATGCCTTCCGTACAATCTTTCTACCAAATCCTGTCGCAACTCACCGTACTGCTCTACTTGATTATGTACCTGCTGATGTTCGCGGCAGCAATCACCCTCCGCTATAAAATGCCGAAAGCCGAACGTCCCTTTGCTATCGGGCGTAAAGGCAACGGGATGATATGGATCGTTTCCGGCATTGGATTTTTAGGCTCTACACTGGCATTCATCCTGAGCTTCATCCCTCCGTCACAAATCAACACAGGAAGCAACACCGTATGGTATAGCGTACTGATCATCGGTTGCATCATCTTTGTTGCTATTCCATTTCTAATATACGCCCTACGTAAACCATCGTGGAAAGATCCAAAATCAACGATCGCTCCTTTCCATTGGGAAACAGCTCCGACAGCCACTACCGCCACATCTATTGATGCGACACCCCTGAATCCTGTTAATCATCCGTCAAAATAAAACAAAACAAATGAAAAAGACCATTTCCATAGCCGATCTCCGAACCGTCGTTCGGGATGCCTATACCCACACAAAAGACCTAAAGGGTGGTAAGAATGCCGACTACATTCCTTTTTTAGCCCGCATCAATCCACAACTATTTGGCATTGCTGTCTGCCTCCCAAGCGGTGAAATAATCGAAGCCGGCGACACCGAATACATTTTCGGTATCGAATCCATTTCAAAAGTTCACACAGCACTCCTCATCCTGAAACAATACGGAGCTGAGGAAATACTGAAACGCATCGGTGCGGATGCCACCGGTCTACCTTTCAACTCTATCATTGCCATCCTGCTCGAAAAAGACCATCCCAGCACCCCTCTCGTCAATGCAGGAGCCATCAGTGCCGACAGTATGGTCAAACCCATAGGCGATCCCAATTCCAAATGGGCAGCCATTGCCGATAATATGGCTGATCTTTGCGGTAGCGAACTGGTTTTACAGGACGAACTTTATAAATCAGAATCCACGACCAATTACAACAATCGCTCCATCGCTTGGCTCTTGAAAAGCTATAACCGCATTTACGACGATCCTCTCACAGCCCTCGATCTCTACACCCGCCACTGTTCAATGGGTGTCACCACCAAACAACTGGCTATCGCCGGCTGTACCATTGCCAACGGCGGAAAGAATCCCATCACAGGCGTTCAGGTATTCGATCCTGTCCTCGCCCCAAAAATCACCTCACTCATCACCGCTGTCGGCTTCTATGAACATACCGGCGACTGGATGTACTCCAGCGGTATCCCGGCAAAAACAGGTGTCGGCGGTGGTATTATGGGACTGTTACCCGGCACCTTCGGTATCGCAGCCTTTGCTCCACCTCTGGACAGTGCCGGTAATTCCGTTAAAGCACAGGCAGCCATCAAATACATTGCCCACCATCTCAACGTCAACGTCTTCAACGGAGACAGCGTTGAAATCGTAGGATAATACAGGCAAGCGGGGAGTATCGAGTGATTGAATCATTGCATCATTGAATCACTCGTGCAGAGAATGTTCAAAACATTAAAGCCGGAACCATCCATCACTCCCCGCACCTATCCTTAAACAATTCGAGGATTCAACAAATAATCACCTACTCTTATGGCAAAAAACGATAACTGCCCGGAAAAGATCTTCAACATACTGGTCTTAATCGGTAGCATCGCCATTCTAATCATTATTTCGATGGAACTCCTACCAATCAGCAAACTGTTGACCGAACGTTTCATCCTCCACTTCCACCTCATCATCTGCCTCATCTTTCTCCTCGACTTTCTGATCCGCTGGCATTACAGCCATTACAGTTGGTGTTTCCTTCGACATAATTTTCTTTTTCTTCTTGTGTCGATCCCCTACCTCAACATCGTCCACGCCGTTCTCTCCATCGTCACCCATCCGCTTTGGATTTTTCTGCGCCTCATTCCCCTGATCCGTGGAATGTACGCCGTAACCATTATCTTCTCGTGGATCACCCGCAACCGCGTGACGGGGCTTTTCGCCACCTACCTCACCTTCCTCTTCACCGCCATCTATTTTTGCAGCATTATGTTCTATTTCGTTGAACACGGCACCAACCCCGCCGTAACAAGCTATTGGACAGCTTTCGACTGGGCATTGATGAACGTGACGACCGTCGGCTCGAATATCTTCGGAGTCACTAAAATCGGACAATCCTTAGCCGTCATACTGGCAGCCATCGGAATGATCTTCTTCCCGATTTTCACCGTCTACGTCACCGCCAAATTCCAAAACAAACGGCAATCCATCCATCCGTCGGACACAAAAAAGTAAAAAGTAAAACAACAAAAAATCGAAGTACAAGAACCGATGCAAAACACATCCACCTCATACTCCGATTTTTAATAAAAAACAAACAACAGCCTACCTCGCGTGGTTAAAACCTTTCGACGGTTGAGGCAATTTTTTCCGCCAAAGAATCGCACTATTCGTCGGCTCTTGCAAATGATTTAATACAGCAATATTCGCTTTCAAATCCTTCACCAACAAATCTGCCAAGTCACGCCCCGTACCCTGCCGCACCACCACTCGCATAACCACCACCTCTTCCAAAGCTTTCGGCAAAGTATAAGCCGGCACCTGCCATCCCTGCGTATGCAAAGCATCCGACAGATCATAAAGTGTCCATTTACGGGCAGCATCATCTTTCAATTTCCAGATAAACAAAGGATTCGGCATATCGGTAGCAAAAAACTCAAACATACCAAGCTCTTTCAATTGATGTTTCAAATAAAGGCATACATCAATGCAATTTTGCTGGATTTGCCGGTATCCCTCCATCCCTAAACGTACCAACTGATAATATTGCGCCAACACCTGATTGCCCGGACGGGAAAAATTAATAGAAATACTCGGAATGTTCGCTCCCAAATAATTCACGGCAAAATTCATCTCCTCCGGCAAATACTGCTTATCCTTCCAAATCACCCAGCCAACACCCGGATACACTAACCCGAATTTATGACCGGAGGCACTGATGGATAACACCCATTTCAGCCGGAAATCCCATACCACCTCCGGATTCAGGAACGGAAGAATAAAAGCCCCCGTGGCAGCATCCACGTGAATACATATTTCCCACCCCTTCTCCGCATTAAATTTATCAAGCGCATCGTTCAACTCCTTCACATTATCATTCAAACCGGTGAGCGTCACTCCCTGAATCGGTACGATACAAATGGTATTTTCATCACACAACTGAAGGGCATCTTTCGCTTCCATCGTGATTTTCTGCATTGTAACGGGAACCATTCGCATTTCAACATCCCAATAAATCGCAAACTTTTCCCACACCACCTGCATACAACTTGAAATAACGAAATTGGGCTTATTCGTCGGCAATCCCTTTGCCCGGCGACGTTTCTGCCAACGCTTCAACGCCGAAATCCCTCCCAGCATACAAGCCTCCGATGATCCCACCGTACTCGTTCCCGTACAATAGGGCTTTTCAGGCGTATTCCACAATTTAGCCAACATATTCACACAACGGCGTTCAATCTCTGCCGTCTGTGGATATTCCGTCTTGTCGATCATATTTTTGTCCATATTCTCGATCATAATCTTGCGGGCATAATCATCCATCCAAGTAGATACAAAGGTCGCCAAATTCAACCTCGAATTACCATCCAGCATTGCTTCATCGTGTACCAATTGGTAAGCCACCTCACCCGGCATAGAAAGTTTCGGCATCTCATACTTAGGGGCAACACGCGACTCCTCTGACGTTCCAAAAATAGGTGTGTTCGGATTTTCTGTTTTCATAAATAAAATTGTTTTATATCGTGATACAATTAAATAAACGGATCTCATTCATCCGTCTTTCATTACGTATCCACCCCCCGCTAAGTTTCAGCCTTTTTTTATATTTAACTCCAAACTTCTCTATAAGAGGATTTATCCATCCATTGCATTTAAAATTGAACTATTTTATCTTTTATTTTTAAATTGAAGGAAGAAATTATCAAACATTTCACCCTTCTTTTCAGTATAATCAAGGCATCTTATAGAACAGAACAATTATGGAAGAAAGCTTTTTATATTACATCGAACACAGCATCAAAATCCACTGGCACCATCAAGCCTTATCGGATTATAAAAGCACAACACATACCTACAAAGACGTGGCACAACAGATCGCTGCCATCCACCTTCTGCTGGAAACGGGAGGCATTCGCAAAGGCGACCGCATAGCCCTGTGCAGCCGAAATATGTCCAATTGGGGCATTGCATTTCTTGCCACATTGTCTTATGGCGCAGTAGCTATCCCCATCCTCCACGAATTTAAAGCGGATAACATCCACCACATCATCAATCACTCGGAAGCCCGCCTCTTATTTGTCGGCACCTCCATTTGGGAAGAATTGGACAAAAACAATATGTCCCGCCTTGAAACAGTCATCCGGATGGAAGATTTTACACTTTTTCATAACACCAACCTCGCTTTCGGTGAGGCTCACACCCATTGGAAAACACTGTTCAAACAAAAATATCCGGAACCTTTCACCGAAAAAGAAGTACATTACCGGAGAGACCAACCGGAAGAATTGGCGATGATCAATTACACCTCCGGCACCACCAAAGCTTCCAAAGGCGTTATGCTCCCCTACCGCAGTATCTGGTCGAACCTGAAATACGCCTTAGATAAAATGGGCTACAATCCCGGCGAACGCTTAGTGTCCATCCTCACAATGGCACACATGTATGGTCTTGCCTTTGAACTGATCTACCCGTTTGCCAGCGGGACGCACGTCTATTTCATCTCCAAAACCCCCTCTCCCAAGGTCATTCAAGAAATATTCAACGAGGTAAGACCCAATCTAATCGTCGCCGTACCGCTAATCATCGAAAAAATCATCAAACACCGGGTACTGCCGCAACTCGAAAAATTCCACATCAAGCTATTTATGAAAATCCCCTATATCAACCGCAAACTTCGCGCGGCAATCCGCGATAAAATCATCCGCGCTTTCGGCGGACGCTTCAAACTAATCGCCATCGGCGGTGCGGCACTCAACTTTGAGGTAGAAAAATTCTTAACCTCCGTCAAATTCCCCTACACCGTCGGCTACGGGATGACAGAATGCGGTCCTGCCATCTCCTACGACGACTGGCATACATTCAAACCCGGATCGTGCGGCAAAGCGGTAGACCGAATGGAAATCAAAATCGACTCGCCCGATTCAGAAGAAATCGTCGGAGAAATCCTCGTAAAGGGCACCAACGTAATGAACGGCTACTACAAAAATCCGGAGGCTACGACAACAGCTATGGATGCAAACGGATGGCTTCACACAGGAGATCTTGGCATCATTGATCCGGAAGGCTACCTCTACATTAAAGGTCGAAGTAAAAATATGATACTCGGTGCCAGCGGACAAAACATCTATCCGGAAGAAATAGAAGATCGCTTAAACGCCCTTCCCTATATCTCCGAATCCTTAATCGTGGAACACGATGGCAAACTAACCGCCATCGTATACCCCGATTACGAACAGGCAAAAAAAGACAAAATCAGTGCCGAAGGATTAAAAAAAATAATGGATGAAAACCGTAAATCCACTAACCAGATCCTCCCGACATACAGCCAAATCGCCCGACTCAAAATCCGGGAAACAGAATTTGAGAAAACGCCCAAAAGGAGTATCAAACGATATTTATATCAATAAGCCCTTAAAATAATTAAATCCACCCTTAACATATAATTTTTCCTCCAACGTTTTCGGTTTCACCCTGAAAGGTTTATCTTTGGTCGATTAAAAGTCGAAACTCTTATCGTATGCGTATACGCGCCTATCAACAAGACCATTCGATTTTCAATACAAACATTCACCACTGATAATTACAGAATCAAAGACTATGGAAGAAAGTTTTTTAAAATATATAGAAGAAAGCATCCAAAAAAATTGGGACAGACCGGCATTAACCGATTTCAAAGGAGCCACCAGCTCCTATAAAGACGTTGCCCGCAAAATCGAAAAACTCCATTTGTTATTTGAGCATTGCGACATCCGAAAAGGCGACAAAATCGCTTTGTGTAGCCGGAATACCAGCAATTGGGGCATTGCGTTTCTCGCCACCTTATCGTATGGAGCGATTGCCGTCCCCATACTGAATGAATTTAAACCGGATAATGTCCACCACATTGTCAACCACTGCGAAGCCCGTCTGCTATTCGTGGGCGATGTTGTCTGGGAAAATCTCGATGAAACGGCGATGCCCGCTTTGGAGGGGGTCATCAGAATTGAAGACTATTCAATACGTCACGCCCATAACGAAAAATTACTGGAAGCCCGCGCTCAATTAAACGAACTCTTCGGTAAAAAATTTCCGGAACGCTTTCGTCCGGAGGACGTAGACTATACATACGACCACTTAGACGAACTGGCTGTTATCAACTACACATCGGGGACCACCAATGCCTCCAAAGGCGTTATGCTCCCCTACCGCAGTCTGTGGACCAACCTAAAATTTGCCATCGACACCTTGGGCTACAATGCAGGCGAACAAATCGTAGCAATGCTCCCAATGGCTCATATGTATGGACTCTCCTTTGAGTTTATTTATCAATTTGTCAATGGTACACACATCCATTTTTTATCACGCATCCCCTCGCCGAAAGTGATTGCAGAGGCATTCGCCGAGGTGAAGCCGGATTTAATCATCACCGTACCTTTAGTCATTGAGAAAATCATCAAGAAAAAAGTGTTCCCGACCATCGAGAAACCACACATGAAAATATTGATGAATATCCCCATCATCAACGACAAAATCAAAGACACCATCCGCCAAAACGTCATCGACGCTTTCGGGGGCAAATTTAAAGCATTAATCATAGGAGGAGCCGCCCTGAACAAAGAGGTGGAAGTATTCCTCCGCTCCATCCACTTTCCCTACACCGTAGGCTACGGAATGACAGAATGCGGTCCATTACTGAGTTATGACAACTGGCAGACTTTCCGACAAGCATCTTGCGGCAAGTCACTCCCCCGTTTAGAACTCCGCATTGATTCCCCCGATCAAGAACACATCGTCGGCGAGATCATCGCCAAAGGCGATTGTCTGATGAGCGGATACTACAAAAATCCGGAAGCAACAGAAGCAGCCATTGATAAGGACGGATGGTTGCACACCGGGGATATGGGCATCATCGACAAAGATGGCTATTTATTTATCAAGGGTAGATGTAAAAATATGATACTCAGCTCTAACGGACAAAATATCTATCCGGAAGAGATCGAGGACAAACTGAACAATATGCCCTACATCAGCGAATCAATTGTGATCCAAAAAGCAGAAAAACTAATCGCATTGATTTATCCGGATTTCGATTTGCTAAATATCGATCAAATCAACGACGAACAGGTGGCAGAACTGATGACTGAAAATTTGAAAGTATTGAATCAGCAGCTACCGGCTTACAGTCAGGTCAGTAATTACAAACTTTACAATGAAGAATTTGAAAAAACACCTAAACGCAGTATAAAACGTTTCCTCTATCAATAAACAGCACTCCGGAAGGCAATTGCCCGATCTACTATTCAAACCGATAGACATCTGTTTACAGTAAGTCACTGCAATTGAGGTATAATCATTTGATTATCTTTTTGTTATAGTCGTATCCTCGATGTAGTCTTTGCGACTCCCCTTCGTTCTGAAACGACGAGGATACGAAGGGACAACGACGAGAATACGAGCAGAAGGTAGCGATACCCAAACCATTCCCAAAGCATTGGGTAGCGATTAGGTAGTGTATGACGTAGGAAAAATTGACTTTACAACAACTAAATTAACAGCAAAAAAAGAATTGCAGGCAAGCAGATGGGCAACAATTTTTCATTCAAGCGTTTGCAAACAGGATTAAGAAACAAATTTAAAAAATTCTCTGTTTTCAATTTTCAATTTTCAATTTTTCGTACCTTCGTAGGCTGAAATATAAATAAAATGAACAAAATTAAACATAAGCCCAACGGAACTAAAGAAGAAAAAAAGGATTTTTCCTTATTTCCTGAATTTTTAAAAGAACAACGCTTCCGCGTTATATTGGGCATCACCTTGTCTTTATGCTCGCTCTATATCCTACTGGCATTGGTCGGTTTTTTCTTCTGCGGAGGAATAGACCAAAGTTTGGTGGACACAAAATTAAGAGAAGTCATCGTACAACCTGAAATTATCGCAGGCAATCCGGCAGGCAAAATAGGTGCTTGGATTTCCGACCTATTAATCAACCGCTGGTTTGGCATATCCTCTCTCTTACTCTGCTACCTGCTCTTATTATGTGGCATCCGCATCGCCGGCGGAAAGATTAAAAACCTCCCCCGAAAGCTATTCATCGGAATGGTGATCATCTTATGGATTTCCTTATTGTTAGGATTCATCGCCGAAACATTGTCAGAGTTTTTCGACATCGGCACAGGCTATCTCTTCCTCGGAGGAGGACACGGTTATTTTGTCAGTTTATGGCTAAATTCACTGATCGGACACATCGGAACAATCCTGTTGTTGTTTCTTGTTTTTACAATGATCCTGTTTTTTGGATTTGAAAAAATTTTCTATCAGTGTGTAGAATACATAAAAGAAAGCATTCGCAAACGAAAAGAAAGGGCATTGGCAGCCATTGCAGCTCGAGAAGCCCGTCAAGAAGCGGCTCGGGAAGAAGCTTTACGAAAAGCTGAGGAAGCTTCAAGGGTTGCTGAAATGGAAGCGACGGATCTTGATAGAGAGGCGCAAGAGGAAGCATTCAATCCCCCACACCCGATGGAGGAGGAATTGGGCAATTACCCGGTTTTTTCAGACTTGGAAGATCCGGAAGATAACAAAATCGAAGAAACAGATGATTTATTGCCTGACAGTGAGGAAACGACCGATGAGGAGTCTATTGAACACGGATTTGAAAATATTCCTGTATCTATCAATGATTTTCAATTTGACAAAGAAATAGCCGAACTGAACCCGGACGAAGATACCGCAGACCTCCTTACGGATGAAAATGTCGAAGGAAATAGGGAAGTGATGTTGACGGTGAACAATAAAGATCAGGAAGAAACGGTCGATCGGAATATCTTGCCTACGGAAGATTATGACCCGACACTTGATTTATCAAACTATCAATATCCCGCTTTGGAATTGCTGGAAGAACATTCTACGGGCAATCCGAAAGTAACCCAAGAGGAATTGGAAGAGAATAAGAATAAAATTATAGAAACTCTCCGCAACTATAAGATTGAAATCGTTAAGATTAAAGCCACTATCGGACCAACCGTTACCCTGTATGAGATTATCCCGGCTCCCGGTATTAAAATATCTAAAATCAAGAATCTGGAAGACGACATCGCTTTAAGTTTGGCGGCGTTGGGAATCCGTATTATTGCGCCGATACCCGGTGCAGGTACGATCGGTATAGAAGTTCCGAATCAAAATCCTGAAATTGTATCTATGCGAGGGGTGATCGCCTCTAAGAAATTTCAGGAATCCAAATATGCCCTACCGGTAGCGATTGGACGTACTATTTCCAACGAAACATATACCTTCGATTTAGCCAAAATGCCCCACTTGTTAATTGCCGGTGCTACGGGACAGGGAAAATCGGTCGGACTAAATGCCGTTATCACTTCTTTGCTCTATAAGAAACATCCGTCGCAGTTGAAATTCGTGATGGTAGATCCGAAGAAAGTGGAACTAAGTATTTACTCCATCATCGAAAAACATTTCCTCGCAAAACTACCGGACGAAGAGGACGCCATCATCACCGAAACCAGCAAGGTGGTCAATACGCTCAATTCGCTCTGTATCGAAATGGACAATCGTTACGACTTGCTGAAAATAGCACAGGTGAGAAATATCAAAGAATATAACGAAAAATTCATTAAACGTCACTTGAATCCGAACAACGGACATAAATATCTACCTTATATCGTTGTCGTTGTCGATGAATTTGCCGACCTGATTATGACGGCAGGCAAAGAAGTGGAAACCCCCATCGCCCGTATTGCCCAATTGGCACGTGCCGTAGGAATCCACATGATTATTGCCACCCAACGTCCATCGACCAATATCATCACCGGAGTCATCAAAGCGAACTTCCCCGCCCGTATTGCTTTTAAAGTAGCTTCGATGATAGATTCCCGTACGATTCTTGATGCCAATGGCGCAGAACGGCTGATCGGACGAGGGGATATGCTGATCTCCTCAGAGAGTAAAATCGTACGCGTACAATGTGCTTTTGTCGATACACCGGAAATAGATGTTATCACTCATCATATTGCTTCGCAACAATCCTACCCCTCTGCTTTCGCATTGCCGGAATACATTCCTGATGCAGAAGGCAACAACCTATCGGAAGTCGATCTGGGAGCCCGCGATCCGCTATTTGATGAAGCTGCCCGCTTAATTGTAAGTAGCCAGCAAGGTTCTACATCCTCCATACAACGCCGATTCTCGATTGGATACAACCGCGCCGGACGAATTATGGATCAAATGGAAGCTGCCGGTATTGTCGGTGCGTTTGAAGGTAGCAAAGCCCGTCAAGTATTGATCACTGACGATTATAGTCTGGAACAAATGCTAAATAGACAATCATAAATAGTTAATCTTCATTTTATATGTTTTTAGAAAAAGTTTACTCCGGTAAAAATCAATGGTATTTTTATGTTTTTTCTCTATTGATTATTTTTGTAGCGACACAAATCGGTAGTTTCCCCCTGTTAGGATATTTGCTTATGGAAAATCCCGATATGCTCAAAAGTGGGAATATCGCTGTTGCAACAAGTACCAATATGGGACTTTTCCTGACTTTATTTAGTTTTATGGTCGGTTTTTTTGCTATTTTTTTCTGCCTAAAATTTATTCACGGCAAAAAATATTCGGATATCACCACCTCCCGCTCTCGAATAGATTGGGGAAGAATATTTTTCAGTGCAGGAATATGGGGCGTGCTTACCCTGTTGACCTTCGCAGCACAATTCGCCTTTACAGATACTTCTGATATTGTTTTTCAGTTTGAACCGACAAATTTCTTCATCTTGCTGGGCGTTTCTTTGCTGATGTTTCCTTTCCAAACATCTTTTGAAGAATTGATTTTTCGAGGATATTTGATGCAATGGTCAGCTTTGCTTTTTAAATACAGATGGATTGCCTTGTTGATCACCGGTCTTCTGTTCGGCATTTTACACGGAGCAAACCCGGAAGTGAAAGAATTTGGTATGTGGGTTGCCCTTCCCCAATATATTCTGATGGGAGTGATTCTCGGATATGTAGCCATCAAAGATGACGGACTTGAATTAGCACTCGGATTGCATTTTGCCAATAATCTTTTAGCCGCTGTGACTTTTACCTCCGATGCGTCTGCTCTACAAACACACGCTTTATTTAAAGATTTGAATCCTTCTGCCTCTCATCTTGATACGCTGATGATGTTAGTAGCCGGACTGATCTTTATCTGGATATGCAACTGTAAATATCATTTTATGGGAAAAGTGAACTTGTGGGGGAAAATAGAGGAGAAACCATTGATTGAATGCGTAGAAATGAAGGATGAAAAGTAAAAACGAAAGATTCAAAATGTTATTTTTTTCTTAAATCTGTCTGAAATCATTGATGACTTTCATTTTTCAATCATCTATTGTTTATCTTTGACAACTGTCAATGCAAACGTTAGATTAATATAAATATGAATATGAGAAAAACAACCTGTTTAACGCTGGGCCTCTTATTAGCTTTATCTACCATCGCTACGGCTCAGGATAAAAAAGAAGAAAAAGAAGGATACAAATTTACCGATTTGAAACGTCTTCCGACAACCAGTGTGAAATCACAAGACCGCGCCGGAACCTGTTGGTCGTGGTCAACAATCTCTTTTTTTGAATCAGAGATCATCCGATTGGGCAAAGATTCGGTCAGCCTTTCACCGATGTTTACCGTATGGAATACTTATAATCAAAAGGCCGACAAATATGTACGTATGCACGGAAGTATGAACTTCGGTCAAGGTGGTGCTTCTGCCGACGTTTCTTGGGCTATTAAAAATTACGGGATTGTGCCGCTTGCTCTTTATTCCGGTTTACAATACGGCGAAGATATACACGCACACGGCGAATTGGATGCGATCCTGAAAGCTTATGTGGATGCCGTCGTTACGAATAAGAATAAAAAACTAAGTACCGCTTGGAAAAAAGGATTTGATGGTATTTTGAATGCTTATCTTGGAGAGAAACCGGAAAAATTTACTTGGAAAGGTAAAGAATATACTCCTCAGACTTTTGCCAAAGAAGCGTGCGGACTGAATATGGACGATTATGTGAGTTTGACCTCATTTACCCATCATCCGTTCTATACTCAATTTGCCGTTGAAGTTCCGGATAATTGGATCGGCGAAATGTCGTACAATATCCCGTTGGATGAGCTAATGTTTGTTTTAGAGGATGCCATCGACAATGGGTATACATTCTCTTGGGGAACAGACGTGTCAGAAGCTGGATTCACCCGTAACGGATTGGCTATTGTCCCTGAAGTTGACAAAACTGAAATGAGTGATGCTGAAATTGCCAAATGGGTGAAAATGCCGAAAACACAGCAAACAGCAGAATTACTGAAAAAACCCGGTAACGAAAAAGAAATTACTCAGGAATTACGCCAAAAAGAATTTGATAATTACCAAACAACTGACGATCACGGTATGCACGTCGTTGGTAAAGCTGTCGATCAATTGGGACACAAATATTTCATCGTGAAAAATTCGTGGGGAAATTATGGCGACTACGATGGTTATCTGTATGCCTCTTATCCTTTCGTTGCCTATAAAACAACTTCTGTGATGATTCACAAGAATGCACTGTCTAAAGACTTAAAAAAGAAGCTGGGCATTAAATAAAAAAAGTGCTGATCATAGAATTTAGAGTTTCAATATAAATATTAAGACCATTACATTACGAATGTGGTGGTCTTTTTTTAACTTTGTGATGAACATAAAAAGTAATCATATTAAAAAAAAGAGATATGAACAATGCTATTAAAATAAAAAATAATCTCTATTGGATTGGTGTCAACGACAGAAGAACACATATATTTGAAAACTATTGGCCTCTTCCGAAAGGAGTTGCCTATAATTCATACGTGATTATCGATGAAAAAGTAGTGGTAGTTGATACCGTCGAACGAAGTCGAATGGACGACTATCTGGAAAGCCTCGAAGCTGTACTTCAGGGACGTACGGTAGATTATTTGATTATTAATCACATGGAACCGGATCATAGCGGTGCTATTAAAACGTTGTTGTGCCATTACCCCCATTTGACAATAGTTGGAAATAGTAAAACCTTCCCGATGCTACAAAATTTCTATGGGGTGGACTGTCATTTGTTGGAAGTGAAAGAAGGTTGCTCGCTCCAGATCGGACAACGTACACTAAATTTTTATATGGTACCTATGCTCCACTGGCCGGAAACAATGGTGACTTACATTCCGGACGATCAAATCCTCTTCAGCGGAGATGTTTTCGGTTCATTCGGAACACTCGACGGGGGTATTTTTGACGATCAGGTAGATCTTGACTATTTGGAAGAAGAAATTAGCCGTTATTATTCAAATATTGTCGGAAAATATGGAGCACCTGCACAAGCAGCATTGAAAAAATTAAATACTTTAACCATCAATATGATATGTGCTACACACGGTCCTATTTGGCGAAACCACGT
Source organism: Odoribacter sp. (assembly GCA_036657595.1). GTDB lineage: Bacteria > Bacteroidota > Bacteroidia > Bacteroidales > Marinifilaceae > Odoribacter. Next base: position 500 of record JAVXFZ010000030.1, on the reverse strand, counting down.
ATGTGACATTGTTGCCAAATATGAAAAATGGAGCAAATACGAAACGGATGAAGGAGTGGTCATCGCATTCAGCAGTATGTATGGACACACTGAACAAATGGCAGATATGATCGGACGCATACTGGCTGAAAAAGGTATCAAGAAAATCCGGATTCACGATACTTCTAAAACCCATCCATCGTATATTATTAACGATATTTTCCGTTATAAAGGAGTAATTCTCGGTAGCTGTGCCTATAACGGAGGTATTTTCCCAACAATGGAAACGCTGTTGAGTGAACTGGAATGTATGGGAGTGAAAAATCATTACATAGGATATTTCGGTAATAAAATGTGGGGAGGCGGCTCTATGCCCCGATTTAAAGCTTTTGCCGAGAAAATAAAATGGGAAGTAGTTGCCGAACCGAATGAAACTTGCGGCTCTATGAAACTGTCGGATATGGAGCAATGTAAAGCTATCGCTGAAGCTATGGTAAAGAAATTGAAAGAGTAAATAAAAA
>JAVXFZ010000029.1:0-33846 GCA_036657595.1 Odoribacter sp. | reverse complement strand
GGCATGACCAAAGGCGCACTGGGGCAAATCACCCGCAGCCTTGCCATCGACCTCGCTCCGCAGGGCATCCGCGTCAATGCCGTCTGTGCCGGAACCATCCGCACCCCGCTGGTAGAAAATCTCTTTCAAAGCTTTGCCGAAGTGAATCATTGTAGTGTTGAAGACTACTGGCAGGAAGAAAACGCCCTCTATGCCCGTGGCTCTGTCGGAGAACCCGCAGAGGTGGCCGAAATGATTTACTTCCTTGCCTCGGACGCATCGAGCTTCTGCACCGGAGGACATTATTTGGTAGACGGTGGATTGACGGCACGGTAAGGGAGGGGGTATGGTAAATATTTCATCCCACAATGATTTTTGAGAAACCAATATGGATACCCAACGCTTTGGTAGATTAGTGGCAGAAGAAATTTTCATAGCACAGTACAAACGGTTACTTGAATTTTATTGTGATACGGCAGAGCAGCGTTATATTGTATTATTACAGCGTTGCCCAAATCTCCAACAGCAAATTACTTTAAAAGAGATAGCATCATTTCTTGGCGTAACCCCCGAAACGGTAAGTCATATCCGAAGAAAGTTATTGCAAGAATGAAAGTCTTGAATTACTTCAAGGCTTTTATTTTTTCATGTACCTAACTTTGCCAACAAAATCAGAATATCAAAGAAATAGCATACAATTGAACAAAATAATCTTATCCACCATTTGCTACATAGTATTAAGTAGCTTTCATTCTGTCGTTTGGGGACAAACAATAAATGGGAAAATAATCGATAGCGAGAAACAGCCAATAGTCGGTGCAACTATCGTTCTACAAACCACTGATTCGGCATATATCAGTGCTGTTATATCTGATATTAACGGAGAGTTTATTTTGAAAAGCCAACCGAAAGAGTATCGTTTAGTTATACAGCATCTTTCATATCAAACGAAACAAATAACAAGTAGTGAGCAAAATATAGGAATAATTCAGCTTCAATCTGATATTCTTGCTTTAGAGGAGGTTGTTGTAAGGGGTGAACGCCCTCTTGTGAAAGTGGAGAATGGACGTTTGGGGTACAACCTGAAAGCACTTGCAGAAAAGAAAGTCGTAAATAATGCCTATGAAGCATTAACAAAACTACCCGGAATACAAGAAAACAGAGGTGTGCTGAGTTTAGTCGGAGCAGGAAAATTGACTATCATTTTGAATGGAAAACCAACGACAATGGATGCCGGGCAACTTGAAACACTTTTACGTAATACTCCGGTAGACCGAGTAGAAAAGGCAGAAGTAATGTATAGTGCATCTCCTGAGTATCATACAAGAGGGGCAGCAGTTAATGTCATTATGAAACGCTCGAATGACTACTCTTTTCAAGGCGAAGTAAGCACCCATTATAAAAATCAATACTTCAATAGTGGTGGTATGAACGGAAATTTCCGCTTATCAACTCCTAAAACGACACTTGATGTAATGTACGGAGCAAACAATGTAAAGCAGATGGAGTATATCGACCTCTATTCTAAGCACACATTGAAAGATAGAGTGTATGACATCCGACAGAACGAACAGCTACGCAGTAAATATTGGAATCACAACCTAAGAACTGCACTTGAATACAATTTCAACGAAAAAAACAATATCAGCGTAGCATATACAGGTAGTTTCACCCCCGACCAACATAACAATAGCTTGACAACCGGAAACTTCCAAACCAGTAACATTGATAAATGCATTGATATTCGTATGCACAACATCGCATTGCAATATAATTCGGGGTTTGGACTTACAGTAGGTGGAGACTATACAAATTATATTTCCGATAATAACCAAAGCCTATATGCCAATTATCAGGATGGTAGCCAAAGTCGTTTTTCAATGATTGGCGGACAAAAAATTGACCGCTATTCTATTTATGCAGACCAAAAACACAACCTATCCAAAGGATGGAATTTGGGGTATGGAGCATCTTACCGACTTGTAAAAGACCGTGATTTTCAAACTTACAGTGACGTAATTGGCAACATTGAGCCACAAAATATGCGCTCCAATCTGCAAGAGCAAACTACCAGCTTTTATATGTCGCTCAGTAAGAATTACACAACAGGAACATCAATATCTGTTTCTGCCACAGGTGAATATTATACTTTTGGTAATTATCATAAATGGGCAATCTATCCGCAAGCATCGCTGACTTATAGCAAAACACCGAAACACACGTTCCAACTTTCGTTATCTACGGATAAAACCTATCCAAGTTATTGGGATATGCAATCTACGGTTAGCTATCTTAACGGATATACAGAACTATGGGGAACTCCGGGATTAAAGCCTGCGACCTCTTACAATCTGAATGGAAGTTATATTTTGAAGCAAAAGTATATTTTCAATCTATTTTTCACGCACGCATTGGATTATTTCGCCCAGACTCCTTATCAGTCCACTGAAAGGCTGGCGTTAATCTATAAAAACACAAACTGGAACTATATGCAGTCATGGGGCGCGAATGTTACCGTGCCTTTCAAGGTGGGAAATTGGCTTGATTCTCGATTGACTTTGACGGGTATGCAAGTTCGTCAGCGTTGTGATGATTTCTTCGATATTCCTTTCAATCGGGAGAAATGGGTGTTCAATGCCGTATTAGACAACACGTTCAAAATAAATAAGAATTTAGCTTTTGAGCTAATGGGATTTGTGCAAACACCAACGATACAAGGAACTTTTAACATTGAAACAATTTTCAATCTCACTGCCGGAGTGAAATGGAATTTTGCCAATGATAAATTCAGTTTATCAGCCCGTTGTGATGACATTTTTAATACGGGGATGCCTAAAACGAATGTTCGTTTCAAAGGGCAATACTTAGATATGAACAGTGCCTTTTATTCAAGGGCTCTCACTATAAACTTCACTTATCGTTTTGGCGGATACAAACGAAAAGAGGTAAAAGGGATAGACACATCACGGTTCGGTATGTAATAATGGTTAAAATCAACATAATATGAAAAAAATCTGTATCTTTTGTATATTGCTTTCACTTTTATGTGGCTGTTCAACATTCAGACACATCAGTAAATTTTCAAATAGTAAGATTGAACTTGGTGTAACACAACAAGAGTTTGTCAGCCGATATGGTAAGCCATATAATCAAGAAGTGTCTTATAGTGATAATATAACTACAAAAAAGTTGCTTTATAAAGAGGGACTTTATGTAAAAGACTGGTATATAATAACAACAGCATTCTATTTTGAAAACGACAAACTTGTCAAGCAGGAAGTTGTAAAAGAAGAGAGAAGATTTCAGAACTGTAATTGTGAGACAACAAAATAGAGTTCATTTTTTAGATGTACACACTTAATCATTACTGACACCTGATGATTAAGGGAAATCATACGCAAGGGGTTGCTTGCTCTCAAATGGGAGTAAAGTAATCCTTTGCTTGTTTTCTGAGGTTCGTAAGTCCTCAATATCAAACTATTATTAATCATCTAAAAATTAAAATGATGAAGAGATTAACAAAGATGAGATTTTTCGACATAGTTGTCGAATACTCGCACCGAGAAATTACATTAGAAGAAGTAGAATCGGCATTCCATGAATTTGCCGACTACTTGGTCGTTCTTAGTAATGCGGAATCTTAAAGAGGCTATTGGAATACCCAATGCTGAATTGGAATTACTGAACTTACGGATTCAACACCCTAAAGAGTTCCCAAAACCAACTGTAAGCAATTGGAAATCTCCCGTTGCAAAGAGGATGAATAATATATGATTATTCACTTTATTAGTGAATTTTATTTTAGTGATAACGTTAGAAAAACTGACTTGTATATACTTTTATTTCTCCTCTTTAGGCTGAAAAAGACCTTTATGACTCAAGTGTTCAGTAACCAGAGCCTAATATGCACAACAGAGATTAATTGAAAATCAATACAGTACAATTGAGAATGTCTTATATGTAATCTCGCAAAGCTACTAAAAGGATCGACAAATGACATATAAAAAATAACTACAACCCAAATATAGATGGTTTGACTATTAGAAATGAAGGTATAACACAAAACGGAATACAATCACATTTTCAATAAAATTTATTTCTATTCACCTCCCTGATCCAAATAATACTGACATCAATTGACTCTTATTAATGTCAACTTTCCTTCGATCATACGCTACCCTATCGCTACCCAATGCTTTGACTATCGCTACCCTCCAGTCGTTGTCTATTCGTATTCCCGTCGTATCCTCGTCGTTTCAGAACGAACAGAACACGTCCGGAAGTCACCGAGACATCAACCGGAAACGGAACAGACTCAGAGGATATAGGAAGGGGAATAGGAAGTTTTTTAAACCAATAGGCAGATATAGACTGGGAGGAGTTGCTGATTGTTTGAATCGTTTAAATAATCAGTCAGGGAAATGCACCGTTGATCCGGTTCACGATTTCATATTTTTATCAAGGCAGACCATAAGGTGTCGCGGCGATCATCCGAAGAAGTTGCAAATCACTTTGTAGAGTCGCCACCAAATGACGAACAGCAGCCCGATGCCGATCGTCAGACTGACCGCTTTCCCGGTATGCAGGAAATAACCGATTGTGAATGCAATGCCCTCTACGCCGTTCCACGGATTCATCGCCACCCACGTAAAGCGATATTCGCCGGCGACGGCACTCATTGATAAGGCGGAGCAAGCTATCAGTAAGATGATAAACGAGATGGCTAAGATGAGTTTGTTGATGTTTTTCATAGGTCCTAATGGGTAAACAAGAAGTATTTATTCTGTATTTTACAGTATAAACAAAGTCGTTTGATTTCGTTTGTACAAAGTTAAGCATTTTGTTTCTTTTCTGTTTACTTTTCTACCAATTAAAAAGGTGCCTGTAAAGCACCTTTGGGCACATTGAATGTGCTATCAGGATTGGGTTAGGTTTATCCCTTGGGAGGTATGGAGATAAACGAGAATGAAGATGTGAAGGTTTCAGTATTTGTAGACTTTACGCGTAAAATTTCCCTGATGTGTTTATTAGCGGACGAAACGCTTGGAAACAAGCTCTCTTCTCATATTAAAATATCAGAAGAATTATTTGAGGTGAGTTGAAAGGAAAGATTTAATTTTTTTGTGTAAGTTTGCAAGCGGAATAACTGCAATGTCGCATAACGACTGAAAACTTTGTAACCTTGTAATCTCGCACAGCGATTCTATGATGAGAAAAGACGAAAGATATAACAAACGAGGCGTTTCTGCTTCCAAAGAGGATGTTCACAATGCCATCAAAAAAATCGACAAAGGAATATTTCCCAAAGCTTTTTGTAAGATCGTACCCGATTATTTAGGAGGGGATGATGCTTATTGTAATATTATGCACGCTGACGGAGCCGGAACGAAATCTTCTTTAGCGTATCTGTATTGGAAAGAAACAGGTGATTTATCCGTATGGAAAGGAATTGCGCAAGATGCCTTGATTATGAATATCGACGATCTGCTTTGTGTAGGAGCTGCAGATAATATCTTGTTGTCTTCTACCATCGGACGAAACAAGAACCTGATTACGGGCGAGGTGATTGCCGCCATCATCAATGGCACGGAGGAGTTGTTGACGGAGTATCGCAAGCTGGGGGTTCATATTTACTCTACCGGCGGAGAAACCGCCGACGTGGGCGATTTGGTGCGTACGATTATCGTTGATTCAACCGTTACCTGCCGGATGAAGCGGGAGGATGTCATCAATAATGCGAACATTCAAGCCGGAGATGTGATTATCGGATTATCCTCCTTCGGACAAGCAAGCTACGAAACAGAATATAACGGAGGGATGGGTTCTAACGGTCTGACCTCTGCTCGTCACGATGTATTTGCCAAATATTTGGCAGGCAAATATCCGGAAAGTTATGATGACCGTGTACCTGAAGAATTGGTGTATGCCGGAGGATGTCAATTGACGGATTCAGTGGAGGGCGTTGGGCTGAATGCCGGGAAATTGGTGCTGTCGCCGACAAGGACGTATGCACCGGTGATTAAGAAGGTGCTTGATTTATACCGCAAAGATATTCACGGAATGATCCATTGTTCCGGCGGTGCACAAACAAAGGTGATGAACTTTGTTGAAAAGATGCATATCGTCAAAGATAATTTGTTCCCCACTCCGCCGCTGTTCCGTTTGATTCAAGAACAATCCGGCACTCCTTGGGAAGAGATGTATAAGGTTTTTAATATGGGTCATCGGATGGAGATCTACGTAGACGAGGAATTAGCAGAAGACATCATTGCCCTTTCAAAGAGTTTCAATATTGATGCCCGGATCGTCGGTCGTTGCTACGACAATGACGAGGGCGAAGGAAATAAGCTTACCATTATCAGTGAATTCGGGAAATTCATATACTGAACGGTAGGTTTGATTCGTGAACTTTATATATAATGGAAAAGGATGCTTAGCATCCTTTTTTTCTTTTGATCATCGGATGGTTGTGTTTTCCGACTTCATTGTCTTGTATTTCAAAAATGCCCACTAATTTCAAGAATTTCAGAAATGAATTGACACCATAGGTGCGCACGTCAAAACTGGGATCTAATCTTTTGATCGCACTTCCAAATTCGGCGATATGGACATTTTCTGTTTCATCGACAATGGAATTGAACGCCTTGGTGACCAGTTCTATGACATCTGCCGGAACAACAGAACGGGAGGTGTTCTTTTTTTGTCCAACCGAATTAGCAGATTGTGATCCCTTGTCGCTTTTAGTTGCTTTAGCTGTCTTTGGTTTGATCGGATCGGCTATTTTATCCTCAACAGAGGGGAGGTGCTGTTCTTTTGCCTCTACTTCGTCTTCTTTTGCAGCAGGCAGTGAAAGGTTTTCGACAAATGTGAAGACTTCGCACGACTGAACAAATGCCTGTGGGGTTGTTTTTTTCCCCATCCCGATGACGACAACTCCTTCTTCTCTGATTCTTTTAGCTAATCCGGTGAAGTCGCTGTCGCTTGAAACGATGCAAAAACCATCGACGGATTTACTGTGTAGTATATCCATCGCATCAATAATTAACGCTCCGTCCGTAGAATTTTTTCCGCTGGTATAAGTGAATTTTTGTTTGGGATCGAATGATAATTCATTGACCATATTTTTCCAACTTTTCATTTTTGGATCTGTCCAATCGCCGTAGATTCGCCGGATTGTCGCTTTCCCATATTTCGCACTAATTTCTTCTAAAATCAATTTAAGCGTTTTTGGTTGAGCATTGTCTCCATCCACTAAAATGGCAAATTTGGGTTCTGTTGTATTCATACGTTTTGTTCTATTTTCTCTGTTTTCAATAGTTGTGTAAATATACTAAATAAATCTGATGTGTCGTATTGGATATTGGGCTTTAATTTATCGTGTCACGATGTTGATTCTACCGTATTTTTATCCATAAAATATATAATTTTGCCAACGCGTAAGACGGGAAGTTTGTTGGATGGTTGATTCCAATCCGCATTGCGCACTATACGTTAGCTGAATATAATACAAATGTCTTTAAATACATTATTTATGAATTTTATTTTTAAGTGGATTTGTGGGTTCATTTGCTGTTTTGCATTACTTTTAGCTTGCGAAAGGAAAGCAACAAAACAGTCGGCACACAAGAAATTTGAAGTGGTAGAGATCCCTGCAATGTTGACAAGTCCTGAAGAACGAATAAAATATATGGTGGAGCATTATTGGGAGCGATTTGATTTTAGCGATACGAGTTATCTGTCTATGCCGGATGTCGTTGAAGGAGCATTTCTTGATTTTCTGAATTTATTACCACATACTTCTATCGAAACGGCACGAAAAGGATTAGAAACGATGATGCATTCCGCCGCCGTCGATAGTTTGATGTTCAATGATTTTTATCGGATGTCGGAGAATCTTCTGTATAAGCCCACTTCTCCCCTGCGTAATGATGAATATTTTATTGAAGTATTACAAGCTGTTATCCTCTCGAAAGATGTAGCTCCCATAAATAAAATACGCCCGCAATATCAACTCGATATGGCTTTAAAGAATCGTATTGATTCAATGGCAAGCGATTTTGTGTACACTACTGTTTTGGGCAAGAAAAGTTCTTTGTTCGCCGCTAAAGGGGAATATATCGTATTGGTTTTTTACAATCCCGACTGTCCCGCTTGTTCTGATATAAAAGAATATATCAAAGCCCAAGGCATTGATCGCCGCGCAACGGTTGTTTTTGTCAATCCGGATGTAGATACGCATTTACAAACCGATGAATTATATGATCTGAAAGCTATCCCAACTCTTTATTTGCTTGATAAAGAAAAAAAAGTTTTATTAAAAGATGTGTCAATTGAACAAATCAATGCCTACGTACCGTTCCCTTAGTCGCCCTAAATAATCAGGATGAGCTGTGTATTCGAGATTGGTTTTTCGTATAAAATTCACCATTTCTCTCTATATTTTCAATATTTTTTAAAAATAATTCAAAAACACTTCACCCTTTTTCCGTGTTTTTCAGTTATCTATATCAGGAAAGTGTTTATTCATTTTACTAAAAAAAATATTCGTTTTTTTATCATAAAAAGCATTGATTATTCTATAATATGAGCGAGATAACAGATCGGATCTATGAACTTTCAGCCGGCAGGTTGAACAATGAATTGACAGCAGAAGAGGATGTCGAATTGAATGGCTTATTAGCCCAATCTATTGAATATCGACATTTATATGATCGCATAGAATGTTTGCACCGAAATGTGAAATTGTTACGTCCGGTTCAAAAACCGGATGTAGAAGCAATTTTAAAAAAAGTGAAAGCACGCAAAAAGAAACATCCGATGTTTGTGGTGATGATTCGCTATGCGGCTATTTTAATTTTACCTCTGTGCATCGGTTTGTGGTATCAATTATCTGAAAAGCAAGAAAGTATCACGACAGAACGTGATTTTTCTTCTATTTCAATACCGGGAAGCAGCAAGGCTGTGTTATCTTTAGGGAATAAGCAACGTATATTGTTGGATCAGCTGACCGTAGGCAAGCGCATTGCGACGGAAGAGGGAGCATTCATCGCCACCGACTCTAACAGCGTGTTAAGCTATTTGTATGATTCAACGAAAGAGCAAAAAAGAATAGAATGGAACACTCTGTCTGTTCCCCGCGGAGGAGAATATTGTTTATTGTTAGGCGATGGAACTAAAATATGGCTTAATTCTTCTTCCGAATTATCCTTTCCTCAAGTTTTTACGAAAGGAGAACGCCGAGTGAAACTTTCCGGCGAAGCCTTTTTTGAGGTGGCTAAAGATAGTTTAGATCCTTTTGTAGTTGAAGTGAATCAGATGGAGGTGAAAGTGTTAGGAACAAAATTTAATATTAATAGTTATAAAAGTGCAGGAGATGTTTATACCACTTTAGTGGAGGGTGGTGTCGAAATCAGCAACGGACAGAAGAAGACCTTACGGTTAGTCCCCGGAGAACAAGCCTTTAGTAATTCTCAGCAATTGACAAAGAAAGAGGTGAATATGGCCCCTTATATTTCTTGGAGAGATGGGAAATTCACCTTTAGCAATACTGATCTCGGTGAAATCTGTGAACAACTTTCCCGTTGGTATGATGTGGATATCTTTTTTACCTCAGAAGAGATCAAGACCGTCCGATTTACGGGGGCTATTTTGAAATTCCGCCCACTGGAAGAGATGATTCGGATGATTGAACAGACGAGTTCCGTTCGATTTCGTGTAAAAAACAAAACGATTTTAATATCAGAAAATTAAAAAATGTCACGGAAACTGGCAGGTTCCCGTGACATACAAGAAATTGCTTTGTACAATTTGTGTGTGCGACAAAGCATTTTATTAATGATAAATAGCAAATTTATGAAAAAAAATGATTATTCACAGCCATATCAAGGGATATGGTTAAAAAAAATCTTAGCTATTATGCGGATAACGGCTTTTTTTTGTTTTTTGTGTGTAATGCACCTTTCAGCCGCAGTATCTTCTCAGAATGTCCAAATTGATTTGAAGATGCAAGACGCTACCATTGAGCAAGTTCTGAATAGAATTGCAGAAGTGACCAAACTGGATTTTTTTTACAACAATTCAACGATTGATGTATATAAAAAAATCAGTGTGAATCTCAACAAAGCCAATGTGAGCGATGCCCTGAATGAAATTTTTGGCGGTGCTGTTGTGAAATTTGATGTAAATGACAATTTTGTTGTCATTCATTCCGTACAACAGCAATCACAAAAGGCTGTAGAGGTGGTGAAAACAAAGGGAGTGGTGAAAACCATTTATGGAGATCCGCTTCCCGGCGTGACGATCCTCGTAAAAGGGACCACCATTGGTTTTTCAACAGCAGAGGATGGAAGTTTTGAATTTACGATTCCGAAAAGGAATGATATTCATTTAGTTTTTTCTTTCATCGGTTATCAATCACAAGATGTTCTTCTAAAAAATGATGGTAAACCTCTAACGATTAAGTTAAAAGAAGAAACGGTAGTTATGGAAGAAGCGAATGTTATTGCTACCGGTATTTTCCAGAAACCCAAAGAAAGCAATGTCGGAGCAGTGAGTCACTACACGAGCGAGCAATTGAAAATGGCGGGTAATCGTGATGTATTGAAATCTCTTGGTAATATAGATCCTTCTTTCCGAATTATTGAAAGCAATGAATTTGGATCGAATCCGAATAGATTGCCGGAAATTCAAATTCGAGGTGCGTCAACAATGCCTGATATTAAAGCGATGCAAAATGAAGGACGAGCTGCTTTAAATACTCCTTTATTTATTTTGGATAGATTTGAGATTACATTAGAGCGGATGATGGACTTAAATATCGAGGAGGTTGAATCAATTACTTTGTTGAAGGATGCCAGCTCTACGGCTATTTACGGTTCGAGAGGAGCAAACGGTGTTGTCGTCATCACCAGTAAAAGACCTAAACAGGGACAACTGCGAGTTAGTTATAGTGCCAGTTTAAATATGGAATTGGTGGACTTAAGCAGTTATGATTTGATGAATTCCAAAGAAAAGCTTGATTTGGAATATAAGGCAGGACTGTATACGCACGAAGATCCTCAGAAAGATTTAGCTTTGAAGCAGATGTATGCAGAGAAAAGAGAATTGGTGAGAAGTGGAGTAAACACCAATTGGATGAAGATACCGACGCGCAATGGAGTTGGGCATAGCCACAACTTAGGAATCAGCGGAGGAGATAAAGCTTTCCGTTATAGTATGGGTATTTCTTACAACCAAATTGTAGGGTCGATGAAGGGTTCTGATCGGAAAACATTGAACGGAAATGTCAATTTAAGTTATTACCGAGAAAAAATACAATTTTCTAATAATACTTCTTTTGGCGTGAACGAAGCCAATAATTCCCCTTACGGAGGTTTCAGTACGTATGTCGGTATGAATCCTTATTGGGAACCATTCGACAGTCAGGGATTCCCCATTCCTTTATACGAAAAAAGCAAAAAGGGAGTCAAGAATCCATTATTTGCAACACCTGTTGCTAATCCGCTTTATGATGCGAAACTTCCCGGATTTAATGTTCAAAAGTATACTGATTTATCCAATAATTCTTCCATACAATACAGACCTATTCCGGAATTACAGTTATCAATGAATATCGGATTTACAAAAAACTTTGGAGGTAGCGATCAGTATGTTTCTCCATCAAATTCACAGTTTGCCAATGTAACCGATATAAATAAAAAGGGACGCTATAATTATTCCAATAATCATAGCACGAGCGTGGACGCAAGCGCACAAATCAGCTATGGTAAAACATTTGGGAAACATAGTATTTATGCCGGCTTCGATTGGTCTATCCGGCAAAGTAAAAATGAGGGGGTCAGCTTTTCGGTAGAAGGCTATACGAATGAAAAGTTAAATGGTATTCAAAATGCTTTAGCCTTCCCGAATAGACCCGGAAGTAGCGAATCACAAAGCCGAAGTGTCGGATTTACGACTACATTGAATTATACTTATGGCGAGCGTTATTTTGTAGATATGTCGTATCGTATGGATGGGGCATCTTCTTTCGGTTCGCAAAAGCGTTTTGCTCCATTCTGGACAATGGGTGTGGGCTATAATCTCAGCAAAGAGAAATTTGTGATGGATTATCTTCCTTTTATCACTAATTTCCGGCTTCGCTGGAATTACGGTGTCACGGGATCTATGGCATTTTCTCCTTATCAGGCAATGACTACTTATCATTATATGCAAAATACCATCGGCGGCAGTTATACGTATACCGATCATTTAGGAACCGAGCTATACGGTTATGGTAATAAGGATTTGGAATGGCAAACAACTTATCAACATAATATCGGAGGAGATTGGTCATTTTTTAATAATCGTTTTTCACTCTCTGCTAACTTTTACAATAAAAGGACGGAGAATCAAATAACAACAATGTCTTTGCCATTATCCAATGGATATGACTCTTATATAGAAAATTTTGGTACCGTTCGAAATACAGGTTATGATTTGGATTTTTCTACTTACGTGATTAGAAGTACCGAACATCAGTTTATGTGGAATGTGCGATTTGGTTTCTCTCATAACAAAAATAAGTTAGTGAAACTTTCTCAAGCAGTAAAGAAAGCGGTGGCAGATATGACCAGCGATTGGCGTAAAAGCGAAATGCAATATATGTATCGTGAAGGTGAATCTATGACGGCTATCTATGCGATTCATTCCCTCGGTGTGGATCCCAGTACCGGACGAATGGTGTATCAGCTAAAGGACGGAAGTCCCAGTTACGAATATGACGGCGGTTCTCGTATTGCCTGCGGAGATAATTTGCCAAAATTGGATGGACGATTGAGTACTTCGATACAATATAAAGGACTGTCTGTAAATGTGGGTTTCTCGATGAAAACCGGTGCTATGATTTATAATCAAACGTATGCTACGAAGATTGAGAATGTGAATTATTTCTATAATGCTGATAAAAGAGTGTTGACCGTCCCCCACCGTTGGATACAACCGGGAGATATGGCATTATATACGGGATACCAGCATCAAGAGAGTAAAGAAAGCGATCGTTATATACAAAAGGAACGGACTTTTTCTTGCAACAATATCAATGTGTCGTACGATTTTACACAAAAATGGGTGAAAAATGCTTTGCGTATGGAACGGATCTCTGTGGGTGGAAGTGTTGGAAATATTTTTTATTTCTCAACAATCAAACGTGAACGGGGTACAGGCTATCCCTTTGCTATACAGCCCAGTTTCTCATTGTCTTGTGTGTTTTAATGAAAAAAAGAATCGTTATGAAAAAAGGAATATTTAAAAACTGTTGCTTGGCAGTATCCCTATTATTACTATCATCGTGTAATGATTGGTTGACCATTCAACCTAAAAACGATGTGGCACGGGATAAGATGTTTGAATCCGAACAAGGATTTCTCGACGGAATCAGTGGTGCTTATATCCTGATACGGGAAGAGAACTATGGAATGGTAGGCGACATGAATTTAAAAGCAATCGAACATTTGGCTAATTTATGGACCTACGGAAATAAAAGTGATGAAGAAGAGTTATCTCAACATCGCTACCTGAAAGAAAGTGTAGACAAACGCTTGGGAGGTATTTTTAAAAGCCAATATAAAGTGCTGGCTAATTTAAATAGTATGGCTGAATTTTTTGATGTTCAAAGCTGTCTTTCGGAACAGAATTATAATCTATTAAAAGGGGAAACTTTAGGATTGCGGGCATTTCTTCATTTTGACCTGATCCGTCTTTGGGGTCCGATGCCGACAGAAATCAATCAAACCAAATTGTATTTGCCTTATGAGACTTCATTTACTCATAAGAAATATGTTTATTCAAACTATCCTCAATATATGAAATTGTTGCAGGAAGATTTGAATACAGCAGAAGAGTGTTTACAAAAATCAGATCCCATCCTGACATCGCCACTTGATTCTTTAGCAAATGGAAAAGAAATGGATTATATTCCAGCTTGGGGGTATTATCGTCAATATAAATTTAATTATTATGCCGTTTTAGCATTACAGGCAAGGGTGAAATTATGGATGGGCGATAAAACGGAAGCACTCCGCTATGCTCAAATGGTGGCTAAAGCAGAAGATGTTAATGGGAAACGTATATTCCCACTAACAACCATCACATCAGATGCTATCATTCTCGCCGGAAATACACAAGTGGAAGGTGGAGATGTCAGGGCATTGTATCCAGAGCATATTTTTGCTATGCAAATGATATTGCCCAATTACGCAATTGATCAAATGTGGGGAACCCGTGAAAATGCATATCATATTACGAAAGCTCAAAAAAATGATATTTATGGAAGTGATACTGTTGATATTCGAGGCAGATTTTGGCACGAGGATAAAGGAGGAAGATTAAATACCGTCATACCAATGAAATTTGATAGCTACGGACTTCGTTCACTTCCACTCATCCGAGTCGCAGAAATGTACTTGATTATAATGGAATGCGCTCCGATCGAAGAAGCCAAAGCAGCTTATTTGGAATTATATACACAGCGACATCCGGGAAATATGGATTTTGTTAAAGAATTTACGGAACAAAATCGAATGAGCATTGTGCAGGAGGAATACTATAAAGAGCTTTGTGTAGAAGGTCAGCTCTTTTATATGAATAAGCGGTTAGGCAATGAATATATAAAATGGTGCAACAGCCCTTGTGGTCAAACACAATACATATTGCCTTTACCTCAGGCAGAAAAAGATTATTAATCATAGAAAAAGAAAATTATGAGAAATATTATCATTATTCTATTGGGCTTATATTTATGCACCTCGTGTGAGGAGGCTGAATTTACCCCTTATAGCGGAAAAGATTATGTCCAATTTGTAACAAGAAATACAGAAACGGTACAGTACGAAATCAATTTCAAGTGGATCAGTGTAGACAGTGAACTTGATTACGACACAATTTATCTGCCCATACAGACATTGGGACGGATTTATGATAAAGATCGCTATGTAATGCTTAAACAAGAGTTATATCTTGAGAAAGAGTTTATTTACAATGAACTGGGGGCTGTGATTGATACATTAATTTATGCATCCCCCAATCAGGCAATTGAAGGGGTTCATTATCTTCCGTTTAACAATCCGGGTATCAAAGAACGGATGAAGATACACGCCGGCTCTTTCCAATCAGAAATAGCAATTATCCTGAAACGTGACCGTGTAGGTGAAAAATTACGCCGGAAATTGAAAATACGGATCATAGATACACCGGATATTCTGGCTGGTGATCCACAAGCTACTTATTGCACGATTAATATAGAATAATCCAGTATGTCAAAATGAATGTTTGACACAGAAGTATTCAAAAAATGATAAGAAGGATATGGAAGTAAAAAAAATGATAAGAAATCTACTGGTAGCCCTATTGGTGATCCTATATATCCCATTATCTGCCCAGAATAAGAATAAAATACAGGATTATTTTATTCTGGCAGGTAAAGAGGTGAGAGATGATCCGGAATGGAATAGCGTAGTGAAAACCTTACAGGAGAAACACCAAGCATCTGTATTTTATTATACGAAAATGCCACGCGAAGCATTGAAGGAGTTACAAAAGAGCCAACCTCGTTATGTGGCGATCGTTGAAAAACCTGAAAATATCGGAAAAGAGTATATTATTGATCTCCATAAGTTGTGTAGGGAGGTCGATGAAGACATCTATGCCGATTTCCTTTGGGGAGTAATTACCGGTTACAATGCAGACGGGGCAATGAAGATGGTTAAGAATTCAACGGAACCGTTAGTCATCAAGAGTGCGGTATCAACTATTATGGAATTGAAAAGCGGAAAATGGTTCGATCGCTTTGCTTATGTAGATGACCACACACCGGGGAAGTGTGGCGAGAAAAAAGCGGGAGAAACATCAGTGAAACAGGGATATACTGAAAATATTTTGCGGGATTTCTGTGATTTTTACGCTGCTTATGATCCTGATCTATTAGTTACAGCAGCCCACGCTACGGAAAATAATTTGGAGATGCCTTTTTCATTGGGTAATATAAAAGCAAAAGATGGTGTTCTATATGCCGATTTTCCGGAGAAACCTGAAAATCTACAGGAGAGTGGCAAACGGAAAGTTTATTTCGCCGTAGGGAATTGCCTCATCGGGAATGTGAATCAGACAAAAGAGAGTATGGCTATCGCCTGGATGAATAGTGGCAATGCTGCAACAATGATCGGTTACATCGTACCTACCTGGTATGGAAGAAGTGGTTGGGGAAGTCTTAAATATTGGCTAACCGTACCGGGACGGACAACATTGGCTGAAGCCGTTTACCTCAATCAACAGGATATGCTGGCACAGGAACAAATGTGGTACAGGGATCTGTTGAAAAAAGATTATCCTTTTGAGGATGGAATGAACAGAGCGGCTGAATTAATTGAAAAATCTACAGGACGAAAAGCAACAATGGATCAATTGGGTTTTTTCCACGACCGGAATGTACTGGCGTATTACGGTGATCCCAAATGGGAGGTTCGATTACAAAAGATTCCGGAAGAAGATGATTTTACCGTAGAGATGAAGGAAAAAGGAGATAAGTGCATTGTAAGCATTACGACAAAAGCCAACTTTAGTGCAGCACGAATGACAGGCGATCAATTTAAGCAAGAGCACGTATTAGATCTTCCCTTTAGTTATTTTTTCCCACAACGCTTGAATCATCCTCGCTTAGCTGCCGGACAAAGTTGGAAAGCAGTGGTAGATGAAAACTTTTTATTGATCTATGATGCCGGGTTTGAACCGGGAAAAACTTATACGGTTGTATTGAATACAAACAAATAAATATTAGAAACGATGAGAAAAATAATATTAATGATAGCAGTGATGACAACTTTATTGGCATCCTGCGGTTATGATAATCCGATCGACAAAGATTTATCGAATGAGATGGATGAAATAATGATCACTCCAAGCAGTATAGAGTTTTATTTAGATACGGAAATACCTTATTTGACTGTTATGCGTATTCCTGCTTATGCCAAAGATACAACGGTCACTTGGTCGTCCAGCCGTCCGGATCTGATAAAGATTGATCCTACCAGCGGAAAGATGGAAGTGATCCAACGAGAACCGACACAAGTAAAAGTGGTTGCTACCAGCCGCGATGGAGGTCATTCCTCTTTCTGCACATTCAATCTACGAATGATCACCACTCCGATGGAATGGTATATACCGATGGATTTGAAAAAGGACTTTGGTCTGTGGTTATTGGATCGTAGTATTGGCTCTGCAAAGAGCGATGAACGGCTGCAATGGGGACGTAATACTCCGTGTTGGATTAGTAGACAATATCCCACAGGACAACCGGGCAGTGTAAATTGGAGTGCAGATGTAAACAATAAAGAATATTGCGATTGGACGAAGCCTGACAAGACCCGTTGTCCTAAAGGCTGGCGAATACCTACCCGTAAGGAATTGGAACTGATCGCTTCTAAAGTAAATAAAACCGCAGAGATGAGTTATGATGAACAAAAAAGTGCAGAATTGCTGTTTCAAAAACTAAAAATAAAAGACGATGATTATGGATATGCGACACGCTATCCAAGCCATGATCCGTGGGGAGATAAACAAATCAACGAATCATTTTATCAGTGGTTTGATATTTGGGGTGGTTGGGATGAGTCTTATTGGTTTTCTTGTGAACGAGTTGCACCGGAAGATCAAGAAGGTACTCTTCCTCAAGTATATGCTCTTCATCTAAACAAAAACAATACGGCTAAAGTTGTTAAAGTGATGGCACGTATAGGGGGTAAAGTGCGTTGCGTGAAATAAAATCTTTTGTGTAAGGTATAAAAATAAAGAAATATGAAAAATATTAAAATAGCCTTATTGTGTATATTGGCGTCCTTCGCATTAGTGGGATGCGATGACGACAAATCGGAAATAGTGAAAGTTGAGAAATTAAGTTGGTTGACCGACAGTGTCTGTTCATTGCTCCCGGAAGGTCAGATTGTCAATCTGAAATTTCAATCTCCGGGAGCTTGGGAAGTTGTGGATGCCGATAGTTTACCTGCGTGGTGTGCGGTCTATCCATTGTCAGGCGATGCCAATTCTCGGAAAGTAATATCGCTGAATAGTCCTGCAAACTACGAAGCTTTTGAGGAATATCCTCAACGTTCCACGACTATTATGATCAAAAGTGGTGAGAATGTCATTAAAACAAAGATTGTGCAAGAAGCGGCGACTCTGTTGAAAATTCAAGATGAAATTGTACCGGGAGGAAATTGGCTTGGACAAAGGATCGGTGCAGGAGGTGAAAGCTTTGGCTTGCAAGATGATATAACTTGTAATGGTTCTTGGACCATCATTGATAAAGATGAATGGATTATCATCAGAAATGAAGATTCGAATGATGCCCCTTCTATCAATGGAGGTCTGAAAAATCAAGCATTATATATCTATGCAAAGCCTAATACAGGTGCGCAAAGAGATGGACATTTTACTATTAAGTCTAGAAATAAGACTAAAACCGTTGCAGTGTTGCAAGAGGGTATTTAAATAAACAACTATCCATATAAATAATCATAAGGGGTATCAATCGTTCATTAGATTTACACAATGTGAAAGTTTCTGCACACCAACTAACGCTTTATTTATTCATTTTATTGTTTGAACAGTTAAACAAATAAACGAATAAATAAAACGTAGATGGATAGGAGATTTTTAGCATCAAAGATTTATCATAACTTTTGATACAGCCTTATGATTCATTCAGAGTATAAACAAGTCTATCGACTTAACATATATTTTATGAATAAAATTATTCTTTTCTTACTTTTTTCTTTTTTATTATTATCTGTTTATGCAAAGCCAAAAGTGGAAAAGAAAAAATATACCACAGGCAAAGAATATGCCGTGATCGCCGGGGAAGATGTAATGAATGATCCCGAATGGGAAAAAGTGGTAGAAGAATTACAAAAAAAACATCAGGCATTATTGTTTCAATACAAAGAATCCCCATCGGAGATTTTACAGAAATTACAAAAAAATACTCCCCGCTATGTTGCATTTGTTGAAAAACCTGAAAATATCGGAGCCGACTATGTGAAGTGCATCAATCAATTGAGTCGACAAGTAGATGAAGATATTTTTGCTGATTTTCTTTGGGGGATCATTACAGGGTATGATGCAAACAGTGCTATGAAAATGGTCAAGAATGCAACAAATCCACTGGTTGTACGAAATATGTTATCTACATCGGCTTTTAGAGATGCCAGCGTAGGTGAATGGTTTGAACGTTATGCCTGGATGGATGATTTTAATATGGGAATGTGGGGACAAAAAAAAGCAAATGGAGATATAGATTGGCAAGGATTGAACGCTTCCGGCAGTGTACAAATAGATACTGCATCAGGTTACGCTATTACAGAATTTCAACCGGTAGATTATTTTGATAAATTTATTTCACTTTATCAAGAAACAATGCCTGATTGTTTTTTAACCAATAGTTACAGTACAAATCCCAGATGGAACAGTGATAGCTTTTCAATGTCTGACTTTCATCCTGTTTCCAAAGCAACGGCTTTTCAATCCAATCTTCCATTTTGCGACATTGCAGCGATAAAAGCAAAAAATGGATACTGGTATGCAGATTATCCGGAAGCAAAACCTTTACCGGAAACAGGAAAACCAAAAGTGTATATCGCAGCCGGAGATAATTTCGGTGGGGATGTAGCCCATTCAAAAGAAAGTATGTCAATAGCGTGGATGAGTGGAGGAAATGCAGCAGCAGTAATCGGTTATGTTGCACCCAATTGGTTCGGAATAGGAAGTTTCGGAATCGTAAAATATTGGATCACCAATGCAGGACGTTATTCATTACCCGAAGCTGCATTTCTGAATCGTCAACATATCATTAGCCTATTAAATCGTTGGCATCCAACACTGGCAACAATGAATTTCCCCTACACACATATAGATCAAGCGATAGACATCATTGCAACTACATCTGGAATCAAAAATCCAACAAGAGCAGAAATCGGCTGTTTATACGACCGAGACGTGATGGCTTATTATGGAGATCCTAAATGGAATGTACGCTTACAGGAACACCCCGGCAGTCGAAATTTCACAGTAACCTCAGAACAAAATAATGATCAGTATATTATCACCATTGTGACTCATTCCGATTTTACTATGCAAAGCTTAGCCGGCAATCATTATCAGCCGGAATGTACATTGGACTTACCGTTTAGTTATTTTTTTCCACAGCGATTGCCCAATGCCCATTTGGCTGACGGACAAAAATGGGATATTGCTTTGGATGAAAATTTTATATTCGTGTACAATGCTGATTTTGAGCCCAATCAAACTTATCGGATTGTCTTAAAGATGAGAACAGACAACAAATAATACAAAAATACAATGATTAAAAAAATAATATTATTCGTTTTAACGCTATTCATAACGGCAACAGCATTTTCTCAAGGCATTCGTTTTGAACAACTTTCCTATCAAAAAGCATTAGCAAAAGCTAAAACGGAAAATAAACCTATATTTATTGATTGCCACGCATCTTGGTGTGAACCTTGTAAAAAAATGGCAGCTCAAGTTTTCTCTTTACGTAAAATTGGAGAGTATTTCAATACTCATTTTATCAATGTTAAATATGACATCGAGAAAGAAGGAAAAGGAATTGCAGAGGAGTTTAAAATATCTTCCGTACCTACTTTTTTACTGATCAATCCGGATGGAGAACTTCTGTATCGTTTAGTAGGCACTTATGAATCGGATGTATTTTTAGAAAAAATCATTCGGGGCTGTGATGTTAAAAATTCTCTGACATATCAAGAAGAAAAATATAAGAATGGAAAAATGAATGCCAGTGAATTTCGAGATTATATTTTAACTCGAATGGATGCCGGGCAAACAGAACATCTGGAAGAACTATTCGAAAAATTATTTTCTATTCTCTCAGACGAAGAAAAAGCAACATCGGAATGTTGGTCTCTATTTAGTCATTCAGGCCTATCACCGATAGGCTCAAAGTATTTTGACTATCTGTGCCAGCACAAAGCAGCTTTTGAAAAAAACATAGGTAAAGAAAAAGTAAATACTTATCTGTATCAAATGTATCAAAACTATTTAAACCAATCTACCAATGATATTATGATGTATCCCGAAAGAGGATACGACCAACAAATGTTGACTAAAATCGATTCCTTAGCATCCACCTTGGACCATCCGGATCGGAAATTATTATCGCTGAATGTCAATATAGTAAAAGCGATGAGACAGAAAAATGTATCTCAAATGGTAGCCGCATTTACAGAAATAGCACCCCTACTGCGTCAAGACGAATTGTACGGATTCTCTTATACTGCGAGCCATATTGCCCAATTTGGTACAAAATCCGATTTAAAAAAGCTCGTAGAAATTGGAAATCTTTATATGTCAATGGCAAAAGATGGACAGTTAAAAACATACATAAGTATTATGTATGAGCCTTTCAGGAAACGTGCTGCTGATGGAGTTTATTTTGACCGGGATGATTTTGAACGTGCTATCCAACTGTCAAAAGCCTACGAACGACCACTATTTCTCTATCTTTATAATTCAAAAAACAAGGATTGTAAGGAGATGGATAAAAATATATTTGCAAATGACAGCATTGGAGAAACGATGAAACAGATCACTTGCGTAAAATACAATGTAAAAACAGCCGATGGAGAAAAGGCTATGAACTATTTTGCTTCACAAAAAACACCGATGTGCATCGTCATCGCTCCATCAGGCAAAGTTATATGGCAAAGAACAGGCACTATAAAACCGGAAGAATTTCTTTCAGAAATGGACAAAGTCATACAAGGAAGTATACGATAAAACTATTAAACACAGACCATGACACCCCTGTATGTCCTATAAATTTGCAATGTTTGAAGGTAGATCGCTATTTATTCCGATTTTTAACAAACACAAAAACAACTTGAATTGTTGCAGATCTAATTTTTCCCGCAATGTTTTATAGGCGATCCTCATCTGTGTCTTTACAGTATTCAGCGAAACACCCACACAAGTGGCTGTTTCCTGATAGCTCATATCTTCCAAGACAACTTGTTTAAATATTATTTTGCATTGTCTCGGTAATTCGTCGATTGCTTTCCATAACGGCTGCAATTCGTCAAGAGTAGTATCATTTTCCAAAGCAATCAGATCATCTGGAATCTCATTGATTACGATCGTCCTCTTTTTATCTCTAAGATAAGTAAAACAGGTGTTTCGAATAGCTATAAAAAGATAATTTTTTAAATTAAAATCTGCCTTTAAATACAACTTTTTTATCCATATTTCAGAAAAGAGCTCCTGCACAATATCTTCAGAAAGAGCAAAATCATCAATAAATGTATAAGCGACATAACACATCTTTTTATATTGCTCCCTAAAAAAGTGATCAAAAATAATATCTTCTTCGACGTGTTGTGTATTAATTGACAATTTTTCTCTCATTTCCAAAGTTATTGCCATAATGTTGCTGAATATTTTTTTTGTACACGAAATTTATGAGTTTAAAATCAAACAAAATGTCAGTTTTTATAGATGCCCCGACTATCTCTACTATTTAAAATTTTCGTGGAGCATTTTTCGGATACGTTGTTTCAGATTCAATTGCGTACTATCTACTTTAGCCTTACGGGAAGGGATAAATAG
Organism: Odoribacter sp.; assembly: GCA_036657595.1. Lineage (GTDB taxonomy): Bacteria > Bacteroidota > Bacteroidia > Bacteroidales > Marinifilaceae > Odoribacter. The sequence goes on along the minus strand of JAVXFZ010000029.1, from coordinate 11,202 downwards.
ATCTTTATATTTAGCTTTAGTAATTCGAAATTTCATTTTATCCAGTGAGCCGGAAATATCCACTCCGGCGCGAAAAGGCAAGGGTGATTTCAGAATAGAAATATGATAATTAAAAGTCATATCAATATGATGTTCCCCACCAATAGCCGCCTTATAACGATCAATTTCCACCAAAAAAGGGAACACTTCGACCGTACCGTCTTTTACTGTCAACTCCACAGATACACTATCAATTATATTGCGTTTTTTATTTTTAAACATCAACATTTTAGAAATTTCCGAAAAAGTTTCACCATCCATCAACACCAAATCCTTTCCATCCAAATACGCTGCCGCACGCAAAGTTGGCAATTCAATCGTCATCGTCGAATCAAGCCAAGAATCCGCAGCAATATGAAAATCAACGACTCCTTCAAAAGAACGCAACATCGGGAATAAAGTATCCAAAGAGGGAATCAATCTCACCAAACTATCAATTTGAATATCGCGCATTTGCATAGAAAAACCAGTATACGCCCGTACCGTATCCGTTGCCCGATAAATAGCAGAAGTACTCATATTGGCAGAAGAAGAACGCATTTCCAAATCCGATAATTCAATGCATTGATTACGCATAACAACCTCTCCGTGAATGTTGTATATCGTCAACTTACCGAACAACATCTGTTTAATATCCGTTTGGAAAGTCAAGTCAATTCCTTTCGGAATCATAAACAAAGAACTGCTACCGGTATATTCAGCCGAATCACTCATCACAGCAACCTGTTCCATATCATCCTCCTCACTACTAATCGTATCACGGAATCCGGCTTTCACTTTTTCCATATAAGAAGTTCCGACCTCCAAAGCTTTTATCAATTGATTGCAATCAATTCGATCAGAAGTTACAGCCAATTCCGCTTTCAAATCTTCTTTCTTAAAAAACGTTTTCGCCAAATTGGTAATCTTCCCGGTTAGCCTTACATCCGAATGCCCTAAGCGCAAAACAGCAGAATCCAATTGTATTTCATTCCGATCAAAATGCAAACGAGTACCAGGCATCTGCATCCGAATAGGAAAGCCGGGAGTATAAGCCTGTAACCCCTGGAAATCAATATATCCCACAGGAAACCAAATTTTCGTATTCCGTTTACTTCTAATCGCTTCTATCACAACTTCAGCCTTTGCTAACCGAAGGCGGTTGCCCATAGATCTGAGACGCAAACTGTCTATTTGCAAGGAAGCATTAATCTGAGGTATTTTCTTATTCCGTACCCAAGGAGATAAAGTCGCTTTCACTGCTGCGCTCTTCAATCCTACCAGTAAAGTATCCCGAACGATGAAAATCATACGTCCAAGATGTAAAGAAGAACTCACCGAAGCAATGACCGAAGTATCTTTAAGCGGCGAAGTTTTTAGAGTCAGATAAGTAGTATCCATTGTTAATTTCACCTTATTCTGCACATAAACCTCCAAACCGGAATAACCAACAACTCCATTCAGTAAATCTATTCCTTGCAAAGTATTCTCATTCTTACGATTAGAGGAAAAAGCTATTCCAGCCGATTTTACATTCATCACAATACTATCTTTCGGAATAAAAATTTTCACCTCTTTCATCTGACACCATCCGCCAATCTTCAGTTTTCCGTAATTAGCATTCACAACATCCGCCACCAAGACATCCGCCTTTAAAGAAGTATTTACCATCCCCTTACACGTGATGCCATCCGCCAATGGAAAAATATGTGTCAGATCATCGAAATCAATAAAAGCATCAATTTTTGCTTTTACCACTGGTGCTGTTAATAAATTTTCGGCATTCCCTTCTATATCTATATCTGTTTTTCCCCCTTTCATACAAAAATGACGAAGTTGAAAATATGATTCCTGCTCCTTTTGCAAATCAATAAGAGCATAAAAGTCCATATCCAGCGTATCAATCTTTGAAGGCATACCGGGATAAGCGATACCCCCATCTTTTATACTAAATCCGGCGGTCAACAAAGGAATATTTTTTTTGCCATACAACCCGCGAATTTCTCCGCGACACGATACCTCCCCTCTCACTTTCACTTCTTCCGCCTTCCGAAGGATGGTGTCTGGCACCAGATCAAGCAATGTTTTCAATGAAGGAATATGAATACCGTATTTTAAATTCACCTCCACCGTACGATTCACCGAATCACCACGCAAAGTCCCCCCTGCTCCGAAACGAATTCCATTTACATCAAACACAGCCTTATCAAGCGTATAAAGCAATGAATCCCGATTAATCTTCATTCCCGTTTCTATGCCAAGAGCCAAATGATTGACTAATAATTTCCCTTCCTGCCAAAACAATATATTTTCGGTAGAACAATTTATTTTCAAACGCGAACGATGAATGCCCAAATAACCGTCAACATCCAAATTTAATCCAACCAAGCGAGTATACAAGCGAGTATTCCGATCATCAAATGTCAGTCTTCCTTGACGGATACGAACATTTTTCAAGCGGATACCTGCATCAAAATCTGACGTATCGGAAACAACCGAATCTGCCTCAATGCTATCTGCCGGTAAGCGTACAATATCCCAATTGGCAACACCTGCCGTATCTACATAAGCATATATTTCCGGTTGCTCCAGCACAAAATCTTTCACAACAATCCGATTTTTCACCAAATATGCCAAAGGATTGATTGTCACCAAACACGATTTCATACTCATTAATGAATCCTGCGCCACAGGAGCAACCCTCATCGTCGTATCACGAAATACTCCGGAAATTACTTCCACATCCTTTATCTGAACGCCAAAGTCAGGGAACGTAGAAAAAAAAGTCAACTCTATCCCAGAAAAATGAACCTCTGCATTCAGGTATTCCTGAGTGATTCGTTCCACCAATGGTGTCAATTTCGATGGAGTAAAAACAAAATTAACAACAATTCCTACTCCTATGACAATCACCAACAAAAATGACAGCAAAGAGAGTAGTGACCATTTTAAAATCCGTCGCCACAATGGCTTTCGTAATTTCTCTGACATAACAATAAAATTAAACAAACAGTATATGATTTATTTAATAAATCAAATATTTCTCTCTGATCTTCTCAAATTCCTGAAGTTGTGGTCTCCAGCTCTTTCTGATTTCCACCTCACTTTTCCCATCAACAATATCTTTTCTCAACTGCTCTGATCCCGCCAACTTTTCAAAAAAGGGGATGAAAAAAGAAGCCGTCCCCATATAATTTTGATAAGCACTCAACAACCAATCAAGTCGCAGACGTCCTCCCTCTCTCACTTCATCGTACTTTCCTCTCAAATCCATACCGTGACATTCTTGACCGAGACATTTCGGTTCCTTGCTCATACCGGGTATACTCACCGGGGTATAAACATAAGGCATATTCTTTAAATCAGGATGACCGAACACCTGAAAAGGAGTGTCAGTTCCACGACCTTCACTCACCACCGTCCCCTCAAACAAACAAACGGAAGGATATAACATCACCGAAATCCTATCCGGCAAATTCGGCGAAGGTTTTCGAGGCAATTCAACCGTCATATCTCTCGTCCAATCTCGACAAGCGACAACGGTAAGCCTGCATTTAATTCCATCTTTCAACCATCCCTCCCCGTTGACCATCTGTGCATATTCACCAATAGTCATTCCATAAACGATCGGCACCGGATGCATTCCCACAAACGATTTATACTTCATATCCAAAACAGGACCGTCCACATAAAAAGCATTCGGATTCGGACGATCCATAACAATCACCGGAATACCTTGCTCTGCACAAGCCTCCATTACATAATGAAGCGTAGAAATATAAGTATAGAAACGTACACCTACATCCTGCATATCAAAAATAACAACATCCAATCCTTTTAGATCTTCAGCGAGAGGCTTCTTCTTTTTCCCATACAAAGAAATCACCGGCAATCCGGTTGTCTTATCCCGGTAATCTCCCACACTCTCTCCTGCATCTGCATCGCCTCGAAAACCGTGTTCTGGACAAAATATTTTCACCAAGCGCACTCCCCGCTCCCGAAGAAAATCCACACTATGCTCCTCGCCTACTATCGAGGTCTGATTCGCCACGATACCCACCGCTTTACCTTCTATTCGAGCACGGTACACAGCAAAATCCTCCACTCCGGGAGAAACAGCAGCCACTCTCCCACACATAAAGACGGAATATATAACTAACAAAACACACCTCATAAACAACCTCCAATAATTATCGTAACCCATTAACACCTAAAATAACTTATTTCGACCAACCCCTAAAAACAAAAATCAATCCATCCATTATTTTTCAGCCTGCACATCTTTTCTTAGATCAAATTGCATCGAGAAAAGAATACTTTCAACCTGACGCAACATATTCCGCTTTTTCCCATTCGGCGCATACACATACCCCATCATATAGAGGATTCGATTATTCTGCTCATCAATCACCACATTCAAAACAAACGGTCCTCCCATAAAATCATTCTTCAACGTCCACAATCCCTTCATCAAAACAGCATAATAAAGTCCTTCGTAATTATACGTAGCTGACGACATCGGTGTAACCATATCCAAAGACATCCAAGTACTATCGCGTTGTCCGTGAATATATTTCTTCAATTCATCATTCACCCGATCCGCAATCACGCGATAATTCAACTGACTTTCATTCTCATATTTCTCTTGAAAGAAAATCACTCCACGGCTATCTTCCTTCGTTTCCAAAGACATCCATACAAAATCAGTCGTATCTATATTGATTCTGTAACCGCCGGGGCAATACAACAACATCTTATACTTATTCTTGAACGTATCAAATATCTTTGCATCCGAATTCTTCTTATAAATATCCACCAAACGTTCTCGTTCAGCTTTTAGAAAGACCCCCATCATCTTCTCCTTATTTTCATCAAAGATTTTATAAAAAGCATCAACAGAAGGAGCCACTATTTTAAAAATCTTCTGTGTTCGCGCCCAAGGACTTTCAATAAAAATCATAGAAGCACTATCAACCTTATTAGAAATCGAAACGATTAAAACACTCCGGTGTGCTTTTATATTCCCCTCAAAAGTAGCAGGCGGCAGATTAATCACATCAAAAATCGCCTCAGACTGAGGCAAACCCATCTGATCCTGTTGAAAAAATTGTTTCACTGTATCCCCAACTGTACCCTCCCAAAGGGATTTGGGCATCACAACCAACAATTCATTGGTTGAACCGGTCACCGCAGGCAATACCGACTTTCGACCTCCATCTTTACAAGACACCAATGTGCAAAGAAGCACCCAAAAAATTAATTTTGTCAATCTTTGTATTTTCATCATTTCGCTATTCATTTATTTTTCATTAATTATTCATCACGTTACCCATCTTACTTTTCGACCATTCCAATACACCCTTCACGGAACCCACAATAATCTTCGCCTCCACCATCACCGGTAAGCGATACTCGTCCTTACTCACCCATATTTTCATATTTTCCCCTCCCTTAAAAACATCACCCTCCAACAGCAAAGGAGAAAAAACATAACAATCTATCTTTCGGTTTTCAACCTTACATTTATCAATGCCCAAATAGCGAATATACAAATCATATATTTTACTATCAATCAAAATACGGATAGGTATCAAATCGTTCTTCGCGTATTTATCAAAATCCAATTCCCGTGCTTTCCAAGCCACCGACAACATATCAAAAGTATTCGACTTTAAAGGCACCGTATCTTTCCGTCTATATTTTCCAATCCGATGAACATCGCCGACAACCATCGAATCATTATAATTAAAAACATAATCAAATGTCTTGTGATACTTCCCCTCGTGAGCTTTCCGCGAAAACTCATAAGGCAAAAACGTTTTCGGATTATAATGCGACTCCAACGTGTCACGGATCGTAAAAATCCAATCCCACGAAGGCAAAGAATACCCCACAGCCTTCAATTTCTGTGCATTCGGATATTTGTCTGATTTCGTCTGAGAAAACTCCACACATCCGGCTTTTACCCAAATAAAACCCCAATTATAATATCCGGTATATATCAAATTTTCCACCGGAACGTGTTTCGTTTGTGAGAAAAGCGACATTTCCCACCCCAACAAAACAATAAATAACCAAACCCATTTCATACCTACTTCTTTTTATCACTTTCTTCCTTATACGTTTTCAGCAAATTAAATTCCTGCTCTATATCGAAATTTTGTTTAACAGAAATTTCTGTCGGAAGATAAATGATCTCTTCCGGCTGTTGATGCTTTAAATATAATCCGGTATCCCATTTTCCATTGCCATTCACATCCAATATCGCCCTAAACTTATACTTTCCCTCCTGCAATAAACCAAAGGTCACTTCCCCATCCTTATTGATTTTTTTCTCTTGAACAACAGCATAAGTAGACTTCCCATTCTCTGATTTACCTCCCTCCGACTTATACAACTGAAGAATCACATTTCCCGTCACCCCTTTCACCGTTAAGATAACATTCCCATAAAATTCCTCTGTTCTAACTTTTATACTTTTTTCATACTTATTATTGAACTTACCATATAAATCATAGACTCTGGCAGAATCCAATTCCAAACGATACTCACCACCGGCTTTCCAAGGTACATCTACATATATCCGCCTGATTTTAAGACTATCTTCACGCAAAGCAAATGCAACGGGCTGGAACAACGTATCCACCTTCAACAACACACGTAAACTGTCCAATCCATCCGTATTTGTGGGACTGTCAAAATCAAACCAAAGTCGTCCCTCCAAATCCATCTCTCCGCTCACATTCGACTTCATATCCAAAAACTCCAAAGCAACCTCCTTGTGTTCATCCTTCTTCTTGCCCTTGGGTTCCACTTTCTTTTTATCCTTAAAAGTATAACGTGTCGTATCCGAAAAACTAACGTGTCGTCCCGTACTATCCGAACGCAAATAAGTAAGAATCACATTCAACGTATCCTTCTTATACACGGAAGAATCCCTGATCCACAAAGAAAGCGTATCATTTCCTGCGGAATGTTCCGTCAGATACCAATTCTGAGGCTCAGGCTGAGTAGACAAGGTATCCCATAAACGTACTTGCAACTTATTCTCACCCGGAATACTAAAGATAAAATCCAAGCGTTCACGCACTTTACGGGAATCATCCACCATATACAACTGCGTCAACTTTTCCTGAAATATCCTCAAATAAAGATTACTCGGTCCATAAGCCAAATAATCAGTCGTAACGACACTATCAGAAGTAATCGTATCCTTCCCCACAATCTTATCAATTCGTTTAAACGTATCCGTCCTCACGAGAGGCATCACAATGGGACGAACCACCGTATCTGAAAAAGCAAACATTTCCGACTCCGGCGTATATTTATAATCCTTATTATTATCCTCGATAGCAACAATGCGATAAGAAGTATCCCTCAAATTAGTCAACCGAAAAAAACCGGAACTATCCGTACGTGCCACATAATCTGGCTGCCGCAACAAAGGCATTGAATCCGCCTGATTCGCATATAATTCAACATAAACATTCATCATCGACTCATTCGACTCCGCATTCACAACCCGACCGCTCACCTCCAATGAATCAATCGTCTGACCGGTAGAAAAAACATAACGGTAAAAGCCCAACGGATTTCCTTCATTATTATCGGCAATCGCATCAGCAAAGTCAAGACTATAAGTAGTATTCGCCTTCAATGTATCCGTCAAATCAACCTGAATATACTTCCCCTTCAAGCGTACCTTCGGTTTTTTCTTCATAGGAGGTGATATGATAAACTTTTCGTTCATCTCCTTCAACTGCACAAACTCATTGAAATAAACATCCACCCGTTTCTTATTAAAATTTTTGGTAAAAGAAACAGGAACTTCCGCCACTACAATAGGCGGTGTCGTATCTTTTGTTCCACCTTCAGGATATCCCCGATTAGCACAAGCATATACCAATACAGCTACCATCACTGCACCCAACCAATCCCATCGCAAAGAAATTTGATTACTTCTGCCCATCCGTTTTCTTATTTTACTCTATTATACTCAACTTACAAAGATAAGCTATTAAAGCTAAAAACTAAAAGAGAAAAACCAAAAACTAAAGAAAAATAAGCATACCCATATTCACACCGTCTGGGCAAGGCATCCCAAGCTAAATTTTACGTCTTCCTCCTGCGCCAACACACGAAGACAGGATGCAATCGTCGCACCCGTAGTGATAACATCGTCCAACAAAAGAATATGCCGTCCCCGTATTTTCTGAGAATTTCGCAATTCAAAAATATTTTCAACATTTTTCAGACGGTCACTGACACTTTTCCCTGTTTGTGAAATATTATTATGCACCCGAAACACCACATCATCCAATATCTCAATCCCCAACACCTCGCTCACCCCCAATGCAATTTGATAAGACTGATTAAATCCTCTTTCCCTTTCTCTCTTCGGATGTAGGGGGATTGGCACAATACAATCCGCACGACAAATTCCGGCAATATGTTCTCCCAACATACGCCCCAAATAAATACCCAATTGTTTATGAGAATGATATTTAATCGTATAAATCAGATTCTTATAACGACTATACTTACTATAATAAAAAAGAGAATACAAGCTTTCGGGACGACAATTCTCATCAAAATTTTCCAATACTTTCGTACCCGTTGCATACGTTTCATCGGAAAAAGGAAAATCCGCCACACAAGCCGTACACAGATAACGCTCACCCCTCACCAAACTCCTCCCACAAACCAAACAAACCGGTGGAAACAATAAATCTCCCAACGACGACAATAGGCTGCAACAACCTTTTTTGACAAAAGAATATGCCTGCTTCCAAATCATCCGTTAAAACTTAAATAACATTGATTCGTCGATCTGCTACCTCCCTCTTAAAACGGGAAAACAACTAAACAAAGCCCCTCCTAACTCTTCAACCGATAGCCTCTGACCCAATCAATTTCCATACGTCCCGGAACACATCTATCAGCAGGAGCATCACAAGCGCCCAAAGAAAATACAATATACATCGGTACATCCGGAATATTCTCCCGTTCTTCCTTCACCACCAAATCATTGACCATCCAAACCATCTTCTCCTCCGTCCACTCCAACGTAAAAATATAATATTCATTCGCTAAATCTATATCTTTTATCAACTGCATATTATTGGCAATAGCCGTTCGATAGGGATAAACGTGCCCCACCTCAACTCCATCTGTACGACAATTCATAATCTCCACATACGGCACATCCGTATCACCCAACATCCAAAAACAAGAAGTCAAATCCGAACGATTCAACTTAATCTTTGCCTCAAAGCGTCCATACCGCTGACGAAAAGAAGAAGCTGTACTGATCATACCAGACGTATAAGCATACGTCCGCTCTCTCAGCCCAAATTGCTGATCCCAATATTTTCCAACAATAGATTCCTTTCGGAAATTCAGACACACAGCACTTCCACTAAACGAAACATTATCAGCCGCATACAACTGCACATCTTTCCCCACTCCATACGTATCATTCAAGAAACGTTCCCCCGCATAATACCGCGTAATCCATTTCATTTCATCCAAACGCCCCTGCTCAAAACCATCCTCAAAGACTAACTTCCAACGACACATTTCACAAAAATAAGGATCATTCCGCAACCGATTATATTTAATCAAATCAGGCTGTTTCTTCAATGCTTCATACTCACACAACAACTGATAATCATCCGTTGTCTGATACCGATTTTTATCTATTAAATACTTCCGATTATTCCGAAACTCATCCGATTGAATAAAAGCAGCCAACTGCTCAAACTCTTTCGGCAGATTAGTATCCTTCACCTCATCATATTCCCGGAAGTGCCTTAACCGCTCAAATTTCATCAAAGCAGCAATTTTCGGATGCTTAATAATCTGTTGATAAGCCGCATACTCTGTGATATGCAATTTCTTATCAAAATCAGCCGACATTACAATCACCTTCAATTTACTATATTCAGCATACACCGAAGTCGTTTTCAACAAATGATACCCCTTCAACTCCTTCGAATCATAAACCAATAAATAAGATTGCAATTTCCGGGATTTCAGCAAAGCCTTATACTGCTTCTCTGCCTTATAATATTCGCTATCCTTATAAGACAACTGCTCTATTTCTTTCCGTTTCTTCTTAAACAAAGGATTATTCACATACTCTTCAAGCTCCCTGAATCTCTTCAATTCATCACTCTTTTCCATCTTCTGAAATAATTCTTCATCTTCACGGAATACCGCCCGAAAAGTCTCTGCCTCATAAGTCGTGCGAAGTATCTTATGCTTCGGAAATAAAAACGAGAATAGACCCATATATGTAATATAAAATATTTATTGTAAGCAAGCCACACCCATTCTTTCACACCATCACCAAATCAATGAACAAAGTTAATGCAAATATTTAAAAGATAAAAAGATAAAAGATAAAAAACTCAACACTTACTAAAATAGTCTAAAATAAACAATTCAGCAAAGCGTAGCGAATCAACTGTAAAAGTGTTCGTTACGCTCTGTTTTTGGCTATGAGTGGCATTGACAAAAGGCATTGTAAAGCCAATATGCGACAGAGTTGAATTACTAAGTCATTACCAAACGTGAAATGCAAATAGTTCCGTAATCGCATCTTATTCAGCGATCTGCATAGATTTGCGTATCAACAAATAACTCAAAGGAAACTAATTTTATAACCCAAAAAAAGAGTTATGCGTTCGACATTCAAAATTTTAATGTATCTAAAGAAAGGCAGCGAGAAACCTAGCGGAAACATGCCTTTAATGTGCCGATTTAACTTTACCAAAAAATGTCGATTTAGAATTTGCTAATTACAGATGGACGTCCCACCCCGACAGATGGACGTGAAGACAGGCAGGGCTTCGGGCAAAAGCATCGAAGCACAGAAGATAAACCATGCCGTCGATAAGTTCTATTTCAGAGATTATTAAAAAAAATCCGTCAAAAATTACAGTATATTCAATGACTCTCACTATATTTGCAATATATAACGATTAATTACAATTCAATTATGTTAAAAATAAGAGTGTTGTTTTTACGTATTCTCGTTTTTATTACCCTACTTGCCAACATAGGCTGTGGTGATGATAAGAATACACCTACCATAGTTCCAGAGGTTCTTGTATCTTACAAAAAAATAGGAAGCATTAATGTGAATCAGATGAAAGATCAGGTTCAGTCATTGCTAAAATT